>JAKPTO010000008.1 GCA_029555085.1 bacterium | reverse complement strand
ATCAAAATGTTAATAGAATATGGAAAACCCCTTATGAATGGTTAGATTATTATAATTTTAAAAGAATACATTTAACTCTTAATGGACTTACTCCTCAAGAAAAGTATTTAGAAAGTGTAACCCTTGACTGTTAACTGTACAAATTATTGACTAGAAAGCTAAATAGGTGTACAATTGAAGCTAACTTTATCTACAAATAGGTATCAAAGTTATGATCCTATAAAGCCTGAATTAATCTTTGTAATCAGGCATTTAGAATTTTATTATGATTGATAATCAAAAAATAGTTATAAGGGGCGCGAGAGTGCACAACTTAAAAAATATAAACATAGATTTTCCCAGAAATAAATTTATAGTAATAAGTGGGCTTTCTGGTTCTGGAAAATCATCGCTTGCCTTTGATACGCTTTTTGCAGAAGCGCAACGCAGATATATGGAATCATTGTCAACATATTCAAGGCAATTTATGGGACTTTTAGATAAGCCAGATGTTGATAGAATTGATGGCCTTCCACCAGCCATTTCAATTGATCAGGGTATTCATAATAGAAGTCCTAGATCTACAGTCGGTACTGTAACGGAGATTTATGATTATCTTCGTTTAATTTTTTCAAGAATAGGAAAGGTTCATTGCATAAATTGTGGAAGCATTATTGAAAAACAAGAATTAAAACAAATTGTAAAAAGAATAAGGGAAGACTTTAAAGATAAAAAAGTATATATTTTATCTCCAATTACGAAAAATAAAAAACCAAATTTAAATATAATTTCAAAAATAAAAAGAAGTGGATATGATTTGGTGCGTGTTGATGGAGAAGTACTGTCCATCACAGACACTGTAAATAAAAGAATTGCAGATGATTCAGTTGTTGATATAGTGATAGAAAAAATTGATTTACTGAAAGATAAAAATTTAAATAATACTTTAAATACGAATGTTTCGACAGCACTTGATTTATCAAATGGTTTTGTGATTGTAAAAGATACTCAGTTGGACAATGAGAAAATTTATAGCAATCAACTATATTGCTACAAATGTAATAAAAATTTTCCAATTTTAGAATCCAAGGATTTTTCATTTAATAGTCCAAGTGGTGCTTGTATGAATTGCGGTGGGCTTGGGATAGAAATGAAAATAGATCCAGAACTCCTAATTCCAAATAATAGGCTGAGTCTATCGGAGGGCGCATTAAGGTTGCTTTATAAAATTTCTGTAAATCAGAATGTTTACTATAAAATTTTAAATAAGATATCCGCAAAGAATGATATAGATTTAAATATTCCAGTGAAAAATTTACCGCAAGAAAAAATTAATATAATTTTATATGGAAAAGATGATGAAGCAGGGGTAGTACAATATTTGGAAAAAAAATATTTAGAAACAGATTCTGATTATGTAAAATCAGAAATAGAAAAATGTATGAGATCGCATATATGTGAAAAATGTAATGGAAAAAGATTAAAAAAAGAAGCGCTGTCAGTTAAAGTTTTAGACAAAGATATTAGTGAGTTTTCTTCTCTTACAGTAAAGGATTTTAAAAAACTATTTGATGAAATTATAAAATTTAAGAAATTAAATTCTCGTGATTTGCAAATAGCCGAGGGAGCTATAAGGGAAATTTTAAAAAGAACTTCATCAATTTTAGATTTAGGTCTTGGATATTTAAGTTTAGATAGAACCTCTATTTCTTTATCTGGGGGAGAGGCGCAGAGATTGAGACTTGCTACTCAAATAAATTCTTCACTTTCTGGTATTTTGTATATATTAGATGAGCCATCAATAGGGTTGCATCAAAAAGACAATTATAGACTTATTAAAATTTTGAAAGATTTAAAAATGTTAGGAAATACAATAGTTGTTATAGAGCATGACAAAGATACTATTCTTTCCTCTGATTTTGTTGTTGATATTGGTCCTGGGGCTGGGGAGAATGGTGGTCATATTGTTGCATATGGCACTCCGGAGGAAATTAAAAAGAATAAAAAATCTATAACGGGAAAGTATTTATCGGGAGGTTCCAAGATTGATTTACCTAAATCATATAGAAATGGAAATGGTAAATTTTTAGAAATACTTGGGGCCTCTGAGTTTAATTTAAAAGATATAGATGTTAAAATACCATTGGGCATGCTAGTTTGCTTTACGGGTGTTTCTGGAAGTGGTAAATCAACACTTGTTTTTGAAATTTTAGGAAAAGCACTTTCTTCAAAACTCACAAGATCAAAAGATATTCCAGGTCGCCATAAGACCATAAAAGGATTAGAAAATATTGATAAGGTTATAAATATAGATCAGTCGTCCATTGGTCGCACTCCACGTTCGAATCCAGCGACCTATACAGGAGTATTTACATATATTAGGGATCTTTTTGCGGGTTTGCCAGAATCAAAGTTAATGGGGTATAAATTAGGTAAATTTAGTTTCAATGTTAAGGGTGGAAGATGTGAAGCTTGTCAGGGAAATGGACTTATTAAAATTGAAATGAACTTTATGCCAGATATATATGTAGAATGTGAAGAGTGTGATGGAAAAAGATACGGAAAGGAAATTTTAGATATTCATTATAAAGATGCAAATATTTCAGATGTTTTAAATATGTCAGTATCTGAAGCAATGAAGTTTTTTTCTGACAAACCAATTATTTTTAACAAATTAAAAACATTAAATGATGTTGGATTGGGATATATAAAGCTTGGACAGTCAGCAACAACATTGTCCGGTGGAGAAGCTCAGCGTGTAAAATTAGCGACGGAATTATCAAGAAAAGCCACAGGAAAAACACTTTATATATTAGATGAGCCAACGACTGGATTACATTTTGAAGATGTAAAAAAGTTAATAGATATTTTACAAAAATTAGTTGATAAGGGTAACAGCGTTTTGATAATTGAACATAATTTAGAGGTTATAAAGTGCGCTGATTGGATTATTGACTTGGGTCCAGAAGGTGGAGATGAAGGTGGAGAAATTGTTGCATGCGGTACGCCTAAAGAATTATCAAAAAGTAAAATTTCTTATACCGGGAAGTATTTAAAAAATTTATTATGAATGAATTAGAAAAATCAATTTTAAAAACACTCATATATTTTGATATATTTAATTATCCATTAACATCTTTAGAAATATGTAATTTTTTAATAGATTATTCGTGTAAGTTAAAAGATGTGGTAAGAGAATTAGAAAATAGCGAAAACATAAAAAGATATACAGAATCCAAAAATGGATTTTATTTTTTAAAAGGCAGAAAACATATTTTAGAAAACAGAAAAGTTAACAGAGTAAATAGTCAGAAAAAAATAAAAATCGCTTTAAAAAAAGCACAATTTATAAGATATATACCATTTGTAAAGTGCGTTTGTTTGTCTGGCTCAATTCCACATTTTAATACACAAAAAGATTCAGATATAGATTTATTTATAATTGTAAAAAAAGATTATTTGTGGTTTTCTAGATTTTTTGTAACTATAGTTGCTCATATTTTAGGAAAAAGAAGACATGGTAAAAAAATAAAAAACAGATTGTGTTTAAATTTTTATTTAACAGACAATAATCTAAATTTAGAGGATTTGTGTTATGAAAATGAATTGTGGTTTTATTTTTGGTTTACACAGATTTTTCCAATTTTGGGAAAAGAAGAATATGACAAGTTTATATCAAATAACAGTTGGATTTTAAAAAGAATTCCTAATTTTATTGAATTTAATAACATTTCGGGAAGTTTTATAAGAGAATCCGAGGTTTCTCAATATTTCAAACATTTTTTTGAAATTATTTTGGGCAATGAAATAGGGATGCTTTTAAATTATATACTAGAAAAAATTCAGATTTTTAAAATGTCTTTTAATAAAAAATCAAAAAGAAACAACGGAGAAAAAGATGTTATTGTAAATGATAAAATGTTAAAATTTCACGAGACAGATCCAAGAAAGTATTATAATAGGATATTTATGGAAAAAACAAGGTTTTTGTCTAAATAAAGTATGAAAAAAATCTTCACAAATATTAATAAAGTTATAGAATATTTAATATATATTTTTGTTTTTTTGTTAGCATTTCAAACAAGATATATTTTTAGATATCTTACTTTGGGCGCCAATGAGTTTGAATATGGAAAATTGTCTATATACGCATCCGATATAATTTTTGCGTTGATAGTGTTTTTATTTTTATGTTTTAAAATAAAACAAATAAAAACAATTAAATTGGATAAACAATTTTTAATTTGTTTTTTATTTCTTTTGATATGTTCTATAAATTATTTTTTTGCAAGTAATTTAGAAATGTATTTTTATTATTTTCTAAGAATAATAGAATGTGTTGCTATATTATTTATTTTGCAGTTTGTAAAAATAGATTTTAAGAAATTATTTATTTTTTTTATTACCAGTATTGTTTTTCACGGAATTATCGGAATCTTTCAGTTTATAAATCAAAATATTGAACCGAATAAATATCTAGGCATAGCACAGCACTTATCGAGCGCTGGGGGAACATCTGTTTTAGAAAATTGCTCAGGAAGATTTTTAAGAATTTATGGGGGATTTACTCATCCAAATGTTTTTGGAGGATTTATAGTGATTGCAATTATATTTTTATTAATTTTATTTTTTACAGATAATAATTTAAACAAAAAAACAAGATTTTCATATTTTTTAATATCGGGGTTTTTACTTGAGGTTTTGTTTTTAACATTTTCCAGAAGTGCTTTTTTTGCATTGTTGATATGTTTGTTTCTTTTGTTTATTTTTCAAATTCTAAAAAAGAGCTATAAAAATTTATTAGTAATTTCTCTTTTTATTTTTATAATATGTTTTATAAATATATTTATTTTTAAAGATTTAATTTATTCAAGGGTTTTACAAGAAGACAGGTTAGAATTAAAATCCATAAGCGAAAGATCTATTTTAAATAATCAAGCATATAAACTTTTAGAAAATAATTGGGTGTCGGGAGTTGGCCTGGGAAATTATATTCCACACATTTATGAAAATATTAATTCAAAGTTGGATGTTTGGGATTATCAGCCAGTTCATAATGTTTATCTTCTTATTTTATCTGAATTAGGAATTTGGGGTTTGATTTGTTATTTGTTGATTTTTATTTATGCAATTTTTAACAAAATCAAACAAAAGAATTATTTATTTATATTACCTATTTTAATAATTTTGATAATCAACTTTTTTGACCATTATTTTTGGACCTCACATAGTGGAATTGCGCTAAGTTTTTTAACTCCATATTTTAACAATAATATTTGAAAAACTTTTTAAAATTGCGTTTTATTTTAAAGTAATACAAAGCGGAGTTTAAAAATCAACCTTATTGGGGTTGTTTTTTATGTTTGTAGTTTTTTTTATCTGATTATTTTTTTATATTATAGTGCTTGACAGAAAAATTTAGATATGATAATGTCTTATGAAATATCTAGGCTATAATGTGCTAGATATTTTTTTAATTAATAAACACTATTATATGTCCAAAAAAGCACTAAAAATGGTCAAAAAGGCCAGAAAATACGGGAAATTGGCCTATAATAAGTCAAAAATACTTGCAATAGCAATAAGTATATTTTGCTCTTTTATGTTTCCACATCAGAGTATGGCTATTTCAACAAATATTGATAATTCAGACATATTAACAGATCAATCTGAGGAACCAAGCCCGAGTAAGCTAAATGAATACAGTATCAATGATTTATCAGACGATAATATAGAAAATTTAGATTCTAGCTCACCTAGTTTTCCCGTAGTGAAGGAAAGGCAAGCAATTAAAAAAATGATAGTTTCTGCTAGTGCGTACAATTCAGAAGTCGCTCAAACAGATTCTAGTCCATGTATAACAGCAAATGGCTTTGATTTGTGCGAGCACAATGAAGAAGATGTAATAGCTACAAACATTTTACCATTTGGTACAAAAGTAAAAATTCCATCAATTGATCCAAATAGAGTTTTTACTGTTGAAGATAGAATGAATGCAAGATATCAAAATCACATAGATATTTGGATGAGGGATAAAAATGATGCAATAAAATTCGGTAGAAAAACATTAGAAATAGAAATTTATTAAATTTATATATAGCACATATAAAAAAATGTCAGTTAAAATCTGACATTTTTGTTTTTCACAGAACTTGGAATATTATATTTTATAGTTAAACGATTTTTTAAAATGAATTTTTGGAGGTCACGACCGGAATCGAACCGGTGAATAAAGGTTTTGCAGACCTCTGCCTTACCACTTGGCTACGTGACCATTTTCATCATGTGTGAATATTATCAGAAAAAAGTAATATTTTCAACCGGTATATTAAAATAAATTGATTTTATACCATTTTTATTGTGTATTGTATGGATTGACCCAATTACATGGCATGATAAAATACATATATGAAACATCTAAAAGCAAATAATCTAGTTTTTTATATTTTTAGAATTATAATTTCACTTATCGGTGTTTTTATAGGTACAATAATTGGTCTTGTACTTTTTTATCCAATGATTTTGGCTTTTCCAAATAATTTGCTTATAGTCATAATAGAGCTTTATCTTGTAATATTTTTATCAGTGGGTTTTTATGAGATATTTAGTTTGGCTTTTACTAATTATATAAACTACAAACCGATATTTAAAAATAATGGATTGAAATCATTTTTTCAGAAAAAGAATTTTGTACTGTCGTTTTATGTTTTTGGAATAATGCTTTTCATCTTTTTTATACTAGGATTTTAATGATATGAAAAAATTTATTATTATAGATGGTAATGCCATGCTTCATAGAGCGTGGCATGCAATTCCTCAATTAAATACAAAAGACGGTGTTATGGTAAATGCCGCTTTTGGATTTACCTCTATGTTTTTAAAAATTATTTCTGAATTGAAGCCAGATTATATTTGTTCAACTTTTGATATGAGGGCAAAAACATTTAGGCATGAGAAATTTGAGAATTACAAAGCAAAAAGAATAAAACAACCAGATGAATTATATAATCAAATTCCCATTATAAAAGAAATTTTAAATTCATTTGATGTTCCTATTTTTGAAAAATCAGGATTTGAAGCAGATGATTTAATAGGAACAATTGCAGAAAAATTGCGAGGAAGGAAAGATTTAGGAGTTTATATTGTGACAGGTGATATGGATTGTTTGCAATTAGTAGGAGAAAATATCAAAGTTTATACATTTAAAAGAGGGATAACAGAAGCAGCTATTTATGACGACGCAGCGGTTTATGAAAGATATTCTCTAAAACCATCACAAATGATTGATTACAAAGCTTTGCGTGGCGATGCTTCTGATAATATTCCTGGCATAAAAGGAATAGGCGAAAAAACCGCGATAGAGCTTCTTAAAAAATTTAAAACCATTGATGAAATTTATAAACAAATTAAGAAATCAAATTTTTCTGAAAGCATAAAAGAAAAAATTATTAATGGTAAAAAAGATGCATATTTTAGTTATGAATTAGCTACAATAGATAGGAATGTAAATATTGATTTTAGTTTAGAAAAAGCAAAGTGGGATTTTTCTGACGAAGGAATGGTTTATAATACTTTTCAAAAATATGAATTTAGAAGTTTATTAAATAAAATTCCCAAATTTTCAAAAGCAAGAGGTGGTTTGTTTGAGTTTAAAGAAATTAAAAATACCTTAAATTATCATCTTATAAAAACAGATTCTGATTTTAATTTATTTTATAAAAAAATATATACTGAAGATGAGTTTGCCCTAGATACAGAAACAACTTCATTTAATGCGATGGAAGCAAAATTACTAGGAATTAGTTTTTGTTTTAAGAGTGGAGAAGCATATTTTTTGGTTTATAAAAAAGAATATTTAGAAAAATTATCAAAAATATTAGAAACAAAAAAAACAATAGGACACAATATAAAATACGATTATCAGGTTTTGAAAAATTATGGAGTTGAATTAAAAAATATCTATTTCGACACTCTTATTGCCGGATATTTACTATCAAAAACAGATAGAAGTTTAAAATTAGGTGATTTGGTTTTCTCAGAGTTGGGTTATAGAATGCAAGCAATAGAAGAGTTGATTGGTAAAAAAGGAAAAGATCAACTAAATATGGAAGATGTGAATATTGAAAAAATTTCTAATTATTCATGCGAAGATGCTGATTATACATTTAAATTATATAAAAAATATAAAAAAGATTTAGAATCTGAGAAATTAGATAATTTATTTTTAAAATTAGAAATGCCACTTGTGAAAGTTTTAGCAGATATGGAATTAGATGGAATAATGGTTGACATGAGTTATTTAAAAAAGTTGAAAAAAGATTTCCAGAAAAAATTAGATGAACTCACCAAGGGAATTCATGAATTAGCTGGATGTGAGTTTAATATTAATTCAACTCAACAATTAAAAGAGATTTTATTTAAAAAATTAGAAATTCCTACAAAAGGAATAAAATCAACCAAAACCGGTTTTTCAACTGCAGCTGCTGAATTAGAAAAAATGAAAGGACTTCATCCGATAATTGATTTAATTTCAGATTATCGAGAAATAAATAAATTACAATCAACTTATGTGAATTCTTTAATTGAAAATGCTGATAAAAATCAACGAATTCATACAAGTTTTAATCAAGCGGTTACTTCTACAGGAAGATTGTCATCTTCTAATCCAAATTTACAAAATATTCCTATTAGAACAGAATTGGGTAAAAAAATTAGGAAAGTTTTTATTGCAAAACAGGGTTTTTCTCTTGTGTCACTTGATTACTCACAAATTGAACTACGCATTGTTGCGTCACTTTCAAAAGACGATAAGATGATAAATTCATTTAAAAATGGCGAGGATATTCATCTTAGAACCGCAGCTGAAATTAATAATATTAGTTTAGATGATGTTAGTAAACCACAAAGACGCATGGCAAAGGAAATTAATTTTGGCGTTATTTATGGTCTTGGACCTCGTGGGCTTATGCAAAGAACTGATTTAAATATGGAACAAGCTAAGAATTTTATAGAGAAATATTTTACATTATATAAAAAAGTAAAAAATTATTTAGAAAAAATAAAAGTATTTGCAGAAAAAAATGGTTATGTCTGTACCCTTTTTGGAAGAAAAAGATATATCCCAGAAATTCATTCTCGCGCTCCGATGATACAAGCCATGGCACAGAGAATGGCTATAAATATGCCAATTCAGGGAACTGCCGCAGATTTGATAAAAATGGCCATGATTAAAATTGCAAATGAATTAGGGACTATTTCACGCGATTCGAGGATGCTCTTACAGGTTCATGATGAACTTGTTCTTGAGGTGCCAAATAAAGACATTGAAAAAGTTTCAAAAAAAGTCCAAAATATAATGGAAGGTATATATGATTTTGGTTTGCCAATAAAAGTCGAGGTAAGTAGCGGTCGTAATTGGGGTGAGTGTAAATAATTTATAATTTATATTTATTGATATGCTTTTTTTTATATACGGAGAGGATAATTATAGATCATCTCTGAAATTACAACAAATAAAAGATAAATTTATAAAAGAATTTGATCCATCTGGATACAATGTTGTTAATATTGAAAATCCAGATATTGATAAGTTGTCAAAAGAATTTGCTCAAACTGGATTTTTAGCTAACAAAAAACTTGTTATAATTAGAAATATTTTGCAACAAAAAATCAGTAAAGAATTAGCAAATTATTTAATAGAGAATATGTCTAAATTGCAAAACGAGGGCGAAGACAATATTTTAGTTTTTTATGAAGATAACTCACTGTCTACAAAAAAAGAATCATCTAGCGCTGAGAAATTAAAAATATTAAAAGAACTAAATTCTTTAAAATATAAGTGGGAATTTAATAAATTATCAGATTTTAAGATAGTAGAATGGATAATTAGGCAATTTAAAAAAAATAATAAAATAATTAGCAAAAAAGATGCAGAAAACCTTTTGGGACTAATTGGAAATGATCTTTATTGTCTTGCAAATGAAATAGAAAAGGTTGTTAATCACAGTACAAAAGAAACTATTTCAAAAGAAGAAATGTTGCAAATTATTAGTCCATCTATTAATGAAAATATGTTTTTATTTGCGGAAAAATTAGCAGAGAAGAAAAAAGTAGATGCTATAAAATTATTAAATGAACAAATGTCCCTAGGGATAAGTGCACAACATATACTATCTATGGTAATAAGGCAGTATAGAATTTTATTAAGAATAAAATCAGCGCTAGAAGACGGAATCTCAAATACTCAACTAGCAAAGTATTTATCTCTTCATCCTTATGTAATAAAAAAAAGTACAGCTATTGCTAGCATGTACTCTTTATATGAATTAGAGAAAATCTATAGGAAACTTTTAGAATTAGATATAAAAGCAAAATCATCAAAACTGAAACCAAAAACAATTCTTAATTTATTTTTCCTTGATGTCTGATTGAATTTTGTTAATTTTTTTAGCCACACGAGATTTTATTCTATTGGCTTTATTTTTTTTCATTGGGTTTCCTTTTTTTGCTGCTTTATCGACACTTTTTTGTAATTTATCATAGAATTTTTTTGCTTCTTCTTGACTTACAGCAACAACTTTATCAACATTTTTTACCATTTGCTTTATTCTTCTTTTTATTTGTTTATTTCTCGCTGTTCTTTTTTTTGATTTTCTTATTTCCTTTTTAGCTGATTTTTTTTGAGGCATAATTTTATGTTTGAAGTATGAAGTTTCAGAGCTGAGTTATCAGGTTCTACATTTCATACTAAAATTAAATTCTTAATTTATGTTTTGAGCGTTTATTGGAGTATTCATAATTTAGCATAAAAATTGATACATTTCAAGTGTTTAAAGTTTTTGACAAATATAGGTTGCGATGCTAATCTTATTGAAGTTAAAAAATAAATAATGCTAAATTGAAGGAGGAATAATGAATTCCATAGCTGTTTTAGGATGTGCATGGGGAGATGAAGCAAAAGCAAAAATCGCTGATGTTTTATCAGAAAGCATGGATGTCGTAGTAAGATTTCAGGGAGGTGATAATGCCGGACATACAATTTTTATTTCTGGCAAGAAGTATGTTTTTCATATACTTCCCTGTGGAGCGTTAAATCCCAATACTGAACTAGTTATTGCTTCAAGTTGTGTTTTGAATCTTGATACACTTAAGAAAGAAATTCTGGATATTGAGAGCGGAGGTTTGTTTATAAAAGAAAGATTGAAAATATACGGTACAGTTACACTGATTACCAATTTTTCAGTAATTCTCGATAAAGCCAGGGAAAATTTTTATAAAAAATCAGGCAACATAGGAACCACATGTAAGGGAATTGGGCCGAGTTATGAACAAAGAGCAGCTAGGTATGCTATTAGGTTAATTGACTTGTTAGATCAAGAAACATTGAGAGTCAAATTAGAAAAATTGGCAAGAGAGATAAACATGTCTTTGAAATCCTATGGAGTGCCAGCTTTTACCAGTGAAGACCTCAAGGCTGAGTTCGATAAACTAGTTACTCATGCAGAATATTTTAGGGATTGTATTGTGGATGATGATTATATTTACAATTGCAGTCAAAGTGGAAAAAAGATTTTGTATGAGGGCGCCCAAGGAGCGCTTCTTGATCTTTATCATGGTTCGTATCCATATGTTACATCACACCCAAGCACCTATGGAGCAATACTTACAAGTTGTGGGATTGGTATAAATACTGCGCCCAAGAGAGTTGTTGGTGTTGTAAAGTCCTATTTTACAAGAGTTGGAAATGGTCCGTTTCCTACATACATTAAAGAAGTTGATATTCATGAAAAGATAAGGGAAATTGGACATGAGTATGGAGCTTCAACTGGGAGACCAAGAAATTGTGGTTGGTTGGATCTAGTCCTTTTAAAAAGAACCATTGATATGAATGGAATAACCGAAATAGCTCTAACTTGTATAGATGTCCTTTGCAAGATTGGAAGAGTGAAAATCTGCACTAAGTATAATTACGCCACAGAGAACATTCCACCGGTACTTATGGAAGCACTTGATTCAGTAATTCCAGTGTATGATGAAATAGATCTTTCTAATTGTAGCGTGGAGGGTATTAAGAATTGGAAAGACTTACCCGAAGCAATTAAACTGTATATTTCTTTTATCGAGGATTATTTGGAAGTTCCAGTTACTATGTTGAGTTATGGACCCGACAGAAATCAAATTCTCATAAAGAAGTAAGCATGATAAAAAACGGAGAGACTAGTTCTCTCCTTTTATTTTTTTGATAACATATTTAATGTTTAATTTATTTTTTTCTAATGTTTCTTTCGATAAATCACTTTGTTTAACTGCATCTTTTATATCAAATTGTCCGATTTTTGTTCTTTGTAGCTCTACTAATACCCCTCCAGTTTTTAATTTTTTTCCTAAATCGTTTGCAATTGACCTAATATAGGTCCCTTTTGAGCAGTTTATTTCTAATTCTAAAAATGGAAAATCGTATTTTTTAATTTTAATATTATTCACTTTTATTTTTACTGGTTTAATTTTTAACTTTTCACCTTTTCTCGCTAATTCATAGGCATTTTTACCATTTATTTTTTTAGCGCTGAACATTGGAGGTGTTTGCAATATCTCTCCTATAAATTTTTTATCAATTATATTTTTGATTTCATTGATTGTTGGTTTTTTATATACTTTTGTAATTTTTATATTTCCTTCTGTATCGTAAGTGTTTGAAATTTTACCAAATTCTATTTTAGCAGTGTATATTTTATCTAAAAAATGAAAGGCATCGAGAAATTTTGTGGCAGATGATGTGGCTATAATTAAAAGTCCGCTTGCCATTGGATCTAATGTTCCTGAAAATCCAACTTTTTTAATACTAGTAATTGATTTAATTTGTTTTATAACAAAAAAAGACGACTTGCCGAGTTCTTTGTGAACTAAAATAAATTTAGCATTTTTATCGTTTGATATTTTATTTATAAGTTTGATATTTAATAATGGATTTTTCATATATTGACTTTGTTTATATATATGCTAAACTAATAAATTAAAAAAATCAACAAGGAGGAATTGCATGAGCAAATCAACCACTAATAAGTGCACTACTGGCGTTTTTGAACGCTATGGTCGACGAGATACAGTTAGCAAGAGAGTATTTTATTGTATTCTCGTATTTGTATTGCTGTGGGGGTTCATAGGAACTGCCATATTGGCCGAGTTAATGGCGCAGTGGAAACTCAACGCCTTTCTAGTTTTTTTTCTTGGCTTTGTAATATCTAATTTGGGGATGTTCATAGCCATAATAAGCGATAACTGGATTGTATCTTTTGCTGGGTACAACATGTTCGTTATCCCCATTGGGGCTATGCTTGGTCCTGTTTTAAATAGGTTGGGCCTAGACATTAGAGATCCAATTTTAATCACAACCATGATAACTGGAGTCATGGGTTGTGTGGGTATCGCATTTCCTAGACTCTTTGAGAGATTGGGATATCAACTGTTCTTGGGACTTTGTGGTCTTTTATGTGTAAGGACTTTGCAAATTTTTATGCCGTCTTTGCAGAGTTTATCATGGATAGACTACTTGGCTGCAGGGTTATTCTCTCTGTACATAGGCTATGATATGTACAAAGCTAGTCAAGTTACCAAGACAGTAGATAATGCCATTGATGTGGCAATTAATCTTTATTTAAGTATTATCAACTTATTTTTGACTCTTTTAAGCATTAAGAGTCGAGATTAATAATACGAATAATAAAGGAGAGCACTCGCTCTCCTTATTTTATTTTATTTCATGAAAAAATAAAAAGCACCCACAGAATTAATTATTCCATGAGTGCTAAATTTATAAGAATATACTCAGAATTATAGTGGAGCAAATAGCTCCAACTAATATTCCGAAAAATATTTCCATTTTTTTGTGCACGGGTTTCCCTTGGCATAAAACAACCAATAAAAGCATAAGAAAATTAGCGAGTATTAGAACTATGTTTCTTTTGCTTAGTATTGTTAATATGCATAGAGTTGCCATACTTAGTGTCCCTGAGATTTTGAGAGATGTTTTGAGCCAAGTGTTTGTAGAAATACACCTGGGAAGCAATATTGAAATAGCAGGTATTATAAGTAGGAAAAAAGTTGTGGCATTATGAGAGTTTATAAAGAACAGGGAAATTGTAAACGCTGAATGTACAGATACAATACCACCATAAAGTGGTTCTCCGGAATTAATTATAATTTTTGAGAATATTGCAATTAGTATTGGTACAATGATGCATACTACATAAACAATACCTTCTTTCCCATATATTCGATTGTATATATACAGGGGGTTTTGTATTGTCTTGTCATAGAAAACGAGAACGCCAATTATTACGGCTATAACCGTACAAAGCATTAATTCAGTTCCCGTGACAAGTTTTTTTTCCACCTGATCGTTAGAACGAGCATAGGCATAACTAAGCGCTTTGCTCATTGAAATAGATATTGTTAGTAGAACAATGGCCCATTCTAGTTTATTTAACCAACATAATAGACCAAGTAAAAGCACAATAACAGCAGTCAAAGAACATAGTAAGAAAATTTTGTCTTTTAGTGCATATTTTACAACAGAATTAACCTCTTTTATAATCCCATTAATAAAATCGTCAAACATTGTTCCTCCCATATTTTATTTTTTATATTTCATATTAACCTAAATTATAGAAATGTCAACCGTGTGATATTTGTTAAAACACAAAAATTGTTTTATTATAGATATGTATATAAATTTATATGATAGCCTATTTAAAAGGGAAAATAATAAAAAAAACAGACAAATCAATTATTTTATTAGTTGATGATATTGGTTATGAAATTTTTGTTTCGTGTAAATTTTTGGAAAAAATAAGACAAGATCAAGATATTGATTTGTTTGTTTATCATAAACAGCGTGAAGATGCTCAGGAACTTTATGGATTTTCCAATTTTGAAGAAAGGGAATTTTTTATTCAGCTCTTATCAGTGCCTGGTGTGGGGCCTAAGTCCGCAATAAATGTTTTGTCGATTTCAGAGGTCAGTGATCTTAAATCCGCCATTGCCACAGGAGATGTGGATATATTTAAAAAAATTTCCGGAATAGGAACTAAAACTGCTGAAAAAATTATTATTGAGTTAAAGAGTAAGTTAGGTTTTTCTGGGTTTTCAAATAATCCCAATAATGTCGAAGGATCTGATTTAGAAGTTTTTGAAGCATTAAATGCTTTGGGATTTTCAGATTATGAGATAAGAAGTATTTATAACAAAATTCCAAAAGACATCGATACAAAAGAAAAAGTTAAAACCGCTCTTAAGTTTTTAAAAAAATAATTTGCTTTAGTAAGATAAAATAAAACAAAATGTTAAGAATTATTTCAAAAAAAGAATTAGATAATTTTTCATCTAGCATAGAACACTCTCAATTTTTAGAGAGTTCTTTTTGGGAGGATTTTCAAATTTCACTTGGGAAAAAAGTTTGGAGATATGGATTTTTTGATGACAATGATAGCGATAAATTATTGGGAGCATGTATTATAGTAGAAAAAAAATTACCACTTAGTTTTGGATATTTATATACTCCTCGAGGGCCTATTATAAAAGATGATTTAGATAATTCTAAAAAAACAGAAATAAGTACTACACTTTTTAAATTATTTAGAGATATTTGTATTAAAGAATTTAAGATAAAAAATATATTTTTTAAATTTGAACCAAATTTTACTCCAAAAAATATAAAACAAATTAAAAAGGTGAAAGATTTTCAACCATCGAAAACTTTAATTTTAGATTTATCAAAAAGCGAGGAGGAGTTATTAAAAGAAATGCATGGAAAAACAAGATATAATATCAGATTAGCAGAGAAAAGGGGAATACAAACCATAAAAACAAATAAAGAAAAAAAATACATTGAAACTTTTTTGAGTTTAATAGAAAAAACATCTAAAAGAGACAATTTTAAATCACACCCGGGTTACTATTATGAGAAAATGTTAAAAGCGTTTGATAAAAATGTTGATTTATGGATTGCGAAAAAGGATGAAAAAGTTATTTGCGCAAATATAATTATCAGTTTTGGTGATACTGTCACATATTTACACGGTGCATCGTCTGATGAATACAAAAATTTAATGGCACCACATTTACTCCAATGGAATCAAATTAGATGGGCAAAAGAAAATAATTATAAGTATTATGATTTTTGGGGAATTGCAAAAACTGATGATACAAAAGACAGATGGCATGGATTCACAAGGTTTAAAAAGGGATTTGGCGGATTTGAAATGGTTTTCCCTGGAACATTTGATGTTGTATATGATAAGGATTATTATAGACTTTATAATTTTATAAAGAAAATTATTTAATATGCTTAAAAAAATAATAAAAAAAATATTGCCCAGGAATTTTGTAGATTTTTATCATAAATATATTGCTATTTTAGCTTCAAAAATTTATGGCAATGCATCTAATAAACTAATTGTAATAGGAGTAACAGGAACAAATGGAAAATCAACTACAATTGCTTTAACTTCACATATTTTGGAAAGTTGTGGATATAAAACAGGATTTACATCAACAATTGAATTTAAGACAGGAGATGAAAGGTGGCTTAACGATAGAAAAATGACAATGACGGGTAGGTTTATGTTGCAGAAATTGTTGAGGAAAATGGTTAAAGCTGGTTGTCAGTATGCAATTATAGAAACATCTTCAGAGGGAATAAAACAATATAGACATTTAGGAATTAATTATGATGTTGTTGTTTTTACAAATTTAACTCCAGAGCATATTGAATCACACGGGAGTTTTGATAATTATAAAAAAGCTAAATTACAGTTATTTAAACACCTGACTCGCTATGGAAATAAAATAATAAATGCTAAGAGGCAGGATAATATTATGGTTGTAAATAGGGACGATATTTATTCTGGGGAATTTTTATCATATGATGCGGATATAAAAATTGGTTATAGTATAAATAGATATAGTGAATATCAGGCAAAAAATATTTCTCTTAAACCAGAAAAATTTGATTTAAATGGTCATACTGTTACAACAAACTTAGTAGGGGAGTTTAATATTTATAATGTTTTGTGCGCAATAGCTATATGTAATTCACTCGGGGTACCAATTGAAAAATGTATAAAGTTCGTAAGGGATTATACGAGAACTCCAGGGAGAATGGAATTTATAAACGAGGGACAAGATTTTAGGGTTTTAATAGATTATGCTCCAGAGGTAGAAAGTTTAAAAAATTTATATAAAGCAATAGATTTATTTTATTTTGAAAAATTGATTCATGTGATTGGTTCATGTGGTGGTGGCAGAGATAAAGACAGGCAACCAATTCTAGGAAAAATGGCAGGCAATAAAGCAGATATTGTAATTGTAACAAATGAAGATCCATACGATGATGATCCAATGCAAATTATAGATAATGTTTCTAGTGGTGCAATTGATGCCGGGAAAGAATTGGATAAAAATTTATTTAAAATATTAGATAGACGACTTGCAATAAGAAAAGCAATTGAATTAGCGGAAAAAGATGATATGGTTTTAATAACAGGAAAAGGGGCAGAGCAATTTATCTGTGTGAAAAATGGACATAAAATTTCCTGGGACGATAGAGTTGTCACCAGAGAGGAACTAAAATCAAGGTCTAATCATTAAATATATGGATAAAATTATTTTATCTGGTTGCGCTATCATAGAAGATGAAAAATTATTACTTTTATATAAAGACATTGATGATTATTGGGAATTTCCTGGCGGAAAGGTAGAAGAGGACGAATCAATAAGTGAAGCTGCGCTTAGGGAAACAATGGAAGAGATAGGATGCAAGGTAAAAATACTAAAACATTTAGTTGCCATTGAATTTGAAAAAAACGGAAAGACATATGTTAGTCATAAATTTTTAGCAAACATAGAAAGTGGCATGCCTTATGCGGACGGAATAGAGCATAGCGATATATTGTGGTTACCAATAAAAGATTACAAAAATTATAAACTCGCTCCAAATGCAATAATTTTTTGTGAAAAATATTTAAACAAAGAATTAAATGTCTAAAAGATATAAAATATATTTGATCTTTTTAATTCTAATTATTTTTGGATTTATTTTGTATTTTAAAAGAATAGCAATTAAAGAATATTTTATTAATTCAAAAAAAGTTAATTTACCAGAAGAACAATCTGTAGAGGATATATCATCTTTCAAGGTGGATTTAAAAGACGATAATGATAAAAATAATTCTATAGAGACAATTCACGAGCCATCTATACAAAAAAGTGACAGTATCGAATCCACGAATTTACATACTGAAACAACTAAACAAGAAATAAATTTAAAAGTTCCATTTACAATTCAATCGCCAGATCAAAAATGGGATGGAGTTTATAAAGAAGGTTGCGAGGAAGCAAGTATTTTAATGGTTTATTCATTTTTAAATAATAAAAATATTACAGTGGACTCAGCTATGAAAGATATTGGTGCTATGATAAATTTACAAAATGAAATTTTTAGTGGACACTATAATTTATCAGCAACAACCACAGCATATTTAGCAAATAAATTTTTTGGATTAGATTCACAAATTGTACAATTAAAATCAATTGAAGATATAAAATCAATTTTATCAAATGGAAATCCGTTAATTTTACCAGCGCTTGGCAGAGAATTACATAATCCAAATTTTAAATCTCCGGGACCAATTTATCATATGCTCGTTGTAAAAGGATACACAAAAGATGGAGCAATTATTACAAATGATCCAGGCACAAGAAAGGGAAAAGATTATATATATAATTCAGATATTTTATTTAATGCAATCGCGGATTGGGATTATAATATAGGAACGCCAAATGCAAATATAAAGGTTGGAATAATATTAAAATAGTGAAATTTACCGTCGATAGGCAATAAAGTTTATACATAAAAAAGACCATTAGGTCTTTTTTAAAATTGTACAAGATATCAACTTATATTTTTGTTTATCTATTTTCTAATTTCATCCTTGAATCTTTTTCCTGCGCGGAATTTCGGGAGTTTTATCGAAGGAATTATAATTCTTTCTTGAATGTTTCTTGGATTAACACCGTATCTTTGTTTTGTTGTTATGGTTTCAAAAGTACCAAAGCTAGTTAGTGTTACCTTATCACCCTTTTGAAGTTCATGTATTATGGTTTCTTCAAAAATATCTAAAACCTTAGCTATTTCTTTTTTGTTTAATTTTGTCTTTGATGCAATTACTTCTATAAGTTTTATTTTGTTCATATTAATACTTCTTTGTTTATTAATTTTATTGTACTATTTTTCATTGATTTATCAATATCAAGAAGCGTCGCGTTTATTGTTACGATTCCAGTTTCGGGAAAATCAAAGACCATTTTAGAATCCGTTAAAAATTTATCAATAATAATTTCTTTTTTAACTCCAATTACAGAATCTTTTGCTCCAACCCAACCAATATCTGTTATGTATAATGTTCCTTTTTCTAGGGAATGTGCGTCATTTGTCTGAACATGTGTGTGTGTTCCCAGCACTGCATGAGCGCGTCCATCGGCATAAAAACCAAATGCAATTTTTTCACTTGTTGTCTCAGCGTGAAAATCGACTATTATAATATCTGATTTACTTTTTATTTTTTTATAAATTTTATCAAATGTTTTAAATGGACAATCTGCGTCACCAGCTTCTTTTATAAAAGTTTTTCCAAGTAAATTAATTATTGCTATTCTTTTTTTATTAATTTCAACAATTTTATAACCATTTCCTGATTTAGCATCCTCCATGTTTTCAGGAATTATAAAGTTTATTTTTGTATTAGCAATAATTTTATTTGGATTTTCTTTTTTGAAGGCGTGATTTCCGCATGTGAAAAAATCAATATCGATTTTTTGCATTTCTAATAATGTTTTTTCTGTGACTCCTTTTCCATGAGCTAAATTATCAGCATTGGCTATGATGAGATTTGGTTTGTATTGAGTTTTTAGTTTTGGCACTATCTTTGTAAGCGCTTTTCTTGCAATTGCGCCAGATATATCACCAAAAAATAAAATTTTTAACATATTTTTATCTAGCGTATTCTATTATTCTTGTTTCTCTAATAACATTCACTTTTATTTCTCCAGGATATTTTAATTCTTGTTCTACTTTTTCAGCAATTCCTTTTGCTAATTTTATAGACGCTAAGTCATCAATTTCTTCTGGTTTTACAAAAATTCTAATTTCTCTTCCAGCCTGAATTGCGTAAGTTTTATCAACTCCTTCAAATGAATTTGCAATTTTTTCAAGTTCATCTAATCTTTGTAAAAAGTTTTCATAATTATCCTTTCTTGCTCCTGGTCTTGCGCCTGAAATAGCATCAGCAACTTTTACAATTAGCGATTCAAGTGTTGCAGGATTATCATCGTGGTGGGTTTTCGCACAAAGAGCTACCTCTTCATTGATTCCGAATTTTTTTAAAACATCATAACCAATTTCAGGGTGAGTTCCTTTTATTTCGTGATCAAGTGCTTTTCCTATATCGTGGAAAAGACCACCTTTTTTAGCAATTGCTACATCGGCACCAAGTTCCTCGGCTATAAGTGCGGATAAATGCGCTACCTCAACTGAATGTTTTAATTGGTTTTGACCATATGAAGTTCTGTATTTTAATCTTCCAAGCAATTGAGTTAATTTTGGATCTACGGCTGGGATACCAACATCGTAAATTGCCTCCTCGCCAGCTTTTTTTATATCAAGCGCTAATTCTTTTTTGGCTTCTTCAATTGTTTGCTCAATTCTTCCTGGGTGAATTCTTCCATCTAGAATTAATTTATCAATTGCTCTTTTTGCCAAGTGGCGTCTTATTGGATTGAATCCAGAAATTACAATTACATCTGGAGTGTCATCAATTATAATTTCAACCCCGGTTAGTTTTTCAATTGTTCTTATGTTTCTTCCTTCACGACCGATAATTCTCCCTTTCATTTCATCAGAAGTAATATTCACAGTAGTAGTTGTTGTTTCTGTTGCGTGATTAATTGCGCAACGTTGAATTGCTGTTGAAAGCAGATCCCTTGCTCTTTTTTCTAATTCTTCGTTTGATTCTTGTTCTAGTTTTTTAATTCTTCCAACAAGATCTTCTTTTATTGAGTTTTCTGTTTTTTTAAGTAAAACATCTTTTGCTTCATCTTTTGTCATTTTAGAAATTTTTTCTAATCTGTCCATTTGCATTTCTTGAATTTTTTTAATTTCTTTTTTTAGATGTTCTATTTTTTCTGCCTTGTCTGCAAGATTTTGATTTTTGTTTTCAAGATCTAATAATTTTTTATCAAACAAAGATTCCCTTTCTTCCAACCTTTTTTGGGTATACGATATCTCTTTTCTTCTTTCGCTTTCTTCTTTTTTGGCCTCATCAATAATTGATATAGCCTTTTCCTTGGCCTGTAACAATATATCTTGTTGTTTTTCTTTTGCTTTTTCTATCATTTCCTCAGATTTTCTTTCTGCACTATCTATAGCATTTTTTGCAACTGTTTGTCTAAATTTGTAGCCCCCAAAAATTCCCAGAACCAAAAGAATAACAGCTGACGCAGTGTAAAAAAATATTTCCATATTTTTATCTTTCTATATTTTGAACAAAGAATACAAAATCCCAATCTGCAGGCAGTTTGTTGTTTTAATATTTGAAGTTTTGAATATGATTTTGAGTGTCATTTTTGGCTTAAATTACAAGTTTTTGCTTCAATTTGAGATATTCTAATTTTTCCTTGCTCAAACTTAATTTTTTATTATAGGTTCATTGTAGCACATTAATGATAGCTTTTCAAGTACAGAAAATCAGCGTTTATTTGACAAAATTTTTTAAAATGTTAATGTGTTTTGATAAATCAAAGAACATGGAGGATATAATGAAATCAATCATTAATTTTTTTAGAAAAATGTTTTCTGCGTTTAATTCAAAGCAGAAAGAGAAAATTGTGTTAACCGAAGAACAGAAAGAGCGAATTAAAAAACGCGGTAATTGCCCATTTTTTGGTTTTATACATTTATCGGGTTATTTTGCGGATTCAGATGGAAATGGATGCGGACCAAGCGGAGAAATGAGGCCATGTAGAATGGGGATTGCCGATTGGTCAAATTGTTCATATAATACATTAGAAAATGTAGAAATTCTTTCTGAATTAACTATATTTCCCAAAGAACTTAATTCATCCGAAGGTATTCTTGTATCTGATTGGATGAAAATATTTGAGGAAGTAAGGGGGTCTTCGGATTAGTTTAATATCTTAATAAAAAACCACTCTGCGTAATATCGGAGTGGTTTTCCTTTTTTAGAAGAATTATTTTATAACCTTATCAATTAGTCCGTATTTTAGAGCATCAGTCGCGTTTAGATAGTAATCTCTGTCAGAATCGGTTTCTATTTTTTTAATATTTTGACCCGTGTGAAGAGACAGGATTTTATTTAACTTATCTTTTATTTTTAAAATTTGTTCTGCTTTAATTTTTATGTCCACTGCCTGTCCTTCGGCTCCACCCATAACTTGGTGTATTAAAATTTCCGCATTTGGGAGCGCAAATCTTTTTCCTTTTGTACCAGCTGAGAGAAGTACGGCCGCCATAGAAGCAGAAAGTCCAACTGCAATAGTTGAAACATCTGATTTTATAAATTGCATTGTATCATAAATTGCGAGTCCATCAGTTACACTACCACCAGGACAATTAATGTATAATTTTATGTCTTTATTATTTTCAGAATCAAGGAACAGAAGTTGAGCAATTATTGTGTTTGCTACTCCATCATCAATCGCTTGTCCTAGAAATATTATTCTTTCTTTTAATAATCTTGAATATATATCATAGGCGCGTTCACCCATATTTGTTTTTTCTATAACTGTTGGTATTAAATACATATCATTATTTTTAATTTTAAATTTTGAATAAATTATTTAATTTATAATTATATAATTAAACTTATAATTGTTTAATTTGCCATATATTATTATTAAACACTAGTTTCCCAGAAACTTCAAATCCGGCTGCTTTTTTGTGTCCACCACCACCCAAAAGAAGCGCAATTTTAGAAACATCTACATCTTCTCTTGTTGTTCTTAGACTACCCCTAACTTTTCCAAGTCCGTTATCTTTTAAAACTAGTGAACATTTAATTTCTTTTGATAAATTATTTAAATAATTAGATATTCCCTCTGTTGCTTCTTCATTTTCTAAATTAAATTTTTTTATATCTTCGGCAAATACAGCAGTTATCACCATATTTAATTCTTTGTTATACGCAATCCTTTTTAAAACCTCTCCCCATAATTTCAAAATATCAATAGTTTTATTAAAAACATTTGCGTTTAAAATTTGGTTTATATTAGCTCCAATTTTTAAAAGTTCAGAAGCTGATTCTATTGATTGTTGAGTTGTACCACCATTAGTAAAATTATTTGTATCAGTTAAAATGCCTGTTAATAAACAAGTTGCTATATTAGGGTTAATTTTATATTTTAGAGTTTTAAAGATAAGATAGACGATTTCAGAAGTAGAGGACGCTTTTGGTATAACAATATTTATATCCCCATAATTATTATTTGTTGCATGATGATCTATATTTACAATACCGTTGACAAAATTTTTGTTGTTTAATGTTTCTTGTATCTTTGACATTCCAGGATCGCCACAATCAAGTATTATACATAAATCAAATTCTTGATTTTTAACTTTGTCGGAGTTAGATTCTACATATTCAGCTTCTTTTATATAATTAAAATGTTCAGGTATGGGATCGATACAAAAACATAAAGTTTGCTTTTTCAAATCAGATAAATAATGTTTTATTGCGAGCATACTGCCAATCGCATCTCCGTCTGGTTTTCTGTGAATTACTAACAACACTTTATTAGAAACCAAAATTGCTTGTTCTAATTTTTTAATCTCTTCGCTTATCATACTAATTTTTTAGTTCATTTTGTATTTGATCTAGGGCTTCACTAACATTTCTTCTTTTTTTATCACCATCATCTATAAAAAACCTTAATTGAGGTATTGTATAAAATCTTATTTTTGGTTTTAAACTTTTTTGAATTGACTGTGAATTTGATTTTAGAATTTTTAGAACTTGATTTTCATGTGTGTCTGGAATTGTTGTAAAATTTATATTTGCAATTTTTAAGTCCGGCGTTACAGAAACATTTGTTATTGTTACAAAACACCCAGGAATTTCAATTTCTCTTTCTATTATTTGAGAAATTAAATTTAATAATTCTGAACTAACTTGTTCTGTTCTTTTTGACATGTTTATTATTTTTTCTCGGTATAAAATTCTAATATGTCTTCTGTTTTTATAATTGGTTCTCCTGTGAATTCCACGCCACATTCTTGTCCATACGATACTTCATTTACATTTTCTTTTCCGCTTTGAAGATTTGTAATTTTACCAACAGCTATTACTTCACCGGCTCTAATTACTTTTACAAGTGTATTTATCATTATTTTTCCTTTTGTGATTCTAAGACCCACAACCATTTTTTTTGGTAATGTTTTGAAAATTCTTAGTACCAATCCTTCGCCTACTTGTTCTCTGATCATCTGTGGGATTACCATTTTATCAATTTTTACTTCTAAATCTTCTAATAATTTATAAATAATTGTATAAATTTTTATTTCTATATTTTTTTCTTTTGCCATTAATTCTGCATTTGCATTTGTTTTAACATGAAATCCTAAAATAATTGAGTTTGTTGATTCAGCATCTAATATGTCTTTATCTGTTATATTTCCAAGACCATTTTTTACAATTTTTATTGAAACTCCCGGTTTTGATATTTTCTTTATAGAATCTTCAATAGCTTCTTTTGATCCAATTACATCTGATTTTAGAATTATATTTAATTTTAATTGTGTTTCATCATCGTCTGACTCCTGCGTTTTTGCAGTAGTATTTGTAAATGTTTTTATTGCTCGTTTTTTTATATTTTTGTATTCATTTTTTTCTATATCAGCGTTAAATATATCTCCAACACTAGGTGCGCCTTTAAATCCCAAAACTTGAACAGGAGTTGATGGCCCGGCTTCTGTTATTTTCGCTCCCCTATAATCAATCATTGATTTTACTTTTCCGCTTATATTTCCAACTATGAACTCATCACCAATATTTAAAGTTCCAGTTTGAATTAAGACTGTTGCAATTGGTCCTAAATTTTTATCAATATTGGACTCTATAATTGTTCCAATGGCTTTTCTTTGTGTGTCGGCCTGTAAATTTTCCATATCAGCAAGCAAATTTATCATTTCTAGAAGTTCTTTTATATTTTCTCCTTTCTTAGCAGATATTGGTACACAAATTGTTTTTCCACCCCAATCTTCTGGAATTAGGTTAATTTCAGAAAGCATGGTTTTTGTTTTTTCTATATCTGCTTCCGGCTTGTCGATTTTATTTATTGCTATAATAAATGGAATATTTTCTTCTTGAACTAATTCTATTGATTCTATCGTTTGTGGTTTCAATCCTTCATCTGCTGCAATTACAATTATTCCTATATCTGCAATTTTTGCACCTCTCGATCTCATTCCTTTAAACGCTTCATGACCCGGAGTATCTAAAAATGTTATTTTTTTCCCATTTAATTCTGTTTGATATGCTCCAATGTGTTGAGTAATATTACCACTTTCAGTGTCTATTACATTGGCTGTTCTGATTGTATCTAATAATTTTGTTTTTCCATGATCAACATGACCCATGACCACAACAACCGGCGGTCTTGTGCTTTTTTTGGAATCTTTTTCTAATAATTCTTCTAGTTTTTTTATTTTTACTATATCCCTTTCAATCTCTTTTTTTTCATTTGTAATTTTCTCTACTTTAAATCCCAAATCTTCAGCAATGATTGAAGCAGTATCATAATCCATTGTTGAATTAAGAGAAATCATAATTCCGTTTTTCATGAGCTCCGTCATTAATTTATTTATTGGCATGTTCATTTTCTCAGCCAAATCTTTTACTATAATATTTTCTTCTATATGTATTATTTTTTCATGTTTTTGGTTTGTTTCTTTTTTGTCATTAATTTTAATTTCTTTGATTTTTGATTCTTCTTCTTGAAATCGTATTTTCTTCTTGTATTGTATATAAGCGAGTTTTATTTTATCAACTAAAGAATCATTAACTTTTATCGCTTTTGCTCCAATATGAAAACCGAGTTCTGGTAATATTTCCAAAAGTTCGTTTGTTGTTATTTTAAGTTGTCTTGCAAGTTCTGTTATATTCATAGTTTTTATTTATTTTGCACAATGAGATTAATTAGTAATCATAACTGTTTATTGTATTAAAGTCAATGATAATTTTATATTTGACACAGATTAAAGAATCGTATATATTGTCTTATTAATCTAGATTTTTTAGATTAAAATGTAAAAATGATAATATGGGCCAAGCGATAGAAAAACAGATAGAAAAATTAATTCAGAATAGTAATAATATTTTACTTTTAGTTCCAGAACAATATTCCGGAGATTGTTTGTCTTGCGCTTTGTGTTTTTACAATTTTTTATTACAAACTAAAAAACAGGGTGATATTGATTTAATTTTACCTCAAAAACCTAAAAAAATATATAGTTTTCTGCCAAAAATAGATGGTGCAATTACTAAATTTGATAAAATAAGAAGATTGGTTTTTGAAATTAGTACAGCAAATAAAAAAATTAGAGAAATAGATTATACGGAAGAATTTGAAAAATTAAAAATTTTTTTGACCTCCAGTCCTTATGAAATTAGACCAGATGAGATAACTGTATATTATGATGATCATTATGATTTGATTATAATTTTTAATTCTCCGGATTTACAATCACTCGGAGATATTTTTTCAAAAAATGTAGATTTTTTTCGTAAAACTCCAATCATAAATATTGATTTTGATCCAGCAAATAAACAATATGGACAGGTGAATTTTGTTGATACAAAATTTGGATCAGCATCTGAACAAATTTTTAACTTTTTTTATTCAACGGATTCTTTTATTTCAAAAGAAATGGCTGATTGTATTTTTGCTGGACTAGTTTTTGCTACCAATGGATTTATAAATAATAAAGTTACTCCATCTTGTCTTTCTATTGCTAGTAAACTTATACGAATGGGAGCAGAGAGAGAAAAAATTATTTCTAATATATATCAAAATAGATCAATATCACTTTTAAAAATTTGGGGACAGATTTTATCTCAAATAAAATATGATGAAAATTCAAAAATGGCTTGGTCTTTTGTTGATGTTGAAACAAGCGATGTTGATAATATTGGAGTTAGAGAATTAATTGATGATATAATATCCAGATCTCCACAAGTTGAAGTTATAGTTTTGTTTCATAAAATTTCAGAATATATTGTAAGAGTTTATGTGTATTCTAGTAAACATAGTTCTTTAAAGCTTGTTAATGGTTTAGTACAGAAAGATAAAATTTTAGGAGACGATGATTTGTTGAGTTTTGAATTTTTGGGCGCAAGCGAGGACTATTATATAAATATTTTAGAAGCCATTAAAAGAAATTTAAATATAGCTATTTAAAAATAATTGTTTTTTGTTTATACTATATTATATGGGCGATAGTTTTCCGCAATCGTTCCATTCTGCGAGGCAGGTAGATGGTTGTTTTTGGGTTCATAGCTCAGTTGGTTAGAGCGTTACGTTGACATCGTAAAGGTCAGAGGTTCGATTCCTCTTGGACCCACCATTATACATATACAATAGTATGGCGTGGAGTTTATCCTGTTATATAACAGAATTGACATTGTAGAGGTCTTTGGTTTAATTTCAGATATGCCCACCAAATATTGATTTTTCTTGCTTTTTATAATATTATTGTATAAATATAAAGGGCATATAGCTCAGACGGTTAGAGCACCACTCTTATAAAGTGGGGGTCGATGGTTCAAGTCCATCTATGCCCACCATAATGGATCTTTTTCAAATTAAAATTTTGCGCATAAGCGCATTTTTTGTTTAGAAAAGAAGGTCGCGATGCTTTAAATAGCGTTGCAAATCCATTTTCGTTATGTGATGTCGAATTGATAAAATTTCTGAATTAGTCGGATAATCTTATTCAGTTTATAGTAATATTCAGTTTATAGTAATGACGACTATATTGTTCTGTTTGAAATTTTGAAAAATATCCAAAAATTATAAACAGCAAAGATTGTTTCATTGAAAATATATGTCATGTGAGTAAGAAAAGCAGTTGATAAAATTATCAGAAGTTATAAATATTATTGATGAGGTTTTAGAATAGTTTACGACCAGAGCCAATTTCAAAATGATATTTTACTATTCCTAAACCAATTTGATCGTATTTTTTATTTGGTGCATAAGCTAAGACCGAATCACCCTTTAATTCAAAGGTAAAATTTTGACTATTAAAAGCCGTTGGCGCGAGTAATGCCGCTTCGACTCCATCTTTAAACCATTCCGGATGCTTAGAGCCAACAACTACAGCTTCATATGGCTTGCTTTTATGTTGCCTGCCGTTATTTTTCCCATAACCAATAGCTATTACACAATATAATTTTTCGCCTTTGTTGGTTGTCATAATATCTGAAATATGCGCAAAAGATCCGCCAACCCAACAAGTATTTAGACCTTTCGTTTGAGCTTTTAATACTAGCTGTTCGCCATAATATCCAACTTTTTCACAAGTAGCGCGATCATCTGGACCTATTAACATAATGTAATTTTCAACATTAGAAAATTGAGCTAAGCCAAAAATATTTCTACGAAAGGCTTTCGGTTCATTTAATACTAACTTAAAATTTAAACCAGATTTAGCATTTAACTGCTTTATTTCATTTTGAAGCATTGAAACAATATTTTCATCTAATTTTTTCTCTGTATAATGTCTAACCGAGTGTCGTTCTAAGATTGCTTTTTGTATTAAATCATTATTTTTATTCATAACTTAATTATACCAAATTTTTGATTTTTTTATATTTGATTTTTTTAGCGGGGTGGTCGGTGGTGTTTCTCCGGAGGTGACTTGTCGCTTGTTTAGGATTTTAGGAGCTTCCAGCGCCAAGTTCATAAAAATTTTATTCTCTATTATTTCTTTACACTAATATACTAAGATAAGTTCTAGCGTGGGAGTCTCGTCGTGATAAAATTTTTCAAGGTTTTTTATTTTACATTATAAATATTGTAAAAATTATATTTTTTTTGTAAATTAAAAATATGAAAGCAATAATAAATAAGTATTTGAATTATTCAAAAAAATGTATAGACTCTAAGATTTTTAGAAATTATTTTATTGTAAAGAATAATAAAAAAATAGATCTTTTACAAAATGGTAAATTATCTTGTGCGAAATTTGTTTCAGAAGTTCTTTTAAAATTTAAACTTATAGAATATGCACATCTTAGGGTTGTAAGTTGTGTTAAAGATATGAATAAAAATAATTGGAAAAAAGTTGATATTAATAATTTAGAATTGGGAGATGTATTAGTTTGGGATAAAAATAAATCCGGACATTATCATATGGGATTTTATATTGGTAATAAAAGAGCGATAAGTAATTCAGAAAAATACAGATGCCCTAGAGAGCACCATTTTACATATATGGGAAAAAGAAAAATAATAAAAGTTTTAAGATATAAAAAATAATTTTATAAAATAGTTTTTCTTATTTTGAGATTGTAAGAAATTATATTTATAAAAAAGTGTAGTGTTCCTAATATTAAAATTGAATATATTGCAAATTCAATTTTTATTTTTGTATAAAAATTCAAAATTATTAATGAGCCAATTATCCAATCAATTTGATCGAAGACAAGAAATGGTTTTCCTGGGAGTATGCTTAATCTTCTTTTTATAAAACTTTTTAATAAATCTCCTGTAAGCGCGCCAAAGCCCATAAGAAAACCAAAGATAAGAATATTTATTTCATTGTAGTTCAGAATTTCAATATTATGAAAAAGCGCGCTTGATATTTTTTGTAAAAAAGTAGTTATAATTGATAAAATTATTCCGAAAAATATTCCACGCCAAGTTTTATTTTTACCAAATAATTTTTTATTAATTGGAATGTTTAAAAAATTACAATTAAGAAAAAGTAAAGGCGCCATGTTTGCCATGGCTCCTGGTAAAAAAATCCAGATAATTTTTAAAATATAAATCATTTATATTTTTTAGTTAAAAATTTATAGAAGTGGAACGAAAAATGAGCACTCATTAAAATATTTAAAATTATAACTATGGAGTTGAAAAAATTTTTACTTACCCCAAATATAATTACAAGTAAAAAACCTATTTCAAAAATTATTTTGTAATAAGTTATTCTCGCATATGGAACTATTATCCAATCATTTTTTAAAAATTCGTTTTTGTTTGTAACTATAATTAAATAAAGCGCCGGTAGTATGAAAATAAAATAAGCTAAATTTAGCGAACTGATAAATTCTATTTTTATAAGACCCAATACAAAAAATACAAAAAGTAGGTTATCACAAACCATGTCTATAAATTTCCCCCTGTCACTGTCTTTTTTTTGATATCTTGCAAGAGCTCCATCAAAAAAATCTGTAAATCCACCAATTATTAAAATTATAAATGCAATTAAAAAATTGAATTTTACTAGAAAGAAAAATATTACTCCAGATATCGCGCGTATAAAACTTAAAGAATTTGCAGTAAAACCAGATTTATCAAGTATTTTTATTATGGTTCTAAAATATTTTGCTCTAAATTCTTGAGACTTTTTATTGTTGATATCTATTATTTTGTCTATTTTTTTTACATATTCCATATATAAATAATATATTTTTTTTCATACTTTTTCAATTATTAGATTTTGAATTGGAAATAAGGGGTATAAAAATATGTTTAGAAAAGGGACTCATTTTTTATAGGTAAATCATTCAGTTATCTGGTATTGCAATTTTTATAATTTATGGTAATATTACTTATGCTTAAATTTTGACACAAAGACCGTTAAAATTTAAGTATTTAATAATTAAAAAGGTCTTTTTTTAATTTTATGAGCACAAAAGAAACAAAAGAAAAAGCAAAAAGTGCATTTGGCGCTATTTTGGGAACACATGATGAAATAAAACTACCCAAAGTTGGTGATTTAATAGAATGTAATATAGTTTCAATAGGAAAAAATGAGGTTATTTTAGATTATAAGGGAATTACAAGCGGAGTTGTTAGGGGGAGAGAATTACATGATGAATCAGGTGCTTCTGATAATTATTCCATTGGTGATGTTGTATCAGCAACTGTTTTGGAACTTGATAATGAAAAGGGGATAATGGAATTATCTTTTAGATATGCTAGCCATCAAAAAGCATGGGACGAACTTGAAAAAATAATGAAGGAAGAAAAATTAGTTGAAGTGAGAGTAACTGATGCTAATAAAGGTGGTCTTATGGTTAAACTTGGAAATGTAATGGGATTTTTACCGGTTTCTCAGTTAACAACAAAATATTATCCAAGAGTTGAGGGTGGCGATAAATCAAAAATTTTAGCGCATTTAAAATCTTTTATTGGAAAAACTTTTTCTGTTGTTGTAATTGATGTTGATGAAAGAGAAAGCAAATTAATAGTTTCACAAAAATCAGCTTGGGCAGAGGAGCAAAAGAAAACACTTGCAGAATTTACAGTTGGAAAAGTTGTAGAAGGAAAAGTTACGGGAGTTGCTGATTTTGGAATTTTTGTTGAGTTTGGAGAGAATTTAGAGGGACTTGTCCATATTTCTGAACTTGCTTGGCAGAGAATTGACGATCCAAGTGATGTTGTAAAGGTTGGTGACAAGGTTAAGGCAGAAATTATTTCAGTTGATGACGGAAGAATTTCTCTTTCTATGAAGAGATTACAAAAAGATCCATGGATAAATATAGCAAAGAAATACAAGGTCGGTGACAAGGTTAGGGGGAAAATTTTAAAGATAAATCCATTTGGAGCTTTTATAGAGCTAGACAAAGATATTCATGGTCTTGCCCATATATCTGAATTAAGTGATAAAATAATACATAGCCCAGAGGATGTTGTAAAAGTTGGAAATTCGTATGATTTTACAATTATAAACTTAGAACCAGAACAACATAGATTGGGATTATCTCTTAAAACATACAAAAAATCTTTAAAGAAAGAAGAAGCTGAAACTATAAAAGAAACTAAAGAAATAAAAAAAGAGGAAACTGTTGAGGATAAATCAGAAGACAAAAAAGAGTAATTTTGCTTTGGTTTTTGTCTTTCTGTATAATAATATAATTAAGAATTTTTACTAAATAAATGAAGAATAATACATTCAAAAATTTGATTATATTTTTTATCACTATTTTAGTAGTTGCTTTTATTTTTAGCTTTTATGATACAAGTAAAAAATCAGAAAAAGAAATTTCTTTAGTTGAGCTTGGCAAAAAAATTCAAAATGAAGAAGTTTCTAAAGTTGAGGTTTTTGGAGAAGATCTAAAAATAGATTTGAAAAATAATGAGACAAAAGAATCAAAAAAAGAAAAAGAAACTTCTTTCACGGAGACAATGATAAATTTAGGAGTTTCACAAGAAAAATTGTCTTCAATAAATATTTCTATAAAAGACGATTCGAGTTCAAATATTTTATTTAATTTTATTATTCCAATTTTATTACCATTTGTTCTGATTGCTACTTTTGTGTGGTTTATGTTTAGAAAAGTTCAAGGTGCGAACACAAAAGCGCTTAGTTTTGGAGAATCTTCAGTAAAAGAGGCGGATAAAAGAAAAAAAGTTACTTTTAATGATGTTGCAGGTGTGTATGAAGCAAAAGAAGAATTAAAAGAAATAGTGGAGTTTTTAAAAGATTCATCAAAATTCACAAAACTTGGTGCGGAAATTCCAAAAGGAGTATTACTTCTTGGAGCGCCAGGAACAGGAAAAACGCTTCTTGCAAGAGCAATAGCCGGTGAGGCAGATGTCCCATTTTTTCATATATCAGGATCTGAGTTTGTAGAAATGTTTGTTGGTGTGGGAGCTTCACGCGTAAGAGATCTTTTCAAAAAAGCTAAAAAAAGCGCGCCATGTATTGTTTTTATTGATGAAATAGATGCTGTTGGTCGCCAGCGCGGAGCAGGACTTGGCGGAAGTCATGATGAAAGAGAGCAAACATTAAATCAGATTTTAGTTGAAATGGATGGTTTTGATAATCAGACAAATATAATAGTAGTTGCTGCCACAAATAGACCCGATGTTTTGGATCCAGCGCTTCTTCGTCCAGGAAGATTTGATAGACGAGTTGTGATTGATAGGCCTGATAAAAAAGATAGAAAAGAAATTTTAGAAATTCACGCAAAAAATAAACCATTTGAAGATGATGTTAATTTGGAAATAGTCGCTCAACGTACGCCAGGATTTTCTGGTGCGGATTTAAGAAATGTTTTAAACGAAGCGGCAATTTTATCAGCAAGAAATAATAAGAAAAGAATTGCTCAGCAGGATATTTTAGATAGTATAGAAAAAGTAATGTTGGGACCAGAGAGAAAAAGCCATATTTTAACAGATAAAGAGGGAAAAATTACAGCATATCATGAGGCCGGACATGCGCTTGTTGGACACATGTTACCAAATTGTGATCCAGTTCATAAAGTGTCAATTATTTCTCGTGGACGCGCAGCAGGATATACTATGAATTTACCAGAGGTAGATAGGTATTTAAACACAAAATCAGAATTTATAGATGAAATTGCAATGATGCTCGGTGGTTTGTGTTCAGAGAACATAGTATTTGGAGAAATTACAAATGGAGCAAGTTCTGATTTGCAACAAGTTTCTGATTTGGCAAAAAAAATGATTACAAAATTTGCAATGAATAAAGAATTGGGATATAGAGCATTTGGTAAAAATACTGAAATGGTTTTTTTGGGTCGTGAAATTCATGAAGACAGGGATTATAGCGAAGATGTAGCAAAAAAAATCGATTTAGAAATCAAAGAATTGATTGATGGTTGTTATAAATTAGCAGAAAAGACAATTAAAGAGAATAGAGAAAAGTTAAATAAAATTGCAAATATGCTTTTAGAAAAAGAAACAATTGAAAAAGAAGAGTTTGAAGCTTTGATGAAGGAATAATTGTTTATATAAAAGGAGGTAAAATTGAAAAAAGATGTTTTGCAAAAGAGCACAATACTTGTATTGTTTTTTTGTTTGAGTTTTAGTTTGTTTGCAAACAATAATGAAACTTCAAACACAGAGCAATATAGTGATGAGAGATTGAAAGAAGATTTAAGAAGCTTGGCTTATTACAACGAAAAAGAAACCAATATTGAGAAACTTAATCTTAGAAATGCTTTGATTCGTTTTCAGGCAGACAATAATTTGCGTGTTGATGGTGTTTGTGGACCAATAACAATTGAGACCATATTGAAAAGATTAAATTCAAAAGATTTTCAATACAGTGATGAAATAAAAAATCCAGCAACAAAAGATAAGTGGATTGTGTTAAATTTATCGAAAAGAATTTTGACTCTTTATCAAGAATGCAAAGTTTTAAAGAAATATCCTATTGCAATAGGCGCTCATGGAAGTCCAACACCAGAAGGAAAGTTTAGTGTTGTTGATAAGCTAATAAATCCTTGGTGGGGTGGTGGCGGATACGCAAAGCCAATTGCCGGAGGTAAGAAAAACAATCCCCTCGGATATAGGTGGATTGGGTTGTCTTATGGTGGTGGATATAGATATGGAATTCATGGAAATTCAAGTCCATACTCTATTGGAAAAAATATTTCCCACGGTTGCGTAAGAATGATAAATGGTGATGTAGAGGAACTTTTTTCTTTAATTGAAAAAGATGTTCCAGTGTGGATCGGTAAAGATGATACATTAATGAATTGGGGAATAAAGCAAGAATAATTTTAAGAGCCAAGTTTAACTTGGCTCTTTTTAAAAATAAAAAAGTGCCCCTTCGACTTCGCTCGAGGGCACTTTATTGTTATTTATCGTTTTTTTCAAAAATCATTAAAACATATAGATTTTTTTCAGATTCCATTGATGGAAATTGTTTTAATAATTTTTTTGTCGGAGATAAATATTTAATATTTATTAAATCAAGACCACTATTGATAAAAGATTTAATATAGTGTTCGAGTTTGTAATAATAAAAACCAACTCTTCTATAAGAGTTTTTATATTCTCCGCAAGTAATTAAACATTTAATCTCTAAGAAACTATCTATTTTTATATTTTGGAATTTTTTATGTCTAATCCAAACAGATGATTTATGTTTAATTAATTCATCTGTGTTAATACCCAGAATATATATTTTCCCACCTGGTCTGAGAAGTTTGGCAATCTTTTTTGATACAGTTTTTAACTCTTCATGTGTAAAATAATGTAAGACTAAACTTATCACAATCACATCAAAGGTTTCTTTTATTTGTTCAATATTTTTTATATCTAAAATAAGATAAGAAACATTATTATATTTGTTTGTCTGATTGGCTATATCTATCATATCTTGGGATAAATCAATGCCAATTATTTTTTTTGCTGTTTTGGCAATTTTTCTTGTAATATAACCCTCCCCACAACCCAAATCTAGAACACATTTATTTTCGATTTCTTTTTTGATGGTTTGTAAAAGTCTTTCCTTGCCAACAAAATCAGAAATTGATTGCGGTTTATCCCGGTACCACTTTTTTGCCTCATTGCCAGAATAAATTTTATTAATTTTTTTATTCATTTTTTCTCCTTTTGATTTTATTATAATCATATATATTATATATTATTTGATTTATTAATAGTATGGTAGAGTTTTTAAAAAAGCGTCGAATTGGATTATTCGACGCTTACTAAACCTTTTAACCAGTGGCTTTATTTTAAAGCCACTATTATCTCCAGCCACCCAGTTTTTGAGTGGGGAGATTCTGTATCCATCCCTATATATGTAGATACAGAGTATCTCCCAACTCTGTAATCCAC
>JAKPTO010000007.1 GCA_029555085.1 bacterium | reverse complement strand
CGTACTATTCTAAATAAATATGCGACATAGAAAATGATATAATTGATATGCATATAACAATTAAATATCAAAATCTATGTCACAATATGATTCTATCACAAAAATAAGGATTTGTTGGAGCCTTTATCAAAATAACATACCAATAGAGAATATTCCAATACAATTAGGTATCCATAGAGCAACTATGTATAGATGGATAAAAAAGATAAAACAAATTGGAATAAAGAAATTCATAAGGAGATACAAACAAGCAAAGAAAGGAAGAAGAAATAGAAAGAAAACAGATATATTAACTAAATTATATATATACAAAATAAGACAAGAATATCATAATTGTTGTGGTGAAAAGATAAAGTATTTTTTAAAAAAACAATACAATATTAATATATCAGTAGCAACAATATATAATATATTAAATGAAAAATACATATTAAGAAGTAAATGGAAAAAATATTGTAAAAGAGGCCATGTTAAGCAAGGAAACAAGCCAAGAGAAGTAATTCAGACAGATACGGTTGATTTTGGTGAATTGTATGCTTTTACATCAATTGATACATATACAAAAGAAGTAAGTGTGATAATAAAACCAAAATTAACAGCACAAGCTGGATTAGAAGCACTAAAACAACAATTAGATTATTTTAAAACAATAGACCATATTCAAAAAGATGGTGGATCTGAATTCAAGAAAGAATGGTTAGAATATGCAAAAAAACATATTAATAGCATTAGAACAGCAAGACCATACAAAAAGAACGAACAAGCATATATTGAAAGATTTAATGGAATACTTAGAAAAGAATGTTTAGGATATGTTAAATACAAAAAAGAAGATTTAGATATGGTTCAAAACAAAGTTAATAAATATATTGAATATTATCATAAGGTTAGACCCCACTTATCATTAAATATGAAAACACCCTATGAATTTGTTTCTATGTCGCATTTGACCTTAGAGAGAACGTCGTGTTGACATAGATTCTAAAATAGTATATTATATTTTCATCGTCACAAACGCCTCAATTTATTAAAATTTAATCCAAAATTCAATATGTTAAGCATTAGATTTACCAGAATTGGTAGAAAAAAAATTCCATTTTATAGAATAGTAATAATGGACAAAAGAAGAGATCCATGGGGCAAGTATATAGAAAAGCTCGGTTTTTATAATCCAAGAACAAAAGAAACTCAATTAAACAAAGAGAGAATTTCTTATTGGTTGTCTCAGGGTGCTCAATGTAGCGCAACTGTTCATAATTTATTTGTAAAAAATGAATTAATAAAGGGTAAAAAAGCAAAGTCTGTTGAAATTACTAAAAAAAGATCTGAAAAGATTAACAAAGCAAAAGAGGATAAAAAAGCAAAGGAAGAAGCAAAAAAAGCAGAATTAGAAAAATCGGTAGAAACTTCGGCCCCGGTTGGGGAAGTAAAAGAAGAGGTTTCAGTTCCTGAAGAAAATAAAACAGAAGAAGTAAAAGAAGAAACCCCAGTTGTTACAGAAGAGGCAAAAACAGAAGAAGCTCCAGCTGTTGAAGAAACCAAAACAGAGGAAGTGTCAGCAGAAACTCCAAGCACAGGAGAAGAGGTTAAAACTGAGTAATTAAAATTTTAAATTAAAAATTGAAAATTCGCCAAGTCAAGCTTGGCGTATGCGGGTATAGTATAGCGGCTATTATACGACCTTGCCAAGGTTGAGAGGGGAGTTCAATTCTCCTTACCCGCTCCATTCAAAAGAACCCATTTTATTGGGTTTTTTTGATACATACGAAAGAAAAAAATAATAAAAAATTCCAGTTGTATTAACAACTGGAAAAATTATCTTGCCTGATTATATGCTTTTTGGGTGCATTTTTTTCCAAACCACTCCAAGCAACAGATTCAATGTCAATAATACGAGAAAGAATACAAAGGAATATGATAGATAGGGATGTTTGAGTTGGAAAAGAAATGCCCAGTTAACTTCTGACGCGCGTGTTTGACAGATAGCCATAATGAGTACTCCACTTAAAGCCATCACTAAATTTATGATATAGGAAGCAATAAGTGATACTAGAATGAAAGGGCACTGAATTAGTGCGCAGTATGAAATATTTTTGTTTTTCATGAGTTCCTCCTCATTGGTATTATTTTTATAACTATGGAGTATGGCATATTTATTATAATTATGTCAATCCTCCCGTAATAGCCCAATAGCTTGGCAACACTTTAAGTGTAATAATTAAATATATATATAATATAATAATTATTAATCCTTAACAATGATTAATTATTCTCTATTCCTCACATTGAAAATGCGGGAAGCCAAGAAACTCTATTCAAAAGAATCCATTTTTACAGGTTTTTTATAGGTTAGAATGAAGATGTATTTTTGTTAGGATTAATGATATAATTATCTTAAATGATATAATTATTTTATAAATAAAAAAATAATATGGAAAGACCAGGTATTGAAAATAATGAATCTAAAATTGAAAAAGAAAAATTAAAAAAAATTCTTATAATCGATGATGATGTAAATTTTCAAAAAATTTTAGATTTAACAGTAAAAGACAGGGGATATTTATTGCACGCCTATACTCTTGAACAAGCAGAGCAGATATTGGGGGAAAATCAGGATATAGATATAATATTTTTAGATGGCTGTCTCAACAATAGTGCAGAATTGGATACGGTTCCATTTGTTAAATTAGCTAGAGAAATGGGATTTAATAAAGAAATCATTGCAATGTCGTCAGACGATAAATTCAATAATATACTTCTAGAGTCTGGATGTGATAAAAAATGCGATAAATTTGATATGATACCAGAAATTTTGAACATTATTAATTCGGGAGACATGAAGTAAAAAACAAAAAATAATAGGATAATATGGATTCTAATTTCAGTTCAAATTATTATTTTTTCAATAATTTTGCGTTATTTGTTTGTAATAATATATCCATAACTTAAAGAAAGGTTATCTTTTTATATTATTTCATTGAATTAATATATTTTCATTAGTATATTTTTTTATTTTAATTATTCATCTAGGGTTGATGAATGAGTATTCTTTAAAAAAATAATTTTAGCTCTCTTTAATAAAGTCTTAAGAGATTAATGAGTTCCGTATAAAACCTGTTTTTATTGGTTTTTTGTTTTTGTATAAAAAATTACTATTCAGATATTTTAAATCATTTAGTAAATTGACACGGTATTTTATGTGTGATATATTCTATTAAATATATAATATAATATCTAGGAGGAGATATGAAAAATATTAAGAAAATAACTATAGTGTTAGCCATTATAGTTGTCGTAATGGTATTGTTGTTAATTTATCTAATTTATATTACAGGGAAATTTGGTCAGTCAAATTTATTTGGATTGGTTTTTTAGTAATCTAAGGAGGAATAAATGAAATTCCCAAATAAATACCAACTTTTTTACTTTTTTTTACTCCCGGGAACAATTGCCCTTTTATACAGGGGGAATTTCTATACCTATTTGCATAGATTGTTAAGGTATATGAATGTTCGTATGGGAATCCCAGTAACATTAATTACTCAACTCATCACAGCAACAGTTATTTTCATATTGTTTGTCGTGGTTTGTTGGATATGTGCTGTGCTTGTAGATCGAGCACAAAATAGAATTTTAAAAAAAATAAAGCGGAGAATCTAATCTCCGCTTTTAAATTTATATAATATTATAAGTTATTCACTATATTTTTTTGCTTCTGCGAAGCTTATTGAAAGCATTTTTGAAACACCGGACTCATCCATTGTAACTCCATAAAGCGTGTCTGACTTTGTCATTGTTGCGCGATTATGAGTTATGCATATAAACTGAGTTTTGTCTTTTAATTTTTCTATAATTTCTGCAAATCTTACTGAATTTGCTTCATCAAGCGCGGCATCCACTTCGTCAAGTACTACAAATGGGGACGGATTATTAAATATGATTGCACAAATAAGTGCAATTGAAGTAAGTGATCTTTCACCACCTGATAAAACATTCATACTGTTTAATTTTTTGCCGGGAATTTTTACAGTAATTATAATATCTGTTATTGGTTTTATTTTTCCCTCATAAGTTTTTGTATTTTTTTCAGTTTCTTCTTCAATTATTTCAGTTTGCGATTCCGCAGCGTTTTCATTTTCTTTTTGTTTATCAGTTTCTTTTTTTATTGTAAGAGTGGCAGAACCTCCACCAAATAAAATTTGAAAATATTCATTAAAGATTTCATTAATTTTTTTGAAATTTTCGTTAAATTTATTTTCAATTTTTTCATTTAAATCATCTATTATATGTTTCAAGTCATTTGAAGCATTATCTAAATCTGTAATTTGTTTATCTAAAAATATATATTTTTCATTTACTTCGTTGTATTCTGTTTCAGTGCTTTCTTCTATTTCTCCAATTTGAGAAAGTTGAATTTTTAACTTATTTATTTTTGAAAATTCTACATCAGTATCAATGTCTGTTGAATTATAATCTAAATCGTTTATGTCTAATTCCTCGTGCCTTATTTCCGTTTCTATGTTTTCTTTTTTTGTTTGATTTTTTGCAAGGGAAATTTTTATTTCTTGGATTTCAGAGTTAATTTTATTTATTTCAAACTGTAGATCTTTTGAAGTTTTTTGTAATTCTAGAAGTTCTTTTCTCTCATCATGACTTTGAGATTCTAATTTGTCAATTTGCAATTTAATATTCGCAATTTTATTATCAATATTAGATATTTTATCATCAATATTTGCAATCATGTCTTCAATTTGTTTTTGATTTTTAGATTTGTCGGATGAGTTCGCTGATTCTATTTCTATATCAAGCTTTGAAATGCTAACCGAAATAATATCTTGTCTCCTGATGAGCTCTTTTAATTTTTCATCTTTATAATTTTTACTCGACTTTAATTCATATATTTCATTTACAAGAGAATCTTTGTTTAATAAATAATCTTGAAATTCTTTTTGTAATTTTGAGCGATTATTATTTTCTCTTTTATCTTCTTGACTTAGAGATTTGTCTATAAAATCCACTTCTTTTGAAATAAAAAACAGATCTTGTTTTAATTTGTCAATTTCAATATTATCAAAATCATCTATTATTGATTTAATGGATAAATTTAGTTTTTTGATTCTATTTTTTACTTCTAAATCATCGGAAATTTTATTTTGTTCGCCTATGTTTTCAAGTTTATCTTGAAGTTCTTTAATTTTATTTAAGAAATTTTGCTGTTCTTCGGTTTTATTTTTTAATTTATTATTTAATTCTTCTACTTCTTTTTTATATTCTATAATTTGAGATTCGTTTTTTTTAAATTCATCACTAAGTTCGTTTTTTTGATTTACAAACCAAGAAATATCATTTTTCCCAGTGTTTGAAAATTCAATACTAAGTTTTCCTTGGTAAATTACCTTATCCCTTGTAAGTTTATTTTTTAAATCATTTAATTCTTCATATTCTTTTTGAATTGATACAAAATTTGAAGCATACGAATCTTTTTTTTCTTTGCTATTGATTTTAGCGTCAATGTCTAATAACTGTTTTTCTAAATCGTTGCGAGTTTTTTCTATTATTTTTAATTTTTCTTCATTGTCTTTTATTTCATTTTTAATATTTGAAACTATAAATCCGTAGTATTTTTTTTGTAGATCAATTAATTTTTCTTTAAACTCTTGACGATTTTTTAATTTATTTACTTGTCTTGTTAAATATTTCAGACGAGGAGAGATTTCATTTAAAAGCATTTTGCTTTTTGATAGATTTTCTTGTGTATTTGTATATTTTAACTGCGATTTTTCTTTTTTTATTTGAAATTCTTTGATTCCAGTTGCTTCGTCAAAAAACTCTTTTCTTGTCGCAGCTGATTGATTTAAAATTGAATCAATCATTCCTTGTCCTACAATTGAATAATTGCCTTCTCCAAAATTAGCTTTTGCGAGCATTAGTTGAATATCTAATAATCTTACTTTGTTTTTATTAATTAAATATTCATTTTCTCCGTTTCTATAAACACGCCTAGTGATTATCACTTCGTTGAAGTCAATGGGAATTTTATGACTAGAATTATCTAAAAATAAACTAACCTCAGCCATTCCTAGGCGGTTTTTTTTATCGCTTCCTGCAAAAATTACTTCATCTGATTTTTTTGTTCTAAGAAGTTTTTGACTTTGTTCGCCAGTTGCCCATCTTATAGCATCAGCAATATTTGATTTTCCAGAACCATTTGGCCCAACTATTGAAGTAAGGTTTTGATCAAATATTAGTTTAGTTTTATTTGCAAAGGATTTAAATCCCTGAATTTCTATTTTTTTTAAAAACATTTATTTTTATTTTTACCAATCTTTTTTCTTTAGACCTAAAATAGCGGCATTTATTTCTGCTTCTTGTTTGGAACTACCCCTTCCTTTTGTGATTAATTTTTTATCAACATATAATCCAACAACAAAGCTTTTTTTATGATCAGGTCCAGATTCTTCTAATAATTTATATTTTGGAGTTATATTATACAATTCTTGCGCTTTTTCTTGAAATTGTGTTTTTGGATCTAAGTATAATTTTTTATCAACTATTTCATCAACATTTTTAAAAATATATTTTTCTATAAATTGTTTTGCGTTTGCGTAACCATTATCTAGGTAGATTGCTCCAATTATTGCTTCCATGCAGTTTGCAATTATATATTGTCTTGCTTTTGAGTCCTTGTCTTTTTCCTCACCATGACTTAAAAATAAATATTTTTCTATTTCTAATTCTTTTGCAACTAAAGTTAGATGATGTGAATTAACTAAACTTGCTCTTATGTTTGTAAGTTCTCCTTCTGGTTTATCGTTAAATTTTTTAAAAAGGAAATCTGTTGATACAAGTTCTAAAACAGCATCACCTAAAAATTCTAATCTTTCATTGTGACCAAGTTTAAATCCAGGATTTTCATTGATGAAGGATTTATGTACAAAAGCTTGTTTGAGTAAATTTATATTATTAAAATCTATATTTATTTTTTTCGCAAATTCTTGCACTTTATCTTTTTGCATATTTTTATTTAATTTGTTGTATTTGGGATTTCAAATTCTTTGAGTTCTTCTTCTGTCGCGCCCATTTCTTTATATATTGATCCTAAAACTCCATTTACGAATTTGCCACTATTATCTCCGCCATAATCTTTTGATAATTCTATGGCTTCATTTATTGCAACTTTTGGTGGAGTGTTTTCAAACTTTAATTCGTAAATACCAATGCGAAGTATATTTCTATCAATTAAAGAAATTTGTTTAAGTGGCCACTCTGGAGCATATTTAACAATAAGTTCGTTTAATTCTTTCCATTTCCCCACAATTCCTTTTAGAAGATTTTTGGCAAATTCACTATCGTTTTTAGTTGTATTAAATTCTTGCTCTGTATATTCTAATATTTTTTCTGGATTGCCTTGGGTTTTATTGAAGTCCCAGGCAAAAAGTGTTTGAAGTATTATTATTCTTGATAAATGACGATTTGACATATTTTTTAGACAAAAAAAGCATAATTTGAGTTATGCTTCTTTCTTTTTTGATTTTTTCTTGTCTAATGCTGATTTGATCTTAATTATTTCTACACCTTTATAATACCCACAATTTTTACAAACTGTATGTGGTTTTATCATTGTTTTACATTTTGGACAAGATACTAAATTAATTTTTTTAAGTGCATGATGCGATCTTCTTCTCCTTATTTCGGATGATGGTCTTCTTTTTGCTGGTACTGGCATATTATTTATTTACTTTTAATGTTTAAAATAAAAAAAATTGCAATTTGCTCATTTGTTAAAATTTTAGCTTATTTTATAGGTTTTGTCAAAGCAATTATTGACAATAAGTATGGTTTTGATAGTGTATTTGTATTAAACAAATATCATGGAGGATAACATGCTTACAGAGAAAAGAATTGGAGAATTTTTAGAGGCACTCGGTATTGATGAAGAATATTTAGACAAATTCAAGGAAGTTCTTAACACCGAAAAGAGTAAAATCATGAGTTTTGTAGAGGAATCCCATTCACTTATGGCAATATCTCCAATTGACGGCAGATATTGTGAAAAAACAAGACAATTTAAGGAAATTTTTTCCGAGTTTGGACTTTTCAAATTCAGGGTAATCGTGGAAATCAAATGGTTAGAATTTCTTTTATCGAATATAAAAATTTCCGAATGTTCTAGTGAGGAAATGAAAGCAATTCTAAGCATTGCGGAAGAGTTTGACCTTGAATCAGCAATTCTTATTAAAAACATTGAAAAAACCACAAATCACGATGTTGTTGCTGTTGTTGAGTATATAAAAGAGCGACTTAAAGAAATTGGTTTGGAAAAGTTTTCTGGATATGTGCATTTGTTTTTGACTTCTGAAGATGTTAATAATACATCATATTCTTTAATGCTTAAGCAGACGCAAAGGATTATTAATCTTAAGTTTTTGGAATTTTTAGAATTGTTATTCCATAGAATTCATGATTGGAAAAATGTAGTTATGCTTGGACATACTCATGGTCAAGCAGCAACACCCACTACTATAGGTAAGGAATTATTGGTTTTTTACAATCGTTTGTCTGACGAACTTTTCAAAATTCAAGAATGGAAAGCAAAGGCAAAATGGAGTGGAGCTACTGGAACTTTTGCGGCGCATCGTTTTGCTATGCCAGAAGTTGATTGGCCCGCAAAATGCAGATACTTCATTGAGCACTATCTAGAGTTAGATTATATTTCTGTATCTACTCAAATTAATCCACATCATGATATAGCGGAATTACTTCAAATCATTGTCAGAATTGCAGAAACTATAGTTGATATGTCATCTGATATGTGGATGTACATTTCCATGAATTATTTTAAACAGAAGCCAAAATTAACTGAAGTTGGTTCTTCTACAATGCCACACAAAGTTAATCCAATTGATTGGGAAAATGCTCGCGGAAATTCAAAAATTGCAATAGCTCTTTGCGAGTGTCTTTCTAGAGAACTTCTTGTTTCTACTCTACAGAGAGATCTGAGCGATTCCACACTTCAAAGAAATTTAGGAATTATTTTCTCTTACACTCTTATAGCAATTGAAAGTTGTATAAAAGCTGTTGGGAAAATAGATATTAATCAAGAGAAGATTAGCAAAGATCTTGAAGATAATTTTGAAGTTGTAACAGAGGCAATTCAGGTTATATTGCGTGTTCTGGGAATTCCAGATGCATATAATAAGCTCAAGGAGTTGTCTAGAGGCAAGAAATTATCTAGACCCATTCTTGAAGAATTTGTAGCTGATTTAGATGTTCCAGAAGGGTCAAAAAGTAGAATATTGGCTCTAAAACCCGAGAACTATATTGGTTTTTGCGCTGAAATAGTTAGTGAGGAATTGAATGAATGATAATGTAATTAAAAACTGCGGAAATTTCCGCAGTTTTTTAATAAAATTTAAATTTATTTATATAAAAAGCTTATTTCGTGATAAATGTCAATTCAAGGGAGTTATGAATTGTTGATTTATATACGCATTATTGACAGCGTTTATAATGTATGCTAATTTGATATGAAAATTAAAAATATCCAGGAGGATAAAATGAAAAAACACAAATTAGTGGAAATATTGGTACGGATAATTTCCATGCCAATTATCTTGATTGCGAGTTTTGTTTCGTGTATCTTGTTGTCTGCCCATAGTCATAAGGCAAGGATTTATTCCATTATTAATTCAAAATCCAACTTCGATGACTACATTGCCACGATGGAGGAAGGAGGATTTTTTGATTCGGGCATAAATCCAAAAACTATCTCTGGATTTATTCATAAAAATACCAAGTTCAAAATCATCGATTTGGTAAAAAACATTTTGTTTTTAATTGTTGTTTTTTTAGCAATTAAGTTGATATTATTCAATCCGAGCGCTTTGCCGTGGATCAGATTGAGTGTATTGGCCATACTGGTTTTTAGTTTTTTAAAGGGTGCTCGTTATGCATATTTGAATCCATATGTTGATAAAATGCAGAGAGCAAAGATTTTATCAACAGCTGATTGGTTTGTAGAATGGGCAGATGGGTTTAACGATTGTAACAAACCCATTCTTAATGTAATAAAGCACAAAAAAGATGCTTCCACGCTAGACGATAAAAGCGTGGGTATAAATATAAATCACGAATCATGTATTGATTTAGTGGTGAGTAGGGTTGGGGAACGAGACAAACTTAATGCTTTATTGGATGTTCGCGCATTTGCTGGCGTACGCTCCAATGTTGATGTGCGAAAAACAATTATCGCGATGGCCCTGATTTTTTTGAATAAGTCCATAGATCTAAGGGACTACCAAACGGGACTTAATATTTGGGGAAATTTTGATTATCGGAATTTTAGATCCGACATAGACCCAGACATAATACGATTCGCTCACTTTATGGAGTATAAGGTTTCCATAAAGACAATTAAAAAAAAGAAGCCAAGTAGAGGTAAAAGTCAGTGAAGCAACATTAAGAAGGATTGCAAGTGACAGTGGAGGAATACACGAAGAAGCCAATTTTTATATCTAGTATGACTGGGTATAAAAGTATGTCTGGTTCATGGAGTGGTTTGCGTCACGTGGCCATTGCGAAGTGGATCTTTAAAGCCATTTTGAATGGTTACAGAGCTCAAAGAAACTGTTAATCTTTTGCCACCAGATCTTTTTATCGAGAGGATGGTGGCTTTTTATTTTTAAAAAAACCGTGGTGTTTCCACGGTTCAATTATTAATTCTTTTTGATGTTGATGTTATTGATATAGCTCTACACAAATAAGGAATGGTTTTTTCTGGATCAAGAGAACCCCATTTATTCATAAGTTGACCTTCTGCATCTATACACGCATTTGGAAAAATTTTCAGGATTGGTTTGATTATGTGAAGATTTTTTGAATGAAGTCCGCCAGCGAATACGAGTTGAAAATTTGTTTTTTCTGATATTGCCAGCGCATATTTTATGAGTTTTTGAGGATTCATCTCAATTCCAGCGCCTCCACTCATATCTAAAATCACATAATTTCCAATATTTTCATATTCAAGAAGTTTTTCTGCCATTTCTTTGGGTCTATAATCATCGAAATCGCCCTTTTCCATTTGTATTACAATTTTCTTTTCAGGAAATTGTTTTTTGAATTCATACAATACATTTGGATCTGGCCATCTCATATTGAGTTGAAAACCATGAAGATTTTCTCCTGCAATTGAAACTAATTCTACTAAGCGATCTAATAACTTTTCTTTTTCACGGGTATTAAAGTGTATCATATTTAACACCCTATTATCTTTTAGAAAAAGTTCCGGTATTAAGTTTTTATTTACATATCTGCCCCAAACTTTTGTTTCGCGCATTGTGACATCATTCGCCAAAACACCCACCATTAGTTTGTGCGTGTGTCCTGGTATTGTTTCCATAATCAAGCGACTAACTTGCTCTTGATGAGTAAAGCCTGTGATTCCTATGTAACTAGGATTGTCACTAGGATTGATATTTTTCATGATTTCCTCCCATGATTGTTTTTTCGTTATCTTATGTTATTAAAATATTTATTTTTTGTCAATTTAAAAATTTCGGATTTCTCCGAAATTTTTATTTTAATTTTTCTAATAAATCATATGCGGATTTCAATTTTTTCTTTTCGTTTTCAATAATATTTGTAGGCGCTTTTTGTATGAAGTCTTTGTTATTAATTTTTTCTTCCAATTTGTTTATATATGCAACTATTTCTTTAATTTTTTTTATTTTGTCTTGCTCATTAATTTTTATTTCAATATAAATATCAATATCTAATATGTGAACCACATCTTTATATTTATCACTTGTTAGTTTAACTCTCGCAAGAGATTCTATAATATTTTTTTGATCCATAATTAATTCGAAGTATTTTTTTGACTCCAAATGACAGTGTACGACTGTTTTTAAATCAATTTTGTTTTCATTTTTTAGATTTCTTATTGCAATAATAATTTCTTGTAATTTTTCGAAATTATTATTTATTTTTTCCTCTGATTTATGATCTGTTTTTGGCCAAGAAGAAATCATTAATAATTTAGAATCAATATTTTTCCAAATAGTTTCAGTTATAAAAGGAATAAACGGATGCCACAATTTTAGAAGTGTTTGTAGGGTATAAAGCAGTATTTGTTCTTTACCTTTCTCAATTTTAGAAATTTCTATATACCAATCAGCGAAATCAGTCCATGTGAAATCATATAAAATTTCGCTTGCAAGTGAAAAATTATGATTATTTAGATTTTCTGTAACTGATTCAATTACACTATTTAATTTTTGTAAAATCCATTGGTCGGCAAGTGTTTGCGCTTTTGGTTCTTTTTCTATTAACTTGATGTCATTAACTGACATTAAAATATATCTTGATATGTTCCATAATTTATTTATAAAATTTCTTGCGCCAACAACTTTTTCTTCATAAAATTTCGCATCATTTCCAGGCGCAATTCCTTTTATTAAACTAAGTCGTAGCGCATCTGTTCCATAATTTTTAATTATCTCAATTGGGTCCAATCCACTCCCAAGGGATTTTGAAAATTTCTTTCCTTCTTTTGATCGTAGTATTCCATGAATATAAACCTCTTCAAATGGAATATCATCTATTGCATAAGTAGTCATAAGTATCATTCTTGCCATCCAGAAAAATAATATCTCATATCCCATTTGCATCCATTGTGTTGGGTGAAACATTTTAAAATCTTTTGTCTTTTTTGGCCATCCTAAAGTTGAAAAAGTCCACGCGCCAGATGAGAACCAAGTATCTAAAGTATCAGAATCTTGCGACCAACCATCTCCTAATGGTTCAAGAGAAACTTTTATTTCTTTGTCTTTATACCAAACAGGAATTCTATGGCCCCACCAAATTTGTCTTGATATACACCAATCGCGTAGATTGTCAATCCATTGCATATACGAATTTAAGAACCTAGCAGGAGTGATTTTTATAATTTTCTTTTTATTTCCATTATGACCTATTGTAAAAACATCTTTCATTAGTTGTTTGAGAGATTTGTTTTTTCCTGGAATTTTTTTATTTACATCAATAAACCATTGTCTCATAGGTAGTACTTCAATCACATCTCCAAATCTGTCAGATTTGCCTACGCTATGAATGGATTCTTCTTGTTTTATAATTAAATTATTCTCTTTTAACCAATTTACAAATTTTTTCCTTGCTTCTAATACGGTTAATCCTTGATAATTTTCGCCTGCGTTTTTTGTCATTTTTCCGTCATGACCAATTACAGGGATAATTCCAATTTCTTTATTTTTTTGATACATTTCAAAATCAATCATGCTATGCGCGGGAGTAACCCCAACTGCTCCAGTTCCGTAATTCATATCAGCATTTTCATCTGCAATTATTGTTATGGTTAGCGGATTTAGCGCTCCAATATCAACTGTAAATTTTTGACCAATATATTTACTGTATCTATCATCTTTTGGATTTACCGCTACTGCACAGTCACCAAGTTTTGTCTCTGGGCGAGTTGTTGCAATTGGAATTGGAAAATCATGGGAGTATTTAAAAGTATAAATTGTAACGGGTTCGTCTTCATAAACTAATTCGTCATCAGAGGCGGTTGATTGTCCACACACTGACCAATTAACAGCTCTGTAGCCCCTATAAATTAATCCGTCGTTATACATTTTTTGGAAAAGTGTATTCACAGCATTAGATCTAGTTTCGTCAAATGTATAAGCAAATCTGGACCAATCACAGCTTGTTCCCATTTTTTTGATTTGATTTAAAATCGTTGACTTAGAGTTTTCAGAATATTCTCTAATTTTTTTAAGTAATTTTTCTCTACCTAATTCTTCTCGAGGATTTTTTATACCAGCTTTTTGTAATTCTTTTTCTACTCTTGCCTGAGTCGCAACTGCTGCATGATCAGCACCTGGTAAGAGCAATGCTTTATATCCGCACATTCTTCTAAATCTTATTTCAATATCTAATATTGAATTTTCAAGTGCGTGACCAAGATGTAAAATTCCAGTTACATTTGGCGGTGGCATTAATATACAATAAGGTTTTTTAGCATGTTTTAAATTATCTGGATTGAAAAATCCCGACTCTTCCCAAGTTTTGTAAATTTTATCTTCAAATTGTTTGGCTTCGTAGGCCTTTTCGAGTTCTATTTTCATTGTTTTATTCTTTATATAATATTTGTCATTTTGAATCAGGTTCAAAACGACAATATAGGGAAAATTTTATATTTCAATTATTCTTTCATTTTCATTTTCACCTAACTTAAAGTTTACATAAATTGTCTGTTTTGGTAAATAGCTAGATATTTTATCAGCCCATTCTATGATAATTAAATTTTTGTCATCGTTTATGTAGTCCATGAGCCCAATATCTAATAATGCATCATAGGTTTCTAATCTGTAGCAATCAATATGAATCATTTTTTTAATTTTACTGATATTTTTTGAGGTTTCGTAAATTTTCATTACAACAAAAGTTGGGCTTGTAATGTTTTTAATTCCAAAATAATTTCCAATTCCTTTTGTAATAGCTGTTTTTCCACTTCCCAAATCTCCATTTAATCCAATTATATTAAATTTAAAATTTTGAGCCAATTTTTCACCAAGTTTCAATGTTTCGTCTAATGATTTTGTAATATATTTAGTCATTTTAGATTTTGGTATTGTTTTAGTGTTTTATATACATCTTGTAAATTTTCTCCAAAGAAAATAATTCCATCTTTATGTCCACCCATTATTATAATTCTTTTTTGAACATTATTCTTGTTTTTTAATATTTTTTTTATTTCTTTTGTCATTTCTACTGTTCCGTATTTGGCTGATTTAGGAGTTGTTGGATATTTATGTTTTAGTTTTTCCCACAACACCCTGTCATGTATATGAATTACGGAGTTTATATTTTTTAATGTATCGTATATTATAGCGTGACTAAGAGATTCGGATGAGGCTACTTTTGATCCATGGCAACTTATATAATTTTTTTGAAAATCCCAACTAGATACAAGTGAATAGTCCTTATTTTTTAGATTTTTAATTCCTCCAGTACTATTTCCAGTTATAATAAATTGTTTGTTTTTATGTCTTTGGCTAATATTACCAAAACCAATTCCCTCTTTATCTATGCCTATAAATTTATTTTTATGTAAAATGTTTCTGTATTTATTAAGCGCTTTAATGTATTTAAGTGGTATTGGAGAAGAGTTTTCCCATCCATAATTAAATTTTATATATCCATCTATTTTTTGTTGTATATCAAGTATTGATAATACTTCTTTAAAAGTTTTAATCGAATGATCCGCTATTTTACATTTTCCTTTACCTATATAAATAGAAATAAATTTCATTTTTTCAGCGCCAAGAATATCCCTAGAGCAATTATCTCCTATTACATATACTTGAAAGTTGTTTGTAAATTGAGATTTTTTAATTGCTAATTTAAAAATATAAGGAAATGGTTTATCTCTACCAGCTTCCTCTGAACTTACAATAAAATCAAAATATTGAGCTATATCTAGGTGTTGTAATTTTGTAATTTGAATTTGAGATAATAAATCGGAGACTATTCCTATTTTTATTTTATTTTGTTTTATTATTTTTAAAGATTCTAGAACGGTTGGTAGTAATTTAATATTTTTATACACAGTATTCCAATACAAATTTGTAATACCATTTAGTAATTTTGGATGTATGGGTAAATTTAATCTTTCAAATAAGTTTTGAAAATATAAAAATCTATTATGAGATGATGCTGTATTTTTTAAAAGTTTATGTATATAATTTCTTGATTTACTATACAGGTCATTAAATTTTTTTTCTGTTAAATTAAATTTTTGTTTTTTCAAATATAAAAAACAAGCTTTTTGAGCTTTTTTATAAGCCATACTTGAATTACAAAGCGTATCATCTATATCAACAAGTAATAGTTTTTTAATGGCGTTATTTTTCATAAATTTATTGTTATTAAAATTGTTGGAATAATGCAAATATATAGATTTTTATTATCTTTATCAATATATGCGCCAATCCATAAATCATACCACGCAAAGGATAATTTAAATTTATTTATTTTTATAATTGTTATTGATTTCATATTGAATCAAGTATCTGGTTTTACAAAATAAAGCATAGCAAAAATGGGAGTTTTGAGCAATTTCAACTCAGAAGTTAACTTTATAGTTTTAAATTTGGATCAGCTGTTATTGTAAAATTATTTTTCTTTTTCTTGTCACGATTAAAATAGCCAGCAATTGCAATCATTGCAGCATTATCTCCCGTGTGTTTTTTTTCAGGAAAGTAAGTTTTTGCTCCGATTTTTTTTGCTTCATCTGAAATTCTATCCCTTATAGAACTATTTGCGCTTACTCCGCCACCAAGAATTATATTTTTTACATTATATTTTTGACATGCTTTGATTATTTTTTTTGATAAAACTTCGCAAACTGAATTTTCAAAAGCATTACAATATTCTCTAATTATTTCATCTGTAATTTGTCTAGTTTCTTTTTGAAATTTATATAAAACAGAAGTTTTTAATCCAGAGAATGAAAAATCAAAATCATTTGTATTTATCATGGGTAGAGGAAATTTTATTGTTGGAGTTTTTGTAAATTCACATGATAATTGATTTATAATTGGGCCACCTGGATATTCAAGACCGAGAATTTTTGCAACTTTATCATATGCTTCACCAACTGCGTCGTCTCGCGTTTCTCCGATTAGTTTGTATTTTCCATAATTTTTCATGATAAACAATTGCGTATGACCACCAGATATTACAACAGCAAGAGCGGGAAATATTTTTTTATTGTTAAATAATTCTTTGTGCGTTAGCCAATTACTATAAATATGTGCCTCAATATGATTGATTGCTACAAGTGGTTTTTTGTAAATAAATGAAAGTGTTTTTCCAAATTCTAGCCCTATAACAAGCGATGTGATAAGTCCCGGACCATAAGTTACTGCTATTAAATCAACATCTCGCGCAATATCAATATTTAATTCTTTTAATAGTGGAAAAAAATTCTCAACATGATGTCTAGCTGCGACTTCAGGAACAATTCCACCAAATTGTTTGTGAATTTCTACTTGAGATGAAATGAGGTTTTTTATTAGTTTTACGCTGTTTTTATCAATTTTAACAAGAGATACCGCGCTTTCATCACAAGAGGATTCTATGCCAAGAATTTTCATTTAATTATTTTAAATTATTCACTAAATACCTCTGCTTGGTAAGTTGAGAATTTTGTATTTTTATCTTTATAACAATCCCAATCAAGTCCCGCTTTTTGACATAATGATCCGAAAAATTCATCAACACTTGCAACATTTTCCCAGACTTGTGGTAAATAAGTTGCTCCAAATCTCCCATTTTTTAAAACAACTCCATCAATATCTTTCCTTATGTTTTCAAATTCACAAGCTTGAGGAATTGTTAATATTGATATTTCTATTTTAACATTTTTTAATTCACTCTCAGACAGAGGATTGAATCTGGGATCATCAAATGCAGCTGATAATGCGTTTAGTTGAACTGCTTTGTATAATTTTTCAATTGCTTCAATATAACCAATGCAACCGCGTAGTTTTTCGTCTTTATTTAGTGTTACAAAAACTCCGCGTTTTTCTTTTAAATTATTTGGAATTGTATTTTCATCAAATGTCATTAATTTTCCATTATTTTTGAAAGCATAATCAATTGTGTTTCTTGCTAAATTTAATAGAAATTTTTTATCTGACTCAGAATAATTTTCATTTTTATTTTCTCCAACAAAAATTGCAGACATATATCCAACAACCTGGGAATTGTCTTTTGTTATATCTCCACTATCACCATATTTTATCAATTCACCTTTCCAATTATTTAATTTTGCAAGTTCAAATAATAATTTTATTCCTACTTCTCCGCATGCTTCACATTCTGAATCAAATTCAAGTGTTTTTATTGAGTCAATACATTTTTGGTCAAGTTCACTTGCCTTTTTCTTCTCATAATAATGAGACAAATCACTACTTATTACAATTAAAGTTTTGTCATCAATTATGGAGTTTAAATTTTTTGCGGTGTTTTTAATATTTTCATCGCTTACTTGTCCGGCGAGTATTGGAATTAATTTCCAGTTATTTTTTATTACATATTGCAAAAATGGAATTACAACTTCAATAGAGTGTTCTTCTTGTGAAGCATTGTCATTAAATTCTAATTCGTTAAACTTTTCAATTTTATTTATTGTTTCTTTATCAAGTTCTACATTTCCCATTGGAGTTTGCCAAAAATCAGCTCGTGACAGCGCAAAATTTGTCATGTATTCATGATGAGATGGACCAATTACAATAACGCGCTCAATGTTAGAATAGTTTTCTATTTGCTTGAAAGCGTCAGATGCAATTTGTCCACTATAAATATATCCAGCGTGAGGAACAATTACGGCTTTAATTCCGTCAATGTTTTTATTTTCTGATAAACTAAAAAAATTATTGATCATTTTTGATAATTGGTTTTTATCATTAGGGTAAAATTGTCCTGATACAGCTGGAAGGCGAGTTATTTTTTCTTCCATATTTTTATTTATCCCGCCATTACGGGATGAGTTATTAGTTTTATAATTTATATAAAAAATTATTCCAATAGAGGATAGTAAAATAATAAAAATAATTATTATAAATTTATTTTTCAGATATTTTTATTTAAATAATGTTTAATTTAGAGTAGCGTATTTTAATTTCATTTTCTGATGCGATATTACAAAGAAAGAATTCTCACTAATTATGAATTAATGTTGATAATTTTATTATAGCATTAATTCTATTTATCGAGTATGGTTTTTGATTTTATATAATCAATTGCTTTTTTATTGAGCAATGAATTTATTAAATAATTTTTATATGAATCTGATTCAATTTGTTTGTGGGCTTCTGTATTTTCAGGATAATGCATTTTTTCATGGTTTATGGCTTCTTTTAATTCCTCGTCACTTACATGGAATTTTTGCTCATCAATGATTTTTCTTATTACAAGAGATGCTTGTAATCTTTTTTTTGCTTGTGGTAAAAATTCTTGTTTTAATTCGTCTTGTTTTTTACCAATTGCATTTAAATAATGTTCAAAATTCATTCCACGAGAAGAAATATCATGCTGTAATTCGCGTATCATTTTTTCCGCCTCTTCTTTTATGATTTCATCATCAAATTCACCTATTTTACAATTTTCAACAATTTTTTCAATTGCTTCCATTTCTAATCTTCTATTTTCTTTTTCAATTGCTTCTTCCTTATAATTTTCCCTTAACTTTTCTTTTAATTCTTTTAAATTTTTTAGTTTGAATTTTTTAGCGAATTCATCATTTAATTCCGGAAGTTCAATTTTTGAAACTTTTTTCATTTTTATTTTAAATTCAGCTTCTTTATTTTCTAAATTTTTATTGTGGTATGGACTTGGAAAATTTAGTTTAAAAGAAAATTCATCTCCTTTTTTGTGTCCAATTAAATTATTTTCAAATCCGGGAATCATTTGGTTTTTACCAATTACAAGAGGATAGTTAATTTCACTGCCATGTTCAATAGCCACTCCATCTACCAAGGTTTTGAAATCTATTTCAACTTTATCTCCTTTTTGCGCCTCACTTTCAACTTCTTTTTCCGGTGCATTAATTTCTCTCATAGTTTCTATTGCTTCTGTTATTTTTTTCTCATCAATTTCTATTTTATTCTTTTTTATTTTAATTTTTTCTATATCGCATAATTCAATTCCAGGGAGAACATTCACTGTAGCTGTAAAAATTATATTATTTCCTGGCGCTAATTTTTTAATATCAATTTTTGGTTGACTAATTGCTTCTATTTTTTCTTTTATAATTGTGTCAAAATAAAAATGAGTTAAAATCTCGTCTAATGCATTTTCTAAAATATGTAATTCTCCAAATTTTTTCGCAACAACATCGTATGGTGCCTTTCCAGGACGAAATCCATCAATTTTTGAATTTTTGGATAACTTTTCAGCACTACGCAAAAGAAATTTTTCATATTCAGATGGTTCTATTTCTAAAGTAAGTTCTATTTTATTTTTTTCTAATGTTTTTTTATCAATTTTCATTTTATTGTAACCTTTCCATAATTAAGAAATTTTTGTTCTCATTTGTCATTCTGAACTTGTTTCAGAATTTCAGTATAAGATAAGTAATTCTCTTTTTAAGATTCTAAATTAAGCTCAGAACAGCGGAGGACTTAATAGTTAAAATTTTTTTAATTAATATTTATCTAATTTAGCAAATAAATGACTAAAAATCAATTACATATTTTTATAATTTTCAATCCTAAAATTTTAAGTTTTAGGTCTTAGTGTTGTGGATAACTTTTTATAAATCAAAAAAATACGATTTTTAGTGCTCTTTTTCAAACACAGCTTATTGTGGTATAATTATAAATACAAACACAATATATGGTGTTTTTTAAATAAATATAAAATAATACCATGACAACAGTAAAAGAAAAAAAAGTACATAAGAAAAAAGTCGTTTCGCTTATAAAACAAGTAAAAAAAAGATCTGGCAAAATAGTTAAATTTAATAGAGATAATATTTATAGGGCAATTTTTAAAGCAGCGAAATCTGTTGGTGGTAGAGATTCAAAACGCGCTAATGAAATTACAGATGCAGTTGTAGAGGAATTAAATAAAAGATTCGGCTCCCTCATTATTCCAGAGGTAGAACAAATTCAGGATATCGTAGAAAAAGTTTTAATAGAGTGTGGTCATGCAAAAACAGCAAAATCATATATATTGTATAGAGATTTACATAATAGAATTAGAGACATAAAATCAATTATTGACGCAGATGAGTTAATCTCAAATTATTTAGGTGAACTTGATTGGCAAGTAAGAGAAAATGCAAACATGGCTTTTTCACTTCAGGGATTAAATAGTTATATTTCTTCAACCGTTCAAAAAAATTATTGGCTTAATAAAATTTATTCTAAGGCAGCTCGTGACGCAGAAAAATCAGGAGAACTTCATATTCATGATTTAGATTTAATTGCTGTCTATTGTTGTGGCTGGGATTTAAAAGATTTACTCATGGTTGGTTTTCAGGGTGTGCCAGGAAAAGTAGCATGTAAACCAGCAAAACATCTAAGAACAGCACTTGGTCAAACTGTTAATTTTTTCTATACACTTCAAGGAGAGGCAAATGGAGCGCAGGCATTTGCAAATTTTGACACATACATGGCTCCTTTTATAAGACATGACAAGCTTGATTATAAACAAGTAAAGCAATGCATTCAGGAGTTTATGTTTAATATGAGTGTTCCAACAAGAGTAGGATTTCAAAATCCATTTACAAACATAACAATGGACTTAACTGTTCCTAAAATAATGAAAGACGAGCCAGTTATAATTGGCGGAGAATTACAAAAACAAACTTACGGGGAATACCAAAAAGAAATGGACATGTTTAACGAGGCATTTGCAGAGGTAATGATGGAGGGAGACGCAAATGGACGAGTTTTTTCATTTCCAATACCAACTTATAATATTACAAAAGATTTTGATTGGGATAATCCAAAATACAAAAAATTGTGGGAAATGACAGCAAAGTATGGAATTCCCTATTTTGCAAATTTTGTAAACTCTGATATGTCTCCGGATGACGCAAGAAGTATGTGTTGCAGATTACGACTTGATAATAGAGAATTGCGTCGTCGTGGTGGTGGACTTTTTGGCTCAAATCCTCTCACTGGAAGTATTGGTGTTGTTACAATAAATATGCCAAGAATTGGTTACACCACAAAAACAAAAAAAGATTTTTTTAAACAATTAGAGAGGTTAATGGATATTGCAAAAGATACACTTGAAACAAAAAGAAAAATATTAGAACAACTTACAGAGCGAGGACTATATCCTTATTCAAAGTTTTATTTAAGAGATATATACAAAAGATTTGGTGAATATTGGAAAAATCATTTTAATACAATAGGACTTTTAGGAATGAATGAAGCGTGTCTTAATTTCATGAAAAAAGACATAGGAAGTGAAGAAGGAAGAAAATTTGCAGTAGAGGTGATGTATTTTATGAGAGAAAAATTACAAAAATATCAAGAAGAAACAGGAGATATGTTTAATTTAGAAGCAACTCCTGGAGAGGGAACGAGTCACAGATTTGCATTATTGGACAAGAAAAATTTTCCAGATATTATAGTTGCAAATGAAGAGGCTTATAAAAAAGGCGCACCAGCATTTTATACGAATTCAACACATTTGCCAGTTAACTATACTGATGATATATTTACGATTTTAGATAAACAAGATGAATTACAGGCATTATACACTGGAGGAACTGTAATTCATTTATTTATTGGAGAAAGAATTGAAGATCCAGAAATTTGCAAAAAGCTAGTTAAAAAAGTTTCAAAAAATTACAAACTTCCATATTTTTCCATTACTCCAACATTTTCTGTTTGTCCAAAGCATGGTTATATTTCAGGGGAGCACAACTTCTGTCCTTATTGTGATAATGAAATTGGTTATCACGCAGCCGAACCATCTCCACACAAGACATTTTATTAATTTTTACTGTTTTTTGCTAAAAATTAACAAAGAGTTATAATATATATAAGAATTAATTTATAAATATATGGACAAAAACAAAAGTTCCAACGAGGTTCCAAAAAGGCAGAAATGTGAGGTATATTCTAGGGTTGTTGGCTATTTAAGACCCGTTTCTCAATGGAATGACGGAAAGCAAGCAGAATTCAATGAAAGAAAATGCGGTAAGATTTAGTATTTTTGCAGAATTCCCCCTCAAGTTGATTCTTGATGGGGGAATTATCATTTTATATGCAAATATCAAATAATTTTCAAATTGCAGGATTACAAAAAACATCCCTAATTGATTATCCGAAGAAAATTTCAGCAATTTTATTCACACAAGGATGCAATTTTAGATGTCGATATTGTCATAATCCAGAACTTATCCCATTTAATCAAGGGATGATTTTTAATATAACAGAAAATGATGTTTTAAATTTTTTAAAATCTAGAAAACATAAAATAGAAGCGCTTTGTATAACAGGAGGAGAGCCATTACTACAGAGTGGATTAAAAGAATTTATACAAAAAGTTAAAAAAATGAAATATAAAGTTAAACTTGATACAAATGGGAGTAATTTTGAATTACTAAAAAATTTAATTGAAGAAAAATTAGTTGATTATATTGCAATGGATTATAAGGCGCATTTTGATTTGTTTGGAACAATTACTCAGGTGCCAGAATCAATGTTTAAAGAAATTTCAAAAACCAAAGATTATCTCATTAATTCTAAATTAAAATATGAATTTAGAATAACGATTTTGCCTAAATTTTTTAATGATGATGATATTTTAAAATTAGCTCAAGAGTTAAAAGGTGCAAAATTAGTTTATTTACAAAATTTTCATGATAATGGAAAATTACTCGATGAGTCACTTGCGGGAGAATTAGGATTTACGATAAATAAATTAAAAGATTTTCAAAAGATCATGAAAAAATATGTTAAGAAATGTGGAATTAGGGATTAGTTTTATTTATATAATAATCTACTGGCGCAAAATTATCTGTTAAGATGGGCATATCTGTTTCTATATTTTTTTGCCATACATTTTTTAAATAATTATTTAATGTCTCGTTAGGGCTTGTAAACAAGGGTTTTTTATTTGATTTTACTGCTTATAAATATATTTGTAAATAGATTAAATATAATTTATGTATCAATAAATATAAGATTAGGAATTAATTTTATCTACAGTTTAATGAAACAAAAATTATCTTTTAGGAATGGTTTTATTGTTAGGGTTTCTTAGTTGTGGATGTTAGAAATGTGATTGTGAAAAATATATTCATTAATCAAAAACACGGCTCAATAACCGTGCTTTTGCAATAATTATTTTTAGAATTATTTTGAGGATTGATATAATTCAATAGCTTTTTTAATAATAACTCTGTCTTTTTCTTTTTCTTCTTCTGATAATTCCGCGTATGGTTTATTTTGTTCGGCTGGCGCCCAACTGCCATTACGCTCAAGCCATTTTTCATGCATAACATCGCTGGCGTTTTCAATAAAATTATCATCCAATTCTTGATTATTATTGATTGCTTCATATATTTCCCCAATAGCAACTTTTGCCGATATTTCATTTTCGCCTTTCCAGTCCGATGGAAGATCATCATAAACAGTATTTGCAATATCAACTTCATTAGTGTTGTGTTCTGCAATCCAGTTTTTATCGTTGGTAGATTTCCAACGAGGCTCAAAACTTCCATCTTCTTTTTTTCTTGGTGCTCGCCATTCTTCATGTAATGAACTTCCCAATTGAGAAATTAATTGATTTTTTTCCTGTTCAAGGTTGTCTTGCGACATCGTTTCAAATTTGTTCATGCTATTTTTAATTAATAATTAATAATTTAATTATACCACCAACTATAAATAATTCCATATTTTGTATCAGTCCAGCACATATTGGACAAATAGTTATTTTCTATTTATGAGTCCAATATGTATATAAACTTATTTAGTATTTTTCAAAAGTCAAAAAACTCAATATAAGTGGACCTTCTTTGATTTGAAACTCCATAGTTATTGAAGTTAGAAATGTAATTGTAGAGAATTGTGATATAATAAATATATAAGTATTAATACAAATAAAATGAAATCAAACACTAATCAATTGAATAATGATTTGTCGAATACTAAACAATCAAACACTCATCAACTAGACGCTGATCATGTTGAGAAAAAAAATAAAAGTATTTATAACCTGGAAAGGCCGATTTTTTATATGGCATTACTAATAATATCCCTTGCAATAAATCTGTCGTATATGTTTATAGGTATTAATATAGTCAGATCTTCACCTTCAGGTTGGCAGTCAGATTGGTTAATGGAAATGCAGATGTATATGTTTATATTTATTACTTATATAGCGCTAGCAATTATAAATATAGTAGTAAATATAATCCTTGTATGTTTATTTGAGAAAAAAAGAAAAAATAAAGAAGATAAATTCAAATTTTTAAAAATAATATATTTTCCAATATTAATTAGTCTTTTAATGATAATGCCTTTTATCCTATTATCCTAGCAAAGTTCTAAAATATTGTGGGGAGTATTTTGTATCTTCCCCTGATGTTCCTGGGTCTTACTATTCTAAATAAATATGCGACATAGAAATGATATAATTGATATGCATATAACAATTAAATATCAAAATCTATGTCACAATATGATTCTATCACGAAAATAAGGATTTATTGAAGTCTTTATCAAAATAACATACCGATAAAGAAAACATATTAGTAGCATTAGAACAGCAAGACCATACAAAAAGAACGAACAAGCATATGTACAGTTAACAGTCAAGGGTTACACTTTCTAAATACTTTTCTTGAGGAGTAAGTCCATTAAGAGTTAAATGTATTCTTTTAAAATTATAATAATCTAACCATTCATAAGGGGTTTTCCATATTCTATTAACATTTTGAT
>JAKPTO010000001.1 GCA_029555085.1 bacterium | reverse complement strand
TATTACAAAAACATTTAAAACAATAGAAATACCATATCAGGAAAATGATATTATTTATATGTTAACCGATGGCATTACTGATCAATTTGGTGGCCCACGAAATAGAAAATTAATGCGTGATAATTTTAAAGAAATGTTAATTGAAGTTCACCATTTAAATTTAGTTTATCAAGCACAATTACTTGAACAAAAACTTCTGAAATGGCGTGGTGATAATGAACAAACCGACGACATTTTAGTGGTAGGAATAAAATTATAGAATATTTATAGATAAGAGGGATTATATATGTTTAAAAAATTCACAAAAGGATTGGAGCACATAAAGCTCTTTAGTAGTCAATATCTTACTATCGTGACATTTGCCGGTATTATTCTGGGTGGATATAAAGTATATGATAAATGGAATGATAGTATTAAACTAGTGCAAGAAAAAGTTGAGATAGTGATGAAAAATCAAGAATCACAGAAAAAAATAGATTCTTTATTACTACAAAGTCAAAATAATTTAAGAAAAGAATTTGAAGATCATACTAAAAATATTGACAGATTTGAAAAACAACTTCAATCACTTCAAAAATCATATGTTAGATATATTAGTAATGACGATGCATTAACCAAACAAGATTTTCTTCAATATATGGAAGGTCTAACGTTAGAGGAAAAAAAAAGTTTTATTGATGATAACGAAATAGATACAATATCATCTACCACAACAAGAAACGCGAAAATAATAGTCAGAAAAATCGAAAAATAACATGTTTAAAAGAATTATTGATTTTATTTTATGTCTCCTTTTTAAAGAGGATTGTCAGTATTCTGTAAAAAAAATCTTAGCAATCATTTTCATCGGCGTTGCAATATATCTTATAATATGGACCGATAAAAGTGCAATAGAAGCATTGGGATTTGCTGCGGTTTTGCTTGGATTACGTACTTATGAACGTGGAAAAGAAATGACGTTGGGACGAAAATTCGGTACTCCGCCACCACCAATAAGGTCGACTAAAAACAAACCTTCATGATTTTATTACAAGTTTCATAATCTTCGATTTCTTCAAAATATTTCTTCACACCGCTTTTTAACCACTCTTCTTTGGTTTTACTAATGAGAAAATCGGAATTGAAATCACAACCATCCACGCGTGCAGATACGGTTAATAAAATTTCATCATCTGGTGATTTTAATTCCAAAAAAAGATCAGTAATTTTTCGATAAATAATATCCTTTGAATTTTTATAAAAACTCCTGAAATCGGGATAATCAATATCAATTAATAATGTTACTTCTTTTGTGAACTCTTTTGCTTCGTATACTTTTGACTCTGACATATAATATAATTATTATTTAACGTAAAACTAATTCTCCATTCTCATTACATGTAATAGTTGCCAATTTATTCGGCTTTATTTTATTTCTCAATATTTCATCACTTAAGAAATCTTCACAAAGATTTTGAATGATTCTTTTAATCGGTCTTGCACCGTATTCTTCTTCAGAATTCAAATCATAAATTCTAGTCAAGACACTATCGTCAAATTTAATATTATATTGTTTTTCTTTTAATCTTTTTATTAAATCATCTATTTCAATAGAAATTATTTTTTTTATTTCAGTTTCCCCTAATGGATTGAACATAATCGCACCATCAATACGATTTAAAAACTCAGGATTAAAGTGTTTTTTTAATTCTTTCATAACAATAGAACTTTTATGTTCATTTAATTTATCACCAGTTGGTTGTACAAAACCTAAACCTTTACCAAATTCCGATACTTTCCTCGCTCCTATATTGGATGTCATAATAATTAATGTATTGGTGAAATTTACTTTCCTACCGAAAGCGTCTGTTAAATGACCCTCATCCAGAATTTGAAGAAATATATTATATACGTCATTGTGTGCCTTTTCAATTTCATCAAATAATATGACAGAAAATGGATTATTTTTAACTTTCTCTGTTAATTGTCCACCTTCATCATATCCAACATATCCCGGTGGTGAACCTATCAGCCTAGAAACATTATGTTTTTCCATATATTCACTCATATCAATTCGTATTACTTTATCTGGTGAACCAAATAAGATTTCGGCAATACTTTTTGCAAGATACGTCTTACCAACTCCGGTTGACCCCAAAAACATAAATGATCCGATTGGTTTATTTCCACCTTTTATACCGACACGATTTCGTCTTATTGCTTTTGCAATTGTTGAAATAGCTTCTTCTTGGCCAATAACTTTACTCGATAGTTGTTCTTCAAGTGTTAAAAGATTTTTCGTTTCAGATTCATCCAATTTTGCTATAGGGACACCGGTCATATTACTAACAATGTCGTACACATCTTCAACCGATATAGGATCTTTATATTTTCGTTTATTTTTAACCCATTTATCTTTTTCTGTATCTAATTCTTTAATAAGTATACGTTCCTCATCCCTTAATTTAACAGCCATTTCATAATTCTGATTTCTAACAACTTCAAGTTTTTGTTCTTTGATTTCATCAATTTCTATTTTTAATTTTTCAATAGATTCTGGAATTTTAACCGATATTCTCTTTTCTGAACCTAATTCATCCATAATATCTATTGCTTTATCCGGGAATTGGCGATCGGTTATATATTTGGCTGATAATGAAACAATCGTTTCAATTACATTTGTTTTGTATTCCACATTGTGATAATCTTCATACGAAGTTTTCAGTGTGTTAAGAATTTCTATGGTTTCACTTAATGATGGCTCTTTTAATATTATTTTCTGGAATCGTCTAACTAAGGCACCATCTTTTTCAATATATTTCTTAAAATCATCAAATGTGGTTGAACCAATACATTGTAATTCACCACGAGCCAATGCTGGTTTAAAAATGTTAGATGCATCCATCGAACCGCTAGCGTTACCCGCACCAACCAATGTGTGTAATTCGTCAATAAAAACAATAACATCTCTATTATTTTGTAATTCATTGAGAATTCCTTTGATTCTTTCTTCAAATTGTCCACGATATTTGGTTCCTGCAACAAGTGATGTCAAATCTAGGGAAACAACTCTTTTATCTAAAAGATTAGACGAACATTTACCCTCATGTATTAATAAAGCTAATTTCTCAATTAATGCAGTTTTACCCACACCGGGATCACCAACAATAACAACATTGTTTTTCTTTTTTCGTGATAGAATTTGTGAAATTCTTTTAATTTCTTTCTCACGTCCAATTATCGGATCAATTTTCCCTTCTTCAGCTAGTTTTGTTAAATCTCGCGAAAAATTATCAAGTATGGGCGTTGATGAGCCAGTTTTTTTCTTCTGACTATCTTTTATCGGATCTTCATAAAAATCTACAGGCATATCTTATTTTTGTTCGTTATCAATTTTTGTTTCTTCAATTTTATTGTTCGATTTTGGTCCCACAACAATCATAATGATTAATGCTATAACAGCAAGTATGTCCAAAATTATACCCATACCCATAGCGCCATTAATATCACCGCCAGATGCCCCGATACCAAAACCCATAAATAATCCAACTAATAAAGCAATTGCCGTTGGAAGCAGTGCTGCCATCTCCAACCTTTACGCCAAGCGAATATGGTTAGAATTATTTCAATAAGTAACATGATAAAAATTTTTAATTTGATTTATTGTTATTTGTTTGAGTTGATTTAATGAGTAATCCGAAGAGCCAAGTTAAACATACGGATTGACCCCATGTTAATTTAGCGGCAATAACTCCTGATGCGACTAATCCAGGAAATGCCGCTGGAACCGCAACAGGCCATATAAGCCATACGATTGTTCCTCCCAACACTGCAATAATACCAACAATACTCATTACTCCAAGAGAGACTAACAGACCAGTAAGAAATTTATCCATCGTTTTAAGTTTTTAGTTTATGATACAAATATAATACAAATTTTTGAGATTTACAAATGTTGCCAAAATGTCATTTCATATGTATAAATAATGACAAAATGTTATTTTTAATCTTTTGGTAAATATTTTGTATAATTTGGGTAAAAAATAAATTAAAAATAAAATTATAGGAGGATAAAACAATGAAAAACGGATTAAAATTATGGAAGAACCCAATTGATGAAAAACTATGGAATGATCCATTATCAGACTGGTTGGATGTTTTTTTTGAAAGACCCAGTTATATCGAAAGAGCGTACAGAAAGTCGAATATTGTGACAAATGATGACGACTATCGTGTACAGTTAGCTGTTCCAGGTCTATCTAAAGATGATGTTAAAATTTCTATTACTGATTCGGTTATGTCGATCACACATGAGAAAAAAGAAACCGATAATCAAACTTTCTATTTTACAAATTCCTTTAAAAAAGAATATTCATTACCAAGCGATTGTAATGAAAATGAAATTACAAGTAAACTGGAAAATGGTATTCTTGAAATTGTGATACCAAAAGATAAGAAAAAAATCAAAGAAAGATACATAGAAATAGAATAATTTAAACTCCCGATCATCGGGAGTTTTTTTTTTACAATACATATATTTATATTATGTTATGTATGTAAAAGAAACCGATTCAAAAGTTCCTGCATTAGTTACGGAACATTGGAAAAAAAAATTTGAGAAATCAATTCCTATATTATTGAAAAGCGGATATACTATTGAAGAACTGATTGAAAATTTAAAAAAGATTACAAATACAGAAATTAATAATAATAATTAAAATAATTACAACATGAGAAAAGTGATAAAATTAACAGATTCGAAGCTCAATAGTATTATAAAGAAAGTATTAAAAGAGCAGGAGGAAGAACAATTAGGAACAACTGGTCCAGCACCTGAAGAAATAAGTGGATCGCCTGAAGATGAAGGTGGCGAGCCTAATTTTGACGCATTTGTTGCTGCCGCTCAGGAATTAATGGGACAAGGTATTTCAATTGGAACATTAATCGATAAAATTCTTGGGTCGGAAGAAGGCGGAGAAGAACCTGAGCCTGAAGTTGAACCCACAGAACCCGAACAAGATCAAGGAATTCCATCGGATAATCAGTAAATTAATTTGATCATATGAAAAGATTTATACGACTTACGGAATCGGAGTTAAAACGCATTATTAAAAATGTAATTAAAGAAGATGACGTTGATATAAATGAATATGGCCGTAAGGGTCAATGGAAGTCTGAATGGAATGAAGGCGACCAAATGCTAGCTATGTATAATTCATTATATGGTATTGATGATCTTGGCATGGGAGGTAAGTTATACATTGCACATAAGATTATTGGTAGTAGCGTAGCCTCATTCAATCAACAAACGTCTAATTTTGATTATTTGGATGGAAGAGGTGGTTTAAATAGACCCAATGAAATGCAGACTCAAGTATATGAAAAATATAAAAACACTCCAAAAAATGAGTTTAAAAAACTATGTTTGGAAATCATACATAAAAGAATTGCAAATCCAGAAGAAGCTGCGATAAAAAAAGACTTGGGAAATGAAATTGGCTCAAAAAGAGATGAAATCGCCAAATCACGAGAAACTGCCCTGCGTGCTAAAGGTATCACAAATCCTGAAAGATGGTCAGTCATAAAATCAGAGCCATTAAATACTCCAGGTGATGATGAGGTTATAACTGAACCCGAACAAATAAGTGAAAAGGACCAAATTAAAAAATTTATTAGAGATATTATGGGTCGTCTTAATACTGTAGAAGATAAAAATGACATTATGAAATTATCAAAAGATCTTGAATTTTTAATTGAATATCTTGATGAAATCATGCCAGAGACAGATTCGGCTAACAATATGGTTGCAGAAATGTGCTATATCTTTAAAAAAATGTTGTAAGAATTTTATTTAATTTTTTAAACCCTGATGTTTATCGTCAGGGTTTTTTATTTCAAGTATTTTATGTATATTATGATAAAAATTAAAGATATGCCGATTATTTCAGAACAAATTTCGGGAACAACAATTAATGTTGAAGTTCAATCATCAAATTTAAAATTTGCGTCTTACGACACATCTACTAAGGTATTAACGATTACTTTCAAGAATGGAAGTATTTATGAATATTATGAGATACCTTGGGCTTTATTCACTAAATTTAGAATGGCAAAATCCCATGGTAAATTTTTTAGTAAAGAAATAAGTAGAAATTTTAAATACAAACGAATTACATGAAATCACTAGTTGATGAATTATCAGAAGATAAAGAAAAAAACGAAAAAATAGTAAAAACTTTTTATTCTAAAAAAACTTTATCAAAAGATATTTTTCAAAAAGTAGGTAACAGATATGAAATGATTCCTGCTGTTAGAGAAAGATTGTTAGAAATATCTGATAATTTCATCGATTTTCTTGGTGTTGAATTTTTTATTCATGATGTGGTCTTAACCGGCTCATTAGCCAATTACAACTGGTCGGAATTTTCTGATGTTGATTTACATATCATTATTGATTATGAAGATACAAATCATAACATCGATTTATTAAAAGAATTCTTCAATGCAAAAAAAGGTGTGTGGAATGCTTTACATGATATTAAAATCAAGAATTACGAAGTTGAGGTTTATGTGCAAGATGTTACAGAAAAACACATAGCTAGTGGTGTTTATTCCATTTTAAATTATAATTGGATTATTGAACCACAAAAAGAAAAGAAATCAATTGATGATCGCAAAATACTAGAAAAAGGTGAAGAATATGCAAAAATCATTGATGATTTAATAGAAAAAGGTAAAGAGGGAATAGATATAAGAAGTGATATTGAAGAAGTTAGAAAAAAAATAAAACGTTTCAGACAGAGTGGACTTGATGGTGGTGGTGAATATTCGTATGAAAACTTAACATTTAAATTACTCAGAAGAAACGGATATATCAAAAAATTAATTGATCTTAGAAAAGAAATTACAGATAAAAAATTTTCTATAACTGAATCACATCAACCACAAAGTTTTACTTATCGAGACACATTAAAAATAGAAGAACTAGCACGAAATTTTTATGGTGAAACTAGTTCATTTAATGCCGCTGGATACATTACACCTAGTGGTTATTTATTAGATTTTTCTGAAGGTGGTGGTTCTCGTACTATAGATCATCGTGACATATCATATATCGTAGATCAATCCGGTATCGATATTGGAAAATATAAAAATGATCGGCAAAGAAATTTGTTTTCATATGGCAAGATGGTTGTTATGGATATGGGATTTATTCGATTTTTACCAGAAGCAAATACTATTGATATGTATCATATACCAACACAAGAGCAGTTTGAAAAAATTCGTTTGTTAATTAGAAAGAAAAATGGTAAGATAAATGTTGAAATGAACGAAGATGCTTATGTAGAATATGATTTTGGAACACCTGAAAGTTTCATAATTAATGGAATTAAATCCTATTACAATGATGGAAAATTACCAAAGTCATACGAAGAAGAAGATGAAGATTTTATTTAATTGATTTACATATAATATTTTTCAACTTATTGTTGTATTTATTGCTAAATGAATAATAAATAATTAAATTTATTAAAATGGGAGAATTAAAACCACTTGGAAGTGAGAAATTATCGGGTGACGATAAATTAAAACGCATTCTTGAACTCACATATTATCAAACGGAAGTCAATACTGGTATTCCTGCTGAGACAATAAAAGAATCGAAAAATGGTGCTGTATATGGTATTGTTAAAGAAAAAGACGGATACTATGTAAAAAAAGGATTAAATGAACAATCTTTAGATTATATTGGTGGATTGTTTATGAAAAATAAAAATAAATTTTCATCTTATGCCCAGGCCTATAAGAAACTCGAATTTCTTATCGAACAAGAAAAACTTGAAGAAGCAACAAAGTATGTGTTAAAACGACCTAAACCTGTACCACAGGAAGAAGCCCCAGCACCAATGCCAACCGGCGAAACGCCACCACCAATGGCGACGCCAGATGATACAACAATGCCCCCAGCTGGGGAAGAAGTTCCAGGTATGCCTAAAGATGATGTTGATAATGATATGTCACCATCGCCTGAAGCCGAAGAAGAATATTTAAAAATAATCCAAAAATTAACAGGTAAACTTGGTGAAAGATTAAGAGATTATGAGGATAAAATAAAAAGTGAAGACATTAAATATGTTATCAATATGATATTATCGGCTGTAGATCTTAAAAAACTTGAAGAAGCTGATAAAGAAGAGATTCTTGATAAAATTGATCCTGATGATGAAGTAAATAATGATTCATTACCTGGTGATGAATTACCGGGTGAGGTCGCACCACCGGAAGATGATCTTGGTGAAAGTGATGGTATGGCAGCATTAGAAGAATTGATTAGTTCAAATCCATTTGATGATTATTATGATACTGATACTACAACCTATTTTGATGATGAGGATGATGATTTTGGTGAATTAGATTTCTTAGATAAAAAAGCTGAAGCATATGCAAAACGTGATTTTGATGCTGAGGATTTTAATGATGAGGATGAAAGTTTTGATGAGTTTAATGATGAAGAATATGGTTTGACAAGTAACACTGAAAATCCTAATGCAGAAGAATTTGATGACCAAGAAGATATTAGTGAATATATGGAAACTATGCCAGATGAAGAAGATGAAATTAGAGAGATTGATCTTGATGAATTAAATAACATGATAGCCACTGGCGTTAAAGAAACTCTTGGAAAATATTTTGAATAATGTACTTAATATACATTAACGAACTAGGAAAAGATTATAAAGGTCAGAGACAATATGAATTTATTTTTGGTAAAGACAAAGATGTGATTGAAGAAGATTGGTTAGTAATACCATCATCGGGAAGATCAAAACCGCCAGAAATTGAACATATTGACTTGGTTGGTTTATTGAAAAATTCTGATCTAGATCTTGATTTGGTTCAGAATTCTGATTATTTTGGTGTTATTGATGCTGTTGAGGGTATTATTGCGTTAGGTTGGGAAAAATTTGATTTTGAATCTGAAACACTAAAACCACGTTTGTCATTTCATTTTGGTGAAACAGTAGAAAGTGTAACTGAAAAACTAAAATCTGAAGGACTTAGACTAATAAATGATGAAATTAAATACAAACTCACATGAAAAGACAAGATATAATAACAAAACTAATAAATGAAGGGTTTTCACAAAAAACATTGGTTAATTTAACCGATAAACAATTAAAGGCTTTATCTGATAGAATTCTGTCTGAACAAATTGGTACTATTTCCACAACGGCTTATGGTACTACAAGTGGTGACACACCGGTTCTTAATATCCCAAAAACAGACACCGCAACAATTAACAAAGCAAAAGCACAGAAAAAAACATTTGCAACATATGAAGGTGAAGTGAAGGAAAACGAATTAAAAGGTGCTCCTAAGAAAAAAATAGATAGTGAACGAGAAAAAGTTTTAAAAAGAATTAATTTTAAAATTGATAGTAAAATAAAGAAAAATGAATGTATTAAATCTGAAATAGATTTACTTAAAAATATTGGTGAGCCCATCCCTGAAAAAGCTCAGAAATATTATGATAAGAAAATGAGTAAAAAGAAAGAAATGGTAGGTGAACCTGTTGAACAAACGACTAAACCAATGACAAATATACCTGTTGTCGATGGAAATAATAAAAAAATCAAAACTTGGGTTAATAAAATTGTTGAAAATAAATTTGTTACATCAAAAAATGAAATAATTGATTTAATACAAAAAAAATTAACAGAACAAGAAGTATTGGTTAAACCAAAACCAGCAGAACCAGAAATTGAAACTGAACCAGATACTAAAACTAGGCCCGATATTGATCCTGACGACCCTTTTAGAGATCCATTTCCTGATGTTGATCCAAATCCAAAAGCAAGAACAAGGGTTGGCGTTGAAAAAGGTGATCCGGAAATTGTTCCCGACTATCCGGTGCCAGATTATCCCGGTTATGATCCAGAAAATCCAACACCAGACCCAAATATAGATGATCCGTTTAAAGATCCTTTTCCTGATGTGGATCCAAATCCAAAAGCAGGAAATAAAAATATAATATCAGCTGAGGATGCAAAAAATAAAATAATCACATTAATGAAATCTTATTTATGAAAAAATTAAAACAAAAAATTAGAGAACAAATCGATTATGGTGATTATCCTGAAAGAATGGATCCAAAAACAGAAAGAGCGTTAGGTGATCCGGAAAAAAATCTTTATGGTACTAATCCAGCGATGCGTCGTGGTTCGCTTGATGTTGAAAGATTGGGTTCTGATAGATTTAAAAAAATTGTTGATAAATTAAGGGATGTTATGAACGCCCCCAATTTAAATAGTGCAAATGTGATACAATCAATACAAAGAGAATTTATGTCATCTGTACTTAGAGCTAAAGAAATTGAAAATTATCACGAAGCTGAATTGGAAGAATTGGCAATAAAATCTTGTCTTGAACTTACTGAAACACCAGAAGGAAAATATGAAATTGATGCAAAATTAACTGGTGGACCTGGTGAAATTAGTTCCGAGGGTTTTCAATTTAAACCCAAAGACAATCCACCTGAAGAAGATGAGGATTTTGAATTGCCAGATGAAGGACAATTTGAAGCTGAAAATTTAACAAAAGGTGAACAATTTGAACTTGAAAAGCATAAAAGAAATATCATAAATGGTATTATTCAAGGGATGTCTAAAAAAGGTCATTATATTTTTCAAAAACCCGAAATACGTGAAAAATTAGACGAAATTGATCCATCTCTTTATGGCTACTATCTAAAAATAATGGCCATAAATGATTATTTTTATTTTAAATTGGAAGATATGATTCAAAGCATGTCACAACATGGACATGGTATTGAAGGTAGAGAAAATTTAAAAACCAAAAAGAAAAAAGCCGGGTCAAATGATGATGACGATGAGGGAAGAAATGATCAGGGTCCTGAACACCAAATCATTGCCCGTGGATTAATATTTCCAATTTTATGTCATGAAATTATAAAAGGTATTGAAGAAGCTCTTGGGAAGTTTGGTTATTCGCAAGATCCTGATATAAGACAAGCTGTTATTCAAAGTGTTGATACATTACCCAATGAAGCGATGTCACTGAGAATTGGTCCCGAACTTGTTGACCGTATTAGACATTTATTACCTAATGAAATGTTCAATGAAGAAAACTACGGAATAAAACCATTTTTCTATATGTTTCTGTATCAAATTCCAGCCAGATCATTTCTTGAAATAATTGGAGATGTAATATCACAGGATGCCAATGATAATCGCAAAGCATCAGATAAATTTAAAGAAATTTTCCAACAAGCAAAATCGTCAAAAGATAGATATGAGAAAAAAACCGGTAAAAGGGCTGAAGAATCATCAGAAGATGATATTGAAGCATATCTTAATAGTTTGAGTAAGTTTGGTATTGGTAGAGCCGAAACCAAACCACAATCAATACCACAGCAACCAGTGGTTGAACCACCAAAAGCAGCTAATTTAGATGATAAAAAACTAGCATCAATGAGTCTTGGTTCATTAAATAATGAATTAAACAACGCCATTGATAATGAAGATTGGGAATTGGCTCAAAGAATCCAACGAATGATTGAACGAAAACAAAGATAATCGTAATACCGAATAAGTTAAATAAAGAAAGTGGAAATATCCACTTTTTTTATATTTATATATGTAATGAGTCCAAGAATTGAACAACTTAAAGAATATGCTCGCATTATTAAAGATACACCATATGCGATAAAAACGTATTTACAAACTTATGATAATACGCAAAGTAAATATGTTCCGTTTGACTTATTCCCCGACCAGATACAATTAATAAATGATTATGAACAATATAACGAAAACATAACAAGAAAATATCGTCAGGCTGGGGTTACTACAGTTACCGCAGCTTGGGTTTCAAAAGTAATACAAACAGCAAAACCAGAAAAACCTGAAAAAGTTCTTATTGTTGCAAACAAAAGAGATACTGCGGTTGAAATGGCCAATAAAATTAGGGCTTTTCTTGATCAATGGCCACTATGGATTAATGTTGGGTTTTCTCAAAGTAAAAACTCGGAGCAAAGATTCAAAATGAATAATGGTTGTGAGGTTAAAGCTGTCGCAACATCTAAAGACGCACTTCGTGGTTATACACCAACAATTTTAATATTTGACGAAGCAGCATATATTGAAGCAGGTGAAGATTTCTGGGCGGCATCAATGGCTTCACTTTCTACTGGTGGTAAAGTTATATTAATTTCGTGTGTAACAAAAGACACATATGTTTTCACACCAAATGGTCCATGTCAATTATCTACATTTATTAATGAAAAAATGCCCACACATACTGGATATATCACAAATGATTATTCTGTTCTTGGTAAAAATAAATTTAGATCATCTAATATTGTTGTTAATAATGGTATTCAAAAAACATTAAAAATTTATACCGACAATTCGATACTTGAAGGTACTAAAACACATAAATTATGGGGATACTCAAATAAATCACAAAAATATGACTGGTATCAATTAAAAGATCTAAATGTTGGTGATTATGTTAATATAAATTATGGATTTGAAAAATGGGGAAAAAATGATGACATTAATTTCCAGTATATTCCATCAACAAATGAATCTAATATTTTTTCTCCACAAAAAATAACACCCGATATTGCATATTTAATTGGTTTATATATTTCTATGGGTTCTGTCTATCGAAAATTTAATAATGAAAACAAAATAATAGACTGTAATATTACATTAACATGTGATAATGAACTTCATAAAACAATAAAAAATGTGGGGTTATCTTATTCTTATCACGATGATTTATATTATACAATATCATCAAAAAGTTTATATTCTTTTCTAGAATTTTTGGGTTTTGATTTAAAATTAAAAGCTACCGAAAAAATAATACCCAATAGACTACTTGAAATGAGTAGAGAAAACATAATCGCTCTTCTTCAAGGTATATTTGATAGTAATATTCAGTTTGAAAAATCTGGAATAGGAATAAGTTTATCATCAAAAAAACTTATAGAACAAATAAGAATATTATTGTTAAATTTCGGAATTTTAACCGAATATTCAGGCAATTTTAGATTAACATGTAATTCAAATTACACTAAAATTTTTAATGAAAAAATTGGATTTAGGTTCAAAAGAAAAGAAGTCAACTTTAATATATTAAAAAAATATACAGATGATTATAATGATTCATTGGATATTATACCAAATAGTTCTGAAATAATAAAAAATATTCTTCTTAAAAATAATATTAAACGAAAAGATCTTGATATAAAATTAAAAAGAATTTATGATCAATTTAATAAAGTTGAATCTATAAGTAGAAAATCTTTTTCGTTATTTATTGATTTTTTAAAAAATAAAAATATTGAAATAGATGAATATATCTTTGACAAAATTTTCTTTGAAAATTCTAAATGGATTAAAATAAAAAAAATCGAAGAATCGGAAAACGAAACTTTTGATTTTTCATTATATAATGACAATAATGATATATGGTGTCATTCAATATTTTATAATGGTTTATTGGGGCATCAAACACCAAATGGTTTTGATCCCATATATTATGGCATATATGAACAAGCCGCTCGTGGTGCTAATAACTTTAAAATAACCGAATTGAAGTGGTATAATGACCCGCGCTATACTAAAGATTTAAAATGGATAAAATGTAAAGATATTGTTCATTATATGCTCAATCGTGATGAATATAATGATGAAGAAATTACACTAATTGAAACCGATAAAGATAAATTTGAACAACTAATACATGATGGTTATAAACCATATTCCACGTGGTTTGAAAATATGGCCAAAAAATTCAAGTATGATAAACGAAAAATCAATCAAGAAATTGAAGCCGCGTTTCTTGGCTCTGGTGATAACGTAGTCTCAGCAGAATTAATAGAAAAAATATTAAAAGAAGATGTCTGTGATCCTAAAGAAAAGTATATGATGGGACAAATGTGGCAATGGAAAGAACCAATACTAGGACATCGTTATATTATGGGAGTTGACGTATCAAGGGGAGATAGTGAAGACTATTCTTCAATTAATATTATTGACTTTGATGAACGTGAACAAGTTCTTGAATATATTGGAAAAATTCCGCCTGATGATCTTGCATCAGTAGCATATAAATGGGGTATAATTTATCAAGCTTATATTGTTGTTGATATTACGGGCGGTATGGGAATTGCCACAGCAAGGAAACTTCAAGAAATGCAATACAAAAACCTATATATTGATGGTATTAATACACAAAATGTGTGGGAATATGATGCAAAATTGATGGAAAAAATACCTGGAATAAGTTTCAATAACAAAAGAACACAAATAGTTGCGGCGTTTGAAGAACAAATACGTAACGGATTTAAAGTCAATTCAGTGAGACTAGCTAATGAAATGAATACATTTGTTTTTATTAATGGAAAGCCAGACCATATGAAAGGAACTCACGACGATTCTATTATGTCAATAGCCATGGCAATGTTTGTTGGTGATATCTGTTTTACACAATTAGTTAGAAATGATTTACAAAATAAAGCAATAATAGATTCTTGGATGTTATCTGAAAGAACATATGAACCGGAAAAATCTTTTTATTCTTATGGTAAAGCTTTTGATCCTTTTGGCGTTATAGATGCAAATACAGGTAGACCAATTGAAAATCCATTATTTCAAAATGATAGAATGATATATACGAAACAAATGTATCAAGAATATTCATGGTTATTTGGTCCAAAGAAAAAATAACCTTTCAATTTATACATTTTTTATTTATATTTAGTTAATATTTATATGCATGGCAAAACAACAGAAATTAACAATATATCAAAGGTTAACCAAAGCCTTTGGATTTGCTGGGCAATTGAGAAATCCACCCTCACAATTTGAATTTGATAAAAAAGAATTATTAAAAACTGATAGTCGAGAGGATTACGAAAAGGCAAAACTACAAGCCCAACAATCACAATATATCGCAGATAAGTGGTCAAAACTTGATATGTCACTTTATAATCAGTCGGTATATTATGAACCCAATAGATTATCAGCATATTATGATTATGAATCAATGGAATTCACTCCAGAAATATCTGCCGCACTTGATATTTATGCTGAAGAATCAACAACCAAATCCGAAAAGGGTCAAATTCTTACGATACATTCTGATTCGAAAAGAATAAAACATATACTAGATGACCTTTTCTATAACGCCCTGGACATTAACACCAACTTGGTAATGTGGGCTAGAGGAATGTGTAAATATGGCGATAACTTTGTTTATCTAAAAGTTAGTCCGGATAAGGGTGTTATTGGTTGTCAACAATTACCAAATATTGAAATAGAAAGATTAGAAGGCGCAAGACAGTCAGTCCCAAATCAAAGTGACCGTGTTGGTAGTAGATTTCCAACACGAGAATTGAGGTTTACTTGGAAAAATAAAGATATGGAGTTCCAGGCGTGGGAAATCGCCCACTTTCGAATCCTTGGTGATGATAGAAAATTACCATATGGGTGTTCAATGTTAGATAAAATCCGAAGAATTTGGAAACAATTACTTTTAGCTGAAGATGCTATGTTAATTTATCGAACTTCAAGAGCACCCGAAAGAAGAGTTTTCAAAATATTCGTTGGTAATATGGACGACAAGGACATAGAAGCATATGTACAAAGAATAGCAAATAAATTTAAAAGAGACCAAGTGGTTGATCAAAGAACAGGACAAGTTGATATGAGATATAATCAAATGGCTGTAGATCAAGATTATTTTATTCCAGTTCGAGATCCATCACAAGCAAGTCCAATTGAAACATTACCCGGTGCACAAAACTTAGCGGAAATCGCTGACATTGAATATATCCAAAAGAAAATGTTGGCTGCTCTTCGAATACCAAAAGCTTTTCTAGGGTTTGAAGATGTTGTTGGTAATGGTAAGGGCTTGGCATTATTAGATATTCGTTTTGCCAGAACGATTAATCGTATTCAAATGTCATTAATTCAAGAATTAAATAAAATTGCCTTAATACATTTATTTCTATTAGGTCTTGAAGACGAACTAAATAATTTCACATTATCATTAACTAATCCATCTGGACAGTCGGATCTTTTACGAATTGAATCTTGGAAAGAAAAAATCACAATGTATAAAGATGCCACATCTGATCAATCACAAATGGGTATTCTTCCAGTTTCTCACACATGGGCTAAGAAAAATATTTTGGGTATGAGTGACAACGAAATAATTCTTGATTTACAACAACAAAGATTGGAAAGAGCAATTGGAATGGAATTAACAAACACACCACAAATTATTAGACGTTCTGGTATATTTGACGATGTGGACAAGAAATATGGTATACCAGAAGAAGAGAGAAAGAAAATTGAGGCTGCTATGGGTGGTCAAGGACAAATGCCTGATGGTAAACCGGGATTTGGTGGTGGTACAATGATGAGTCCTGAAGAAGCTGCGGCCGGACCTTTAACTAATGCGGGCCCAGCACCAACAGGAAACGAACCCGCTGCTCCGTTATCAGAAAACGAAACAAAAAAAGAAAAAATTTTATCAATGTTAAATGAAGATACTTCGTTAAATGATTTATTTGATATGGAAAAAGCGCAAAAGAATATTTATGAAATAGAAAATAAAATAAAAGATATTTTAAATCAATAGAGATGAACGACTTTGGAAAATTAAAAACCAAAATTTTACAAAAATTTACTAACGCATATGCTAGTGGTAATAAAAATGAGGTGAAAAAAATTCTTAAAATGATAACTGAAAATAAGGATTTTAGAACTCTTTATTTGTTCTATGAAGATTTTGAGGACAAATATATTGAAGATAAAAAGGATGCTGAATTGTTTCTTAATAAAATCATACCAATTCTTAAAGAACACAAATCAAAAATAAAAAAAATCAGTAAGAAATTGGACGAAGAAATTGGTGATATTTTAATTACTGAAAATGAAGTTTATACACACTTAGATAAAATAACTGAAGAAGATAATGTATTAAATGCTTTTGAAAAAATTAAATCGAATAATGAATTAATTAATCATTTAATGTCTAAGAAAGAACAAAAAACTAATGATTTAATACAAATAGTTGAGAACGAAAAATTACTTAATAGTATATTAGTTAATAATTTTAATGTTTTATATGGTTCAACATTATCAGAAGATGAACAAACACAGTTAAAACAAATTATCGATATCACACCAAAAGAATTGGAAGAAAATTTCAAAACATTACAAGAAGATGTTGTTTCTAAAATGACAGATATGATCGTAAATGAAAAAAATGAAAATTTAAAAACAAAACTAATAGAAGCAAATGCTGAAGCAAAACAAATGAAACCAACTAAATATAATTATTATAAACTTCAACAATTAAAGAACGGACTTTAAGTCCGTTTTTTTTATTATTTCAATTTGGAATATCAAAAAATTTTCCTTATATTTTATTCAATATTCATCAATAAAAAAGAAAATATGGAAAATTTTAATGAAAAACGGAAAATATATAAATTTGGGTTATTATGGCAATTTTAAAATTGGATATGGTACAGTAGATCATAAAAATTTAAAAAGTATATATATAAAACTAAATTCTTGGATCACTCCAAATGATGATGAAATCAATTTAGATTCTCTACTGTTAAAAACACAACGAAAAATTAAATTACACATTTATCATTTAAAAAGTGAATACTTTAAAAAGGAATCAATTGTTGATATTGATCTCCGAACAAATGGTGTGAAAATGGGAAAAAAATCTTTCTTAAGTATTGAAATCACACTTTTTACTGAAAAACATTTTGATATAAAATCTAAACAAATCAAATTCTTTTTGATTAATTTGATAAAAGAAATTATCAATAATGATTTAGAAATAAAAAATTTATTTAATTTTTACAAAAACAAAAAATAGTTCAAATATTGATGTATTTATAGTAAAAACTATAGATGAAGATATTAGGACCAAACGATATTGGTGTTTTTGGATATTTGATAGAATATGACGCCGGTCATATTTCTCCAAACGACGAACATAACAAGCAAATAATTTCTGAAATGAAAGAGGTCGATTTCCACCAAGACCTCATTCTTTATGCTGTGTTACAAAAATTTGGTGTGCCAAATAAAAACGGTAGAATATATCCCGAAGCAATTTTAAAACGAGAAAATGAAAAATATCAAACTGTAATAAAAAACGGTGGTGCTCTCAGTGAACTTAATCATCCCACATCATCACTTATTGACTTAGATAGAGTTTCACATTCAATTCTCGAAACTTGGTGGGAGGGTAATACTTTACTTGGTAAAATTAAATTATACACATCACCTGGCTGGAAAAAAAGTGGTATCATTAGTTGTAAAGGTGATCAAGCTGCAATGTTATTAATGAATGGTGCGACGTTAGGTATATCCTCTCGTGGTGTTGGTTCATTAAAAAGTGAAAGAGGACAAAACGTTGTTCAAGATGATTTTGAATTAGTTTGTTTCGATTTAGTTTCGTCACCTTCAACCCCCGGCGCTTATGTATTTAGTGATTTAAATGATAAGGCGAAATTTGAAGAAACCATACCACAAAATACCCCAGAAGAAAATAAAATTAAATCATTAATGGGAAGATTAGATAATTTTCTTTCAAAATAATGGTTTTTTTTTGATTTAAAGTGCATAAAGATAAACTTTTAATAAAATCATAATATTTATAAAAATAAATAAAAGATAAAAATGGCTCAGAAATCTATTTTAGAACAAGCATTACTTCAAGTGCAAACACTTGAAGAGGCGGTAAAAGCAAACGCAAAAGGTATACTTGCTTCAACAATGAAACAAGAACTAAATGATTTGCTAAAAGAACAAGAGGATGAAAAAGATCCTGAAGAAGTAGAAAAAGATGTTGATGGTATAACACCAGATGATGAAGAAACTTCCGATAATGAACCTGTGGATAACGGTAATGAAGATTTACCGCTTCCAGTAGACGATGAAAATGACACTGAAGAAGATTCAGGTCTAGATCTTCCTGCTGAAGATGAAGAGGACGATGAAGTTCTTGATATGACTGATGCATCTGAAGAAGAAGTTTTGAAAGTATTCAAAGCTATGAAACCTGAAGATGGTATTATTGTCAAAAAAGAAGGAAATACTGTCGAATTCTCAGATGAAGGAAATGATTATATCATTAAACTTGATGATGAAGATTTGGGTGGTGATGACACTGGTGAAATGCCAGATGAACTAGCTGAACAAATTGATGAAACTGGTGATGACGAAATCGTTTACGAAATTGAACTCGATGATGACGAGTCATTTGATTTTGATGTAAAAGAAGAGGTTAGTCTTAGTGACGGTAAACCTTTTGATCAAAAAGCAAAAAAGAGGGAGACCAAAGAAAGTGTGACCGTTCATAAAACACACACATTACAAGATGGTAAACCTTTCGACAAAACATCTCCACAAAAGGGTGTTAAAAAATTACAGGCAAACGAAGAATCATTCGTTAATGATGCCAAAAGACCCGGTACTGGTGTTCCTGGATCAAGTAATCCTCAAACAAAAGAACCGGGAAGAGGTCAGGTAAAAACCTCAGATGGTCGTCCAGGTACTGGTGTTAAAGATATGGACACGCCTAAAAAGTATGACAATCTTGGTGCTGGTAAATCACAAACAAATGATCCGACTCGTCAGGGTACAGCCCTAAAGGGTGTTAGTAAGCCTATAACAAAAGAACCTAAAGAACAGAAAGAATGTGATGAGTGTGGAGATAAAGACGTTAAAGAAATTGAAGCTACTGAAGCTGCAAGGACAAAGGGTAACAAACATGGTTTACGTGCTGCAGAACCAAGAACTGGTTTACCTAGCAAACACGTTCACCACGCTGGTGCTCAGACAATTCACAACGCTGCCGATTTATATGAACAAGTTAAAACACTTAAAAAGCAGAATGATGAATATAAAAAGGCTTTGGTTCTCTTCAAAGATAAACTTAATGAAGTTGCTGTATTTAACGCAAATCTAGCGTATGCTACACGTCTGTTTACCGAACATTCGACAACTAGACAAGAAAAACTGGACATTCTAAAAAGATTTGACACAATTTCGGTATTATCAGAATCTAAACAACTTTATTCTACTATTAAAGCTGAGTTAGATAACAAAAAACCAATTAGTGAAACTGCTGTGGAGAAAATCACTTCAACACCATCATCTTCATCGGTTGAAATGTTATCGGAGTCAAAAGCTTACGAAAATCCTCAGTTTAAGAGAATGAAAGAGTTAATGAAAAAAATAAACCAATAATAAACAATAAAAAAATTTAAAACCTATAAATTAAATGGGAGCATTATTAGAATCAGGTATTGTTGGTAACATTGGACTAAAACACCTCCGTGTTATTAAAGAAGATACCATAAAAAAATGGGATGACCTTGGTTTCCTAGAAGGACTCAATGGTCACATGAAAGATAACATCGCTCAGTTATATGAAAACCAGGCTAGTTATCTGATTAATGAGGCGGCTGTATCTGACTCATCAGGTTCGTTTGAAACTGTTGTATTCCCGATTATCCGCCGTGTTTTCTCTAAGCTGTTAGCTAACGACATCGTTAGTGTTCAGGCTATGAACTTACCTATCGGTAAACTGTTCTTCTTCGTTCCGAAGATTCAGGATAGAAAGGCTGATGGTAGTCATTATGATCCATACAAAATGCCGAGTAATACTGATGCATTAGGTGCTGGGTATGATGATAATGCAGTTAACCTCTATGATCGTTTTTATGAAAACGATGATGGTACTGGTAACTCGCCAGAAACTGGTCTTTTCGATTATTCAAAAGGACAGTATGTTGTATCAGGTTTAACTGGTAGTACTATTGTTACTTTTGAAAACGGTAAAGCAAACGAATCAGCAACAGCTACAGGTGCAACTAATGATTTACACTCACAAATCATTGTTAAGTTTACTGGCTTCTCAATGGACGGACAGGGTAAATTGATTGGTGCATATGGTAACATTATGGATACTGAAGATTTCTTGGCATCTGCAGAAGTTTTCTTTGGTGGTGCATCTAGAAATTTCCATATCGTAACTCAGAAGTACGGAAAAGGTATTATCGAATATGGTAATAAAGCTTCTTCAACATCCTTCCCACTTGGTAGATATCAGGATATTTGTGATGAAACTGGTAGTATCTACATAAGTGTTGATGTTGAAAGTTACAACCCATTATCTGGCTTCTCACAGTTTAGCGGAACACCGGCCGCAACTGAATTCTTACTAACTTATAGAACTTACGATACCCTTGAGTTCGAATCTGAAATTGGTGAAGTATCATTCGATCTTCAATCAGTAACAGTTTCTGTAACAGAAAGAAAATTAAGGGCTGCTTGGTCACCTGAACTAGCACAGGACGTTAGCGCATTCCACAACATCGATGCTGAAGCTGAGTTAACAGCTCTTCTTTCAGAACAAATCGCTGCTGAGGTAGACCGTGAAATCCTTCGTGACTTAAGAAAGGGTGCTGCATGGAAAGCTCGTTGGGACTATAACGAATGGAGATATGGTAATGCCGGATCATCCTTCGCTGGATATACACAGAAAGACTGGAACCAGACCTTGATAACCAAGATCAACCAGTTATCTGCACAGATACATAAAACAACTCTTAGGGGTGGTGCTAACTGGATCGTCGTATCTTCAGAAGTTTCTGCAGTATTCGATGACCTTGAGTACTTCCACGTATCCAACGCTCAGCCTGAGCAGGATCAGTATAACATGGGTATCGAAAGAATCGGTACACTTGGTGGTCGTTATCAGGTTTATCGTGACCCGTATTTCCCACCTAACAAAATCCTCATCGGACATAAGGGTAAATCATTACTGGATGCTGGTTATGTATATGCACCGTATGTGCCTCTACAGCTTACTCCAACGATGTACAATCCGTTTAACTTCACACCAATAAAAGGTATCATGACAAGGTACGCGAAAAAAATGGTTAATAACAGGTACTTTGGTGTTATTGATGTGAAAGGTATTCAGGTATTTAACCTTCATACTTTACGGTAATCATCTATTGTATATCAATATGATAAAGGGGTGTTATCACCCCTTTATTTTTTTATATACTCTTTAAGTGTCATAAAATTTTCTTATTTTTTTTTATTTGTTTGGTGTAAAATTAAAGGGGAAATATTTGGTTTTTTCATTTTTTATACATACATTTGTATGAAATATTTAAACATGAAAACAAAAAAATTAACCAACGAGGACATTTTGGAGATGATAAATCTCTATAAATCTAGTGTTAGTAGTACACACAAGCTTGGTGAAATATATAAAATAGATCACAAGAAGGTTAGTCAAATTTTAAAAAGTCATGGCGTTGAAATAAACAAAAGAGGTGGCCAAAATAAAAATATACAAAGTAAAGAAATTGAAAAAACAAAAACTTTGAAATACCAATCATCGTCCGGAAATAAAATCATGGTTGCCCGATGCAAGCAAACACAAAAAGAATTTAGTGATATTAATAATTTATCTGGTGCTTTGACAGAACATATTCTAGGTTTATATGGTGATATTAAAATCCCTAAAAACAACTATCAAAGAAAAAAATACGAAAAAGAGTTTGGGAAAAAATGGTTTGAAGAATATTTTGATATTATTGAAATTGAAAAGAAAAAAGTAAGAAAATGTAAACTTTGTGATTGGACAACAACTGACATTTCAAATCAAACAGGATGTTTTGAAATACATGTTAAAGAGAAACATAAAATCACCATCAAAGAGTATCTTGAACAATTTCCAGAAGATCTTTATTTACATCCAACATTTATCAAAAAAGAAAAAGAAAAACAATTTTTAAAAAATAATGAAAACTTTGTTGTATGTAAACTCTGTGGAAAAAAAATGAGGATGATTACAAATACTCATCTTAAAAATGTTCATCAAATTAGTAAAACCGAATATAAATTAATGTTTCCGAATGAAAAATCTGTTTCAAATAAAACATCAAAAAAACTTAGCGAGACTGCTGAATTAACAAATATAAATCAAACACCAACATGGGAATCGAATGGTGAAATCGAAATAAAAGAATTTATTAAAGAATTGGGTTTCATTACTGAAAAAAGTAAAAATCGCAAATTACTAAACGGAAAAGAAATTGATATAATTATTCCTGAATTAAAAATTGCAATTGAATATAATGGTTTGTATTTTCATACAGAAAAAATGGGAAAAACACCAACATATCATTTAAATAAAACAATAGAATGTCTTGAATTAGGATATAAATTATTTCACATTTTTGAAGATGAGTGGGTGTTAAAGAAAGATATAATAAAAAACAAATTAAAACATATATTGAATGTAAATGACGGTATTAAAATAGGTGCTAGAAAAGTCGTAATAAATAAAATTACACCAGAACAAAAATCAATTTTTTTAAACGACAACCACATTCAAGGTAATGATAGTTCAACAATACATTACGGTGCTTTTTATAATAATACAATGGTTGGCGTGATGACTTTTAATGAACAAAGAAACATGACGAAATCTGTCGAAGGTGAATATGAATTATCAAGATATGCTGTCCATCAGAATTATATTATACCTGGTTTGGCATCAAAAATGCTTAAACATTTTATTAATGAATATAAACCACCAAAAATTATAAGTTTTGCTGATAGACGATGGACACCAGACAGTACAAATAATCTTTATACACATATTGGATTTAAAATATCTGATATAATCAAACCCAGATATTTTTATTATAATTCAAAAATTGATCGTTATAAACGATTCCATAAATTTGGGTTCGGTAAAACCGGTCTTCGAAAAAAATATCCTGACTTGGATTTTACAAAATCAGAAAAAGAATTAACAACAGAACTCGGTTTTGAACGTATTTGGGATTGTGGCTTGATTAAATACGAATTAATTCCTTAACATTATTTATATTTGTACCATGAAAAAATACATATATCTCGATCTTGATGGTGTTCTATGTCTGGGAAGTGAAATCCACCCAAAATTAACACAATGGGGTTACGTTCATCGTTTCAATGCAAAAGCTGTTAAGGTATTTAATGAAATTCTTGAAAAAACAGAAGCTGAAATTATAATATCAAGTGATTGGAAAGACCATTATACTCTAGAAGATTTTAAGGGTATATTTGAATGGCAAAAAGTTATTAAACATCCAATTGACATTACAAAATCTTTACCAAATAAAACAATAAATTTACTTGAAGAACAACGTGCAATGGAAATATTGGAACATGTTGATGTGCACAAACCCACATTCTGGGTTGCTATAGATGATCTTGACCTCAAATATTGGATTAATAATAATCATTTTGTTCATACACCATTGTGGATGGAAGGAATAAAACAAACGGGAAAAAAACAAGAAATAATTAATAAGCTTACAATATGGTAAAGTTAAATGAAGAATGGCTTCGGTATTTTATTAATATTGCCGAACAGGTTAAACTTAAATCAAAAGACCGGTCAACGCAAATTGGTGCTGTTATTGTTGGAAAAGATAAAGAAATTCGTTCTACTGGATATAATTCATTTCCTAGAGGATTAGATGACGAAGTACCAGAACGTCAGGAACGACCTGAAAAGTATTATTTTTTTGAACATTCTGAGCGCAATGCAATTTATAACGCAGCACGAGTTGGAATACCACTTGATGAATCTGTAATTATTGTAACATCAGGAATACCATGTGCGGATTGTGCTCGGGCAATTATCAATTCTGGAATAAAAGCCGTTTATTGTAAATCAATTTGTACTACAAAAAATAAAGAAAAATGGAATGAATCTCAGGAAAAAGCGTTACAAATGTTAAAAGAATGTAAAGTTGATGTTATTTTTTATGATTGAAAACTATTTATAAATAAAATAATTTAAATGAGTCGTTTATCCCTTCTTGAAAGATACAATACATTATTAAACGAAGAAATTCACCCCAGTGAAGCTAGTACAGATGAAGGGTCATTATTAACACTTATTAAGGGAAAACGTGATGTTGCGTATATGACAATATCCAAAAGATTCAGGAAAATTTTGGAAAAGTATAAATTTGGTATTATACCTATACGAATGATAGGTATAAATGAAATGAAATCTATTGTATATCGTAACAAAGAAAAAGCATTGAGGTTATATGAAATCGCACGAAAAAATAATGGATATTTAGCTGATAAAACATCGGAAGAGGCTCGTGAAATTGGTGAATTACTAGGATATTATAAAGAAGAAATAGATAAATATATTCAGAAAAGATATGGTTATACTGTCCCTATTGTGAATGAACCATCACCGGACGATATTATCGATTTAACAGAACAAAAGAAAACAATAAAAGAAAATACACAATTTAAACGAACTATTGAATTGATCAAAAAAATTAATACTTTTTTTATTTTACATTTTTTGATCTTCTAAGATTATGTTTTTTTCATTCAGGACTTGTTCTGGTTCGTTTTCCACGATGATCGTTCATTTGTTATAGAGGTTGATGACTAAAATGTAATTCGTTCTCCACAGTCATTAAAACAAGGTAGATTTTCAATTTTTAAATGAAGGTATTCCCCATTTTACGCAATGTTATAATTGTTTTGTCAATATTTTCACAATTTTTTATAAACTGGGATTCTTCTTTTATTGACAAATCAAACCACTCACCATTTAATTTCACATGTGAAAATTGACGATGTAATGCCGATTCAATTTTTGATGCATTTTCTGATGGATATGTTTCAATTAATGTTAATTCATCAGAATTTCCGGTTTGAAGTTGTTTTATTCTTTTTTTAGGATTTTTGGCAATACCAATTTTATATTTACCATCATTGCCTCGTATTAAGTAAACCGATTTCACTTACATAAGATAGTGAATTTTTCTAATTATGTAAATGTTTACTTTTCTGAAACAATTTCAAATTTTATCTCATCTTTGTAAAATACATCTTCACCATTAATCATAGTTCGCAATTCAACCCAATATTCACGAGGAATCATATAAGACGTATCTAACATAAATGAATTTTCATTTGTTTTATCCAATTTAGTCCATTCCCACACATTGACCTGTGTTCGTCCTTCTTTGACGTAGACTCTATAATAAACATCATCCATTAATACGGATTTGGGTGGATTGTCTATTGATCTGAATGTTACAACAATTTTTCTTGTAGAACCTCTTTTAATTTTTTCGTTCAATGATACACCATAAAATTGTACAGCAAACTTATCAACACTGGTTTGATTTGGTCCGATTTGGAAAAAATCATTGAATTGTTTTGGTATAAATTTTTGTGTTACACAATCTAAATCTCGACCATTTATGATAATATTACACCATCTATCATAGAAAAAACGTTTTCCCTCACAAAGAATACCATCAACACCAAAAGATATTTTATAAACACCTTTCCTGACATGTTCTGGTGTCAGACCAGATAGTGTTGGTATTACTGACCCCGTAGGATCTAGAATGTCAACGATTGGTAATTCATCAAGATTATAAGGATTACCCATATAATTAACATACAGATATAAATTCCTATTTGAAATACCAACATAAAAACTTTCTCTGTTGTCATCAATAACATCATCAAAAATTGTTTCTACAAATGGCTCCCAGAATGTTTGTGTGTATTTTGTAAAAAAAGAAACTGATTGTTCTGGTGCTAATGTTGTTATAAGTTCATATGGAAGGTCAAAAGCCAAACCCAGACCGTAATTTTCAGTTAGGCCAGATAATATATTATTCACATAATCTGTAATATCAACATCAATATTTTCATTACCATTATCAAAATGAATTCTTTGTAGTATTGTTGGTGTTGTGCTATATATACCTTCTTCAGTCCATCCGGAAATTGAGCTACGATTAAACCAGTTAGACGGACGTAAATCATACGTTAAATTACCAGTTGTAAAATCCACTACTTTATCATAATCAAAACCAACACCTTCATCCCAAAACTCCGGAATTTCAAACAGTATTAAGTCAAACGAAACCGCTCTTTCTCTACCAGTACCTCTTTCTTCACCCAGTAATGTTTCGTCACCAAAAATTGTATTAGTCAGGTGAAGTCGGTGTGTGGTATTCTCATTTAATATAAAATCACCGTTATTAATTTTTTCTTGTAATTGAGAAAAATCGACTTGAAAAATAAATTTCGAAAAACCATTACCATAAAATATCTCGGTATTTGGGTTTTTGGCGGTATTAATATACGAATTTTTGAGTATCGTATTGTTCTTTTTGAAATATGATCTATAGTATGACATGAGTTTTTACTATAAATATGTGATTAGTTTATTCGGAGTGATTCATTTAATAAATCATCACGTAGTGTACTAATTAACTTAGACAATTCAATCCATCTTGGATCGGATTGAACCAATGGCTCGTTTATGTTATGAATATGACTTTCCATCAATTTAACCATTGCCATTAGTACATTATATAAATTTTCACCACGAACTAGTGCATATGTATTCGGTTCTATTTTATTTACATAATCTTCTTGAGTTAATTCATATTCATCCAATTCGTTAAAATTGATAGCTTTAACATTTGGTCCGACATTTGGGCTCGTACTTGTTAGAAAAATTTTATCAGCACTTAATGATGAAAATGATTGTTCTCCAGCATTTTTTACTTCTTTGGCAACATTATCTATTTTTTTGTTTGAAATTAATGGTGGTGTCGCATTTTGTCTAGAATATATTAGTCCCGAGCCGCCAGATATGTTACGAACTTGAATTTTATTAATAAATGTAGTTTTATTTATGTGTTTTACCAATCTTAAATTATTTGTCGGCCGGAAATAAAATGGATGAATTTCATCGTTTAAATATTTGTTTCCAAACACACTTAACCCTTTCCCGTCCAATAATTGAAGAATATTTCGAATTTCAATATATGCAGATTGAATTGTATTTTCTTTAAGAGTTTTTTGAAATGTAACACCAGTAAAATTATCATTAATATTGATTAGAGATAATGCTTTAGTGTCGTCAATTGGTAATATTGAGCTTTCATCAAACACATCAGTATTGAATTGATCTGTGTCACCACCAATAACTTTATAAATGTAAAAACTAGCAAGTGTTGGAATATCAAAATCATCAATTTCGTATTCTATAATATATCTCAATTTACTAACAGCAATTTTAGATGTATCAACTGTTTGCCTGGTTGTTTTATATGTTTTTGGGAATTTTTTTAAATTAAATCTTGCCATTTTTTTTGCAACTTGAGGATAGTCTAACACATCTTTTTTACCACTATTTTTACTTATTAGTGAACCACCTCGTAATTGTATACCGTTTTCTGTAAAAAAAACATCAGAACCATAATTTCCACGAACACCAGTATCTTTGTCATCAACCATAGAGCCCTTTGTAACTGGACTGTTAAATTTTCCACTTTTGTTTCTAATTTCTTTTGTACCCTTTACTATCGTACCGCCATATGTTGTATCTTGGTGTTGAACTAAAAATGTTTGATTTTGTAAGTCATGTGGTGATGTGTATGGTCCTGCAACATATTCCACGTTTTGTGTGTCTTTTTCAGTGTCATATTTTAATAATTTAACAGATTGTTGTATTTGTGGTATAATATTTATATGAAGAGGTAGAAATGGAATTGCCAAAAAAGGATCTTTTTCGTCCCATTCATCATATTTTACACCATTTTCAATTTCACTTGTAAAAACACCATAGGGGCGATATCTTATTCTACCAATACCCTTTGGATCTTTATTATTTACACATATACCAATATCAATAAATTTCATTTATTTTAATCTTTTACCAATTTCGTTATTTATTACATTATAATATTCTTCGATAGCTTCCAAATGTCTTGTCAAATTAACAATCAACTCTTTTGTTTTTTCAAACTCATCTAATAAAGAATCTCTACATTCAATCAAAACTTTATTAGGTTTATTTGTTACATTTTCAACAATTTCTTTTATTTTTTCTTTTTCCATATTATAACATTTTTCCATATCCTTCAAGTATACCTGGTGGTATTGTTATAGGTCCAACAGGAGTTGGAATTTTAATGCTTTTCACTGATACTTTAACATAAGAATTGGTGTCAATTTCTTCCGTATACCCATCAACAATACATTTAACTATTGGAAGTAATTTATTTGTCGTCCCATATATTGGACCGACATTAACACCAGCATTTTCTAGTTTTCGTATAATATTCATATATGCCCTATCATTACTAAATCCAGGTAAAAATTCAGAAAGACTTAATAATAAATTGGGCATTGGTAATTTAGTACTAGAATTAAGAGATGTGTTTATAGTACCCAAAATAGCAGAAAACAATTCTTTACAACTTTTTATTTCAACAGTTAATGCTTTTCTTAATATGTTAATCAATATTTTAACAATAATTTTTAGTCTTTTTATTTTATTCATTTGAATTGCGATTGCAATTTTTCTTATAAATTTTAATAAATCTTGTTTAATAAGTAACCAAAATTCTTTATTAAATTTCCAAAATAATGCACTGATAATGTTATAAAATAAATTATGTAGAGATCTCATATACTCTTCAGCTGAAGCAAAACTTTCTTTTACATGTTTATGTATTAATATGATCGGAAAAAACATTTTTGGTGATAAAAAAGTCATCACTAATGCTTTGGGAAATTGTAAAATAAAGTCTTTTATTATTGATATCTGAAACCCTTCAAGTGGTATTGAACCACCAGATTCTTCATAAGCATCAATTGCCGCATTATTTAATGTGTCATCAACATTTTCATCAATAGTTTTGTCACTACTATCTAGAAAATAAACAAAATCTTCAGGATAGTTGGTGTTAAGTGGTATTTCGAAATTATCACAATCTCTAAATTTCAACACACCCCTATATTTTGCGTCTTCATCGTCTAAATCAATACCCTCTACATCATCAAAATCAAAATAATTAATTATATCATACTCATCTTCATTTAATTCTGTAAAAGTATTTTTCATTAATGGTTGATTGGTTGTTTCTTTGTTACATAATGAAAATATTTTTTTAAGTAGTCTATTACCTTTTTTCATTCCAATTTGAAATGCTTTTGGCTCAACATTAACTGCGTCACCACCCAAAACCATATGTGTTGTTGTTTTTAAAACATGTTCAATATCCGGAAACTCTATCGAGTTATAATAGTTATCAATAAAATCACCAATTGGTGTCGTGGGTGTCAATCCATATATTGTATAATTTTGATTGTTTGGATTCCATGTTATTGAAAACAAATGTTCATTACTTTTTGTAAAAAAATCATATGGATATGTTGTAAATGTATTATAAAGAATCTGGTTAAATTTAATATCATTTGTTTCATTTGGAACAACACTTTCATATATGAGTTTTCCGGTAATTGACATCGGGTCTGTTTTTAACATACCCATAAAATCAAATTCTTTTGGAGAAATATCTAAACCAGTCGTATCCAGTGGTGTTGTTGGATTACATGTACCCACACCACCAAAAAATGATTTTTTTGTTTCGGTTAAGATGATTTCTTTGCTTTGTTGTAGTGTTTTATATCCAGCTTCTTTTGCGTATTTTTTTAATTTTGTTGTTACTAAAGGCTTTGTTTTTGCATTAATTTGATCTTCTTTTTCATCACCAACAAAACTTTCTGCAATTCTTACAATTTGTTCAAAAATATCTTTTTTATTTTGTGAGCCTCCTGTTAATTTTGATGTGAAATCAGTTACAGTTTTTTTAACAATACCATTTAAGTTCTCTAATTGTGAGGCATGATTTTCGTACATACCATCAATTAAAGAATTTGGATCTTGATTGATGGTTTTAATAATCGAAAGTTCTTTCGTAATCTTGTTTACTAAATCATCATTTAATCCCATTAAAAAGTATATTTTCCACCATCATCTTTATTTTCAGATTCTTTATCATCACCACCTATAAGTTCATCAAGAATTTTTCGTTCTTCATCAGTTAATGGTGTTTCACTAAATCCTCTATTTTTATCATTTGGTCCGTTTTGTTTTAGCATTGCATTTTGTAATTTCACTAATGAAATTTTCTTTTCAGTACAATCATTAAGAATTTTTTGTTGTTCTTTAATAACAGGTCCAATCATACTCATATCATCAGCTTCTTTCATAAAGGCCAACATCTTTTTCATGATTATTGAGGCATTATTTTTCTGCTCAACAATGTCGTTGTAAATTTCTTGCATTAAAGCTAATGCAGAATCGACACTCAGTTCAATTATTTTTCTTTTTTTTCTCATTTTAAATAATATATGCAATAAATAGTGTTGTTTTTAATAATTTAAAAAGTCAGAAATAATCCCGTCGTACAGTTTTCTATATTTTTTGAGTGATACTCGTATCTCTTTAGTTGATAATGAGGTCATTTCACGTATTGCGAGTAAAATTAAGTTTTTATTGAACTTATTACCCTCACCAATTTGAAATATTTTATCAAAATCATTGAAAATTTGGATTAATGCATACCCTAATTTTATTTCGTTTTCATTTAATTTTTCATTTTCAACAAATTCTTCAAGTTTTATTGATAATTTTGTGATAATTTCTTTATAATCAATTGGTGATGTGTCAATAACGTAAGAAAAGTCCGGATTTTCATTAATTGATGTTGAAATATCTTCATAAGAAACAGTTCTATTGAAATCTTTTACATCTTTTTGTATGGAACCCATTAAATAATTCTTACAAATAGTACCAAAATATGAATATGCCTTCTTATTTGCAGTAGGATCAAATTTAGGCGCTTTTGTCATCAAAAAAGACATAGTATCCGCGTGTTGATCACGAAAAGTAAATCCTCTACGATATAATTTATATCGCCGGATAATACTTTCAATCATAATTGTGAGAGGTTCTTCTAAATATTCATTGAATATCTTGTTCTTTTCTTCTTCGGTTTCAGCTTTGATAAATCTTATTACTGCTTGTTCTTGTTCCTCCCCAAAATAAAATTTTTGGGTTCTCTTGCGTGGCATTTAAGGTTTTTTAAACACAATATCTCTTTTATTTTTAAAAAAATATTCTTTTTTTGCGGTTTCTAACCAAAATTCGGCCTCATTTTCAGATAACGACTCGTTTTCATCATATTTATACTTCCAAAATAACGAATTTTCACGTAGATTAACGTGTAAGTAACCAATTCTTGGTACCGACATAATATTTACACCATTATATGTTAATCTTAACAAAAATTCATATGAAAATGTTAATTTAATATTGTCTTTGAATTTTCCATTGTCTATAATTACTTTAGTTCGATATAATCCACCACTTGTTTGAAAATTTTGGTATTCTAACAGTAATGAATTATCTAAATAACCTTGTCGATCAGAAAAACCATAAGCCCAGACAGATTCATTTGAAAAACCTAAAAATTTTCCTTCAACATTTACGTCTTTAACTACTGGAAGAAAAACATCAACATCATTAAATGATTTTATATATTCATTCATCGAGGACAACCATATTTTATTATATTCGTCATCAATTTCAAGAATCGAAAACCATTCTGTGTTACACTCATCGATACCTATGTTTATTTGAGTACAAAAATCTGTTTTTGATGTTGAATTATAGATGATTTTTACTTCTAATTTTTGACCAAAATCAATACCGCTAATTATTGACTTTAAATAACTAGGACAAACTACTATGATTTTCACATCGTTGTGAAAATCTTCAACTGATAGTAATGCTTTGTGTAACATTTCAATGTCATCACTATCTAATTTATATACTGGTAATATTATTGTTATATTTTTCATTCTGTTATTTCTGTTTTATTTTTTTCTATCGTATTTTTTATTAATTCACTTCTTTGTGTTATAATTGTTGTAAAAATAGATAGTGTTGACTCATTATGTATTTTCTTTGTATATGGTAAATGTGACATGTTCATTTTTTCTTTAACATCTTCTGTTAATTCAACACCATCAAGCCAAGCTAATACATATGTTCCTAGAAGTTCTGAAATTTTATTACCATCATACGTCCAAAATCCGTTTTCAGATAACCAATCTGGCTCAGTAAATGGTATTTTACCAACAACAGGAACCCCACATTTCATTGATTCCAAAGGAAAGGTCCCAAATGTTGATTCATCATCAATCCACACCGACACCATACACTCACATAATGCATCACTAAACTCATTATATGACATTTGTACCATATCTCTAAAAGTAATCCATCGAAGTTGTGGGAATTTTAAATAAAATTCGGAAATAATTTTTCTATGCTGTACCCGATCTCTACAACTAATTGCGATATATGGTTTTGTTGGTTTTTCTGTGGGCTTAAAATTATCTCCAATATATGGTGGTATTAAATAAACTAAAGCTTCTGGAAAATATTCTAAAATATATTTTTTAGCCGCTTTAGTGGTGGTTATACACTTATCAAACCCAAAACTACTCCATCTACTACCAATAGGCAATGCTTCAAACATGTATTCTTTTTGTTGTAATAACATGATTTTAACACACCTAATATTTGATAATTGTTGTAAAATATTAGAATAAACTTCAGGAACAACAATGATATCATCAACGCTAATTTGAACGTTATCTTCTTTTATTGCTGCTATTGGCAATATGTCGTATTCATCACCCAACCAACCATTCACACCACCATATGTTTTTTCTTCAACAAGAATTTTAGCATTATATCCAAATTCTTTCAATGCCAGTGCCATGTCATAGATATGTTTAATGGCTGCTCGTGCATTATTTTTAGTGTCATATGTTAGAAAATAGATAGAATTTTCATTTTTTTCTATTCTATTTAACGCTTCTTGAAAAATTTCAATATTTGTTTGTTTATTCATCATGATTGTTTTCAACTAATATATTATACTTTAATAATGTGTTATATGCTATTTTAAATGAAATACCAAATTTTTGCCCACCAAATATTTCTAATTCAGGATCTGGTTCAGATAGTTCATTTAAAAGTCTTTCAACACAACCTTTAAATATTTCATATTTAAATACATTTAATTCTAATATATTTTCTGTATTTAAAGATAGAACGTCATTTTCATCTTCATTCAATAACATTTGTTCATTTTTATCAGAAAAAATGTTATTTTTTTTATTTTCCAGAAGACAAACATTAATTATTGCATCTACATCGATGTAGTATTCTTTTCCGAAAATTTCAAGCATAATTCATTTATTTTTTTTAGATCATTTATTTCATTTTCAATCGTAAAATGTTCATTATATTTAGTATTAAATTTTACTGGTATCTTATTTTCCGGACATTTATCTAGAATAAATTTGTTATCTGTTATCCACATATCACATTGTTCCCATTCCTTTTCAATGTTATCAAAAGTTATAAATTTTACATTATTTCCTAAAAAACCATTTTTTGATAAAAAGAAAAAAGTTGATGGTTTTGCTTTACCAAATTCATCAACACCGATTAATGTGAAACTCACATTTTTATTTTCATATATAACCTTATTTAGATCACTTACCGCAGTTTGATAACTTAATCCGGCATGACCAAATAATTCTAAAGGAAATTCAATATAACAAAAATTATTAAATTCCTCTTCTGACTGAAAATTAAAACTATTATGAAGATCGTCGTTTAATATTGGATATTTTATATCATATTCAAAATAGTCGTCTTCTGTTGTTTCAGTTTCTAAAAAATAATCTTTATAGTGATACTCGAATTTTTGTATAATATTACGCAGTACCCCATTAATACTTATATATACAACCATAATTACGAGAAATATAATAGTTTTTTTATTATAAGTAAAGAAAATACTAAATAATTTTCTTTAACATTACATTATAAACTCTCGTAAAAATTAAAAAATTGTATGATTTTAAATTAGGTTTTTATGATTTTCCGGTAGAACCAAAACCATCACTATTTCTTTTGGTTTCAGTTAAATCATCTACTTTCTCTAAATTAAGTAACCCTTCACCATATACTGGACAAACAACCGCCTGTGCAATTCTGTCGCCATGTTGAATAACAAATGGTGTATCACCTAAATTTGTAAGAATAATTTGTATTTCACCACGATATTGTGAATCTATTGTTCCTGGTGAATTTAACACCAATACATTATAATGCATTGCCAAACCACTTCTAGATCTAATTTGAACTTCTAGTCCTTTACCTACCTCAAAATAAAGTCCCGTTGGTATTAATTTAGTTTGTCCGGAATTTATAACAACATTATTTTGTATATTGGCACGTAAATCAAAACCGCTATCACCTTCATGTGCAAATACCGGATCTGGATTATCTGATCTATTTACAAATTTTAATGTGGGTTTTGATAATTCTAATTCTATATCTTTTGAAAGATCAGCAAGAATATGATTTAATTCTTTTAATAAATCTTCATTATCACCATTATCACACCCATCTAGCTGTTTATCAATTTTTTCTAATTCTCTTAAATAACTTTCAATTTCACTTTTTTTCATTCTTTTCTTCCATTACAGCAATTTCAAAACCCCACCTTATTATTGATGATAAAGATGATGAATAATATTTAGCCATCTTATCATCATCGTCTTTATCATAATTTATAATAGCTTGAAATTCTTCTTCTGTTAATGTAACTCCATGTTGTAATGCATAATATACCGATCTTTCACCTACACGAAGTCTTATAAGATCATCGCTAAATTCATACAATTGACCTTTTTTCTTTAATGATTCATTTTCAGTTAAACGAAACATAAAAACCTTTCCTATTTGACTTAAAAATACTGTTTTGACTATTGATTCAATCGGATGTTTTAAATTAGTAGGAAGAATCTCATTTGTCATAATAGCATATTTACACGCTCTTATTGTAATTTGTAAAAGACCACCAGGATAACTCCCGGTCATATTCAAACTACTAGTAGACGGTGCTATGAATAGATCTTCACCCAAAAAATCTAATAGTTCTTTAGTCATAATGCCGTACTTTTCATTGGTTTCAATGAATGTGGTTTTATTTTGTTCTATTTTTTTTGTTGTTAACATAGTTTTATTATTACTTTTTCTTGTAAAATTCTGGCCGATTTTTTGGATCTATAATACACTCTATAGGCATTTGAGTTATTGAAAGTACATCACTACCTCTTGCATCACCATCTCGATATTGCCCCATTATAATTGTTGTTTCTTCAACGCTTTCAGCTTCAACAATATATTTAACTTTTTGAAGACGAGGATCGCCATTCCTGTCTAGTTGTTCTGTTTCATAACCTACTGTTACTAGATAATACATAATTTATTTTTTTTTATTTGTTACTTATTTTTTTTAAAAAATCAACTCTTTCCTTACATACTTGTTTTAACGAATATTTGTCTTTAACTGTTTCAAATAATTTATTTCCCAGATCTTCAATCATATTAGGATTTTCTGCTAATCTTTTCATGTGTTGAAACCATTGTTTGTGATTTTTATTTGGATCGACTAATAAAGCATTTCCCTTCGGATTATATTTTCCACCAAAATCAATTGCTGAAACAAGATCAATTGTATATGGATGTATTGCACTAGCAATAAGTGCTTTTTTAAAAAATCCGGCTTCAATTGCTTTTAGTTGTGATTTATGTTCATTAAAATCACACAAAACAAGCGGGGCTAATGACACATCTAAATAATTATAATTTGTAGCATATTTAGTTATTTCTTTCGTCCATCGCCTGACATATGGTTTATCTTTATCGTTATATTCACTCTCTTTAAATGTGTGTAAAAAATTCAAATATTCTTTATCTAAGACAGAATAATTTTTAGTAAATATTTTTTCATATTTATACCACACAGTTTCTTCTGGTTTGATTTGTCGAACATTCTTTTTCTTGGTTACTTGATCAATTTCAGTTATTGTACCACGTAAATCAAAACCACAAAGAACAAATTGTATTTTATCACCAAAAGTATCATGCATAGATGAAATACCGTTTCGTAAAAGTTCAATATCAGCCAAATGTGATGAACCACCTAACCAACCATATCTTATTTTATCTGATAGTATGGGTTTTGGTATAAATTGTGATTCTGTTTCATCAATAGCATTGGGGAAAACAAAAACATTTTTTAAACCAAATTTTTTACGTAATGTGTCTCTATAAACTGATGTGGTAACAGTTATATATGTTGCGGTATTTAAAAGTTGAATTTTATTTTTTATGATACCACCTAATTTTGCTTGAATATACTGGGGATGTCTCATACCTGGATCCCAATAATCATCAAAATCAGCAATAACAATTTTTCCTTTATCTTTTAACCATTTAATTCTGTTTAAATTATCATTAGGTGATAACTTACCATGAACAAATGAATGCATGACAATAATATCATAGTCATCAAAAACTTCATTCTTATTTTCCACATCTGATTTAATATCAATATGGAAATCATCTGGATAATTTTCTTGAATATAAATGTAAGGATTTATAATTCTAAATTTTCCCACACCATGTGAATCGGGTGGTATTGCTAAAATTCTTATTTTTGACATAATTTGGCTTAATTATATCAAATAATACAAAAAATTTTTTAAAAAACAAAATTATTTTGAAGTTTTTACTTTGGTAATTTTTCCACTAAAAATAGAATCGCCCACTTTTAAAACTAAATTTTCATTAATTGTTTGTAATTGATTCGCAGATAAAATTTGTGTTAATTTTTCATCAAGAACTTTACGAACTACATTTTCAATTATTTTTTCCAGTTTATCTTCATTAATTTGTGATAATTCTACGTCTTTTATTTGTCTCTGAACTGTTGTTGATGACTTATTTCTTGTTTTGGTTAATAATGTTTCGTCTTGTTCCATTAATTTCTTTGCCTTAGCCATAAGATTAATATCTAACCCATCATTTATAGATATTTGTGGAATCGGATGTTCTATCATGGCCTTTTTGATAGCATCGGGTAATTTTGATTGTTGAATTTTTTCAACTGTGATTGGTTGAGGCTGTTCTTTTATATGTTGTGGTATTGGCTCTGTTTGAATGACTTGTTCATTCATTGTCGGAATATTAACGTCACTTACAATATCTGATGCAACAATATTACCACGCTCATAATCACCACTAGAAACTTTCTCATAAACTTTTTTTGATTTGGCTAATCTCTCGGCCAATTCATCGGGTGTTATTCTTCTCTGTACAAGTGCCATTTTGTTTTTTTTTATAAATATAATATTAAGTTACCAATTAATCAATCTTTCAAACCTAGTAATCATTCGATAAGCTTCCGCTAATTGATTTATATTATCTGTTATTTCTATATTATCTCTATGTAAGAAAGTATCAATTTCTTTTTTTGATGTATCAGTAAATCTTTTTCTTGTTCCTTCTCCAGGTCTTTCATTACCACCAATAGCTCGTTGATATATTTTAAATTCATCTTCTTTTGCGTGATATAACTGGTTTAAAGCATTTTGATAATCATTGAACGAAATATAGTTTTGTCCATTAATATTTCTTGATTTTGATTTTAAATCAGCATAAATTTTACGTGCAAATTCCTTACTTGAAATTTCTGGTTTTTGAATCGGTTCAATAATAGGTTGTGGAATATCTGGTTCTTCTGGCTCTTGTGGCGGCTCTGGTCTTTCAACTTTTTTAATTTCTGGTTCTGGCGGAGCAACATATTTCTCACCAGCTTTAAACCAATACGGAGAAAACACATCAACACTACTAAGAGATTTCATCGATGCTGGGGCTTTTCCTTTTTCATAACCAGGTATTATATCGAGATCAAAATTTTTTACATTATAATTAAGTTTCGCCGATACAATTCTATCAACTCTAAACATTTTCCAACCTGGTATTCCTCTTTTGGAAACACCTTTAAAAACATATGCCCAAATAACTAAGTTACCACTTCTAATATGTCGTCCCATAACAACAGGTTCTATGTCAATTCTCTGACCTTCTCTAACTTCATGAGCAGGTCCACGATAGTATATTGATAATGGTATCCGTTCTTCGATGGCTTTTTTTATAATATCAATTTTACTATTTTGTTCCAATAGTAACTGTGTTGCTATGTCGTGTAATATTCTCATTAAAATTCAAAATCTGGATAACGATGTGTTGATTTATAAAAATTTCTTCCAGTATTATCGATTCTCGTATTTATATCAGT
>JAKPTO010000038.1 GCA_029555085.1 bacterium | reverse complement strand
ACTTATTTTTTCGTCATTCAAATTATCTATTGATTTTGATGGTTTTGACTGTTTAGTATAATCAAAAAACACGTCATCATCAACTATACCATATTCTTTTTTCAACGATTTTCTTTTTAATGTTCCCATATCTATTTTTTTATCATTTTCATTATTATTGTATCGTTTTGTTCACCAACTTTAGTTCCGGATTGTTTGTGCCCAACAAAAAATCTATCTCCCTGATTGAACCGATATAATGATTCCCAATCAATACTGTCAATCCATTTTTTAAATGCTGGTGTATATTCATATTCTTTGGATATATCTTTTAATAGCCAATTTTTGAAGGCTTCTAATGTTTCGGGCATCACACCAACAAAATCTGTTAATTCACCAAACTCATCGTCAACTTCAATTTCTTTTATATATTCATCATTTTCATCAACAAACATTATAGTTTGAACGGTTTTTTCTAATAGAATTGTTTCATCATTTGGGCCAATAGTATAATTACGACTACCAGTAATGACATCGTTAAATTCTATGTTAATACCTTTCCATTCAAGATATTCTCGTACTTTGGAATAAAACGCACAACAACCAATTCCGGCAAAATAATTCGGAATTTGTTTATTATTTTTATTATATGTCGACGCATCAACAAAAACAAAAATTGAATTTTGTAAAGAATGACGGATTGCTACTATTGATAATCCAGCAATTTCAAAATCTCCACTTATGATTGAACCAATAACTGGTTTACTAAAATGTCCACCTTCTCTATACATCTCTTCTGATGACAAATAAGCCCAGTTTTTGTAAATTTCAAGTGATGCGAATTTTCCTTTAACGGTGCCATCACAACTTTTCCCGTCTTTCCCAATTGCCAATAAATCCCAATTTGAGAGTGCCATTTTATTACTTGTTTAATTTTTTTTATCGTCTAAACCTTTGTTTATGTGTTTATATTTTATGGGTTTCATTTTACTTTTCCTCTTAACTATTTTTACAGTATTTCGAGCAGTAGAAAATTCTTTCGGTGAAACCTTTGGAAAATTTTTACTTCCTTTCATTTAACAATTCATTTTTTTTAAGTAAATATTATTCAATTTTGGCCAAATATTATAATTTATTTTCTCTTTTCTTTTAATTTATTAATTAATTCTTCAATTAATTTTTCATTTTCCCTGATTAATTCATTATATTCTTTGTTTACCAGAATTAAAACATATATTAACATACCCAGTATGAAAAAATTTAATATGAGTAATATCATTTTAATTAATGTGTAATCAATTATTATTATAATTAATGAAGATATTAATAATAGTATGTAAAACCACCAATAATGTTCCTTAATAAAATTTTTCATTGTAATTTTTTTAATTCATCGATAAGTTCATCTAATTTGAAAAACACGTCTTTTGCGAATTGATACATTACATCCCATCGCTCGGGCTCTTCATCAAAAAGAACATAACATGTTTTATTTTGACCAATCATATATCCAAGTTCAAGATGGGCGGACTTCCCACACGGCATAACAAGAATACCTATATCAGACCTGTCAATATGATGTTTATCAAATTCAAAAATATGCTTTCCAGCCCAATTGTTTAAAGCTTCCTTATATGTACTTTCACGAATTTTTTCAAACTTCCTCCAATAATCATCCGCATCTGGACCTGGACTAAACCAATCGTCAAATACCTCAAAACCTAATTTTCTGATTTCTTTTGCTATAAATGGAATTTTCTTATTTTTAAGACTTCCAATTATATAAATTACTTTTTTTTTCATTATTAAAAATATGTTTTATATGTGACAATCATACACACTTAATAATGTTTCATCTGGAATATCTTTCAAGAGTTGTGTAAATTCTTTATTCCAATCTTTTGTTTCTTTTTCATTATTAACGACACACCACCAGCCCATTTCACCTTCTTCATACCATTTACCATCTTTAATAATAGCAAATGTTGAAATTGAAACACACCTGTCAAGATAATTTTCGCGGGTTTCTGGGATAAAATGTTCTTGATCTTTTCCTATATTATGAACACCAAATTCAAAAAATGCACGATTGAAATTAATTTCCCCGTTTTTATAATTTTCTTCAAATTCATCATAAAAATTTGAATAATTCTCATACTTTTCAAGTAACATACCGTCAAAATCAATATCTTTTTTATATGCCTGATCTACACGATCACCGTTCTTGAGTTTGAAATAACCCCCCCAACGACCGCCAAGTTCATACCAATCCCATTTTGCGTTTGGATTATAATAATATCCTTGTTCATTGATATCATCAAGACCAACCCAGTGTTTGAGATATTCTTCATAACTAATGAATTTATCCTTAAGAGCAATCTTTTTTGGTGGTGATATTTTTCTTATTATAACCTCACCTTCTACACATGTTGTTGGATTAGGTTTTGGTGGTACAGTAGAAACAATTTCATCAACCTCAAACCATTGACTACCCCTACACCGTTTACCATTTTCTAGTTTATAATATCCTTTATATTTTTTGTGTAAACTGAGAATTGATAATGTGTCTATTTTTTCTACTTTATATGGAATAATACGACCCGGTTTTGATTCCTTGAGAAGATCAAACAATTCTTTGGTAATTCTAAAACCCCATGACGAATTTGAATCACAATAAAATTCACTCACAATTTTTGTCTCGTATTCTTCTCTGAATTCATCAGACCTATCCTTAAACGCAACATTTAAATTTTCATTAAAAGGTTTTAATTGTTCTTCTGGTTCATCACCTATTACAAGGACTGTGAAATGTGACATAGTTGTTTTTTTTTATTGTTAATACCATGTGTTAAATTCTGGTCTATCATCCGGATCTGGATGTGCAATTGCATCACCATATTTCTCTTCCCACTCATTTTGATATTCAAGGAGATATCTAAGATTATATGATGTACCTGGTCGTTCTTCGATTTCAATCATATAATGATTATAATGATCTTCTGGAAGGTCATCACATGTTTCTACTTTTGAAACTGTTGCAAGTCCACCAACAAAATCATCCATACCATGACCAAGATAAAGACTCGTCGGAACATAAATTTTATCTCCCGGCTGGGGTATGTTAATTTTGGAGTTTCCGGTCAAAGATTGCCACTTTTTTTTCAATTTTTCGTCCATCTAAATCGAGTTTTATGTTTTCCGTGGGTAAAGATATGTTATTTATTTGTAATTACCAAATATTTTTTTATCAATTTATTGTAATGATGGTGGTAATTCCGATCTTTTCATTTTTATTCTTTGAGTTTTGGGTTTTATTCCCTTTCCTCTTACACGTATCGGTTTTTCTGGTATATTATTTTTTCTTGTGTAAATTGTGGGTGGTTTTAAAAGATGATCTTTCATAATTCTAACTTCATATAGATCTTCGGAGGTGAAAACTTTTATCCATTTTGTACCTTGTCGTTTTTCAAGTGTCCAAACTTGGAGTTTCATGTTAATATCTGGTTTTATTTTATATTTCATTTTTTTTTAAAATTTGACAATAGCTCCCATTAATAATAATGGTGATTTCTCTGTAAAATTATAACCGCCACCAATATTAACATATTCAAGAATTGTCACCGTACTAGCTAGTGAAAAATCAGCTTCTGTTGGTTCATTCCATTCAAATCCAACCAACCATAAGAGATTGATGGCAAAATCACAATAAGGTTCACTATTGTATTGAACATAATGGCGATATCCAATACCTAAACCAGTAGAACTAAGTGGTGTTGCCAAAAACTTCTTTTTTTCTTTGCTCCATAATAATTGAACTGCGGTTATTTGTGCATCAAATTTAAATAACCAAATACCACGGGTGGGATCCTCAATACCACGGAATGTCATAATTTCGGGATTGGTGAAAAGATCATCTTCTACTGGTTTCCAAAAACCCTTCCATTTATTTTGTCCATTAACAGATATTAATGTGAAAACTAATAATAGAGTTGTAATTAAAAATTTTTTCATTTGATTATTTTAAAAAGATATGATTTTTTCCCACGGGGTATTTAATCCGAAAAAATGACCACCAGATGAGATTGTTTTATATTTAACTCGTAAAGGATTTGTTAATTCTAAATAATTAATAATTCCTTGTGGTGATAAATCAAATGTTTCAAAAATTTTTTGTTCTAATGATTTATCAATATTTACTTGATCACTGCTAACTGATATACTAAATGGTTGTGTGTCTCCAATTGCATATGACAATTGTACTGTTGCGTGATTACAATAACCATTCGCAACTAAATTTTTTGCAATATGTCGAGCCATATATGTTGCAGATCTATCTACTTTGGATGGATCTTTACCACTAAATGCACCACCACCATGTGGTGCAAAACCACCATAAGTGTCGGCAATAATTTTTCTACCAGTCAAACCAGTATCAGCCTCAGGACCACCAACCCAAAATGGTCCGGCTGAATTAATGAGAAATTTAATATCATGATCTTTTAAAATAAATCGTTCATACCCTTTAAGTACATCATCTATTACTTTTTGTTTAAGTATTTTTCGAACATCATTAACATTTAATTTTTTATTATGAAATGTTGAAAGAATTATTTTGTCAATATATATCCTATCATTATCATAAACACAACAAACTTGTGATTTGTTATCCGTATAAATTCCGTCAAGTTCACCAGTATTGATTTTAAAATTTAATGTTATAAGAAGCTCTGCGGCCAACACATATGGCATCGGAAGATAAAAAGCTGATTCTTCGGATGTTGCATATCCAAACATAATACCTTGGTCACCCGCGCCAATAGTACCATTAGATTTATCAACACTTTCCTGTATATTTGGTGACTGTTGTCTTAAAAAAATACTAATATCAAGATTATCTTCACGAAAAGTACATGGAATATCTTTTTTATAACCAATTCTAGAAACCGTTTTAATAATTTCTTCTTTTAAATCATCATCACTAATTGTAATATCACTATTTACTTCTCCAGCAACAATAACTTTATTATCAGATACAAGTGTTTCAACGGCCACTCTTGATTTTGGATTAACACTTAAAAATTTATCTAATATTGTGTCTGAAATTTGGTCGGCAATTTTATCGGGATGACCAATCCCCACATATTCCGAACTTATGTATTTTTTCATAAAATTAAATTATTATGTTGTTTTACAAATATAAATAAAATTTCGTTTTTAACCAAATTATAATATTAATTTTTTTTCTAATTGTTCTCTTCCTCTTTTAAGCCGAATTTTTACGGTATTAATAGGTAGTCCAAGTTTTTCTGATATTTCCTGATATGAATCTCCATCACATCTTAATAAAAAAACATCCCGATACATAGATTTTAATGAATTTACCGCGAGATTTAATCTGACATCATCCTCTTTCATTATCATCTCTTGCTCGGGTGTGTAATTACCGTCATGAAATGTGTTGTTTAACTCAACAAATGTAGGTTTATTTTTTACTTGTGTTCTTATGTAATCAATTGTGTGATTTCGACCTATTCTAAATAACCACGTACTTAATCTGTATGTTGGTGTGTACATATCAATTTTTTGAAAACATTTTTCAAAAACTTCCATGGTTAAATCTTCAGCAAGTGTTCGATCATTTACCATATTATATATCATATAATACATTTGACTTTGATATCTTTTCATTATAGTAGTAAATGCAGAATTTTCGCGTCTTTTAGCTGCAGCAACTAATTCGTGTTCATTCATTTGTTGATTTTAATTTTATATTGGTCCTTTAAATTTTTGTAACTATCAATAGTCATCGTCATGGGTAACATCATCGACATTACGCCAAGACCAACTATTGCTGTTGGTATCATTACCACAATTGTGATTTCTCTTAAACCTCGTTTTTGGGGTATTATTTTTTGAAGATCGGGCACAGAATCTTCAATAAGATATTTGGTATAGGATTTTTTCATATGGTAATTATTTTTGAACAGTTTGTGACGATTCGTACCACCGATCAAAAAAATCACCAATTTCTTTTTTTACTTTTTGATTATCTGGATTATGGAAAATAAAAAAATCAATAAATAAATCTTTAAGATTCTCTTTTTGATAAAAAATATTCTGAAAATAATCAATTAATGGCTGTGCAGATAAGGTTTTTGAACTTTCTTTTGCTAATAGAACGATTTCACCTCTTTCTCTTAAATCAAATTCTTTAAATTGTTTCATTGTTTTTTTATTGTTGACTGTTTCACTAATATTGGACGAAATGCTGGTAAACAAATAGATAAATAAACAGCACCAGATGTAAATGGTGTACAATATTGAACTATTTCTCCTTTTTTAATTTCAATAGCTTCATTGGCTCGAATAATATGATCATCTCCCTTCGTTTTTACATATAAAACACCAGAAATGACAAAAATATATTCATCAAATTTAGCTGTCTGTGGTTCTTCTTCCCATCCCGCTTGCGTTGTCATAAGTGCAATACTCAAATTCTTTTGTTTTGTCGCCACAAATCCAAAATATTCTGATATGTGTTTATCTTTTACATTTTTAATTTGAGCTGGAATTTTTACCACAGTTGCCATTTCAATTTCTTTTATAATATTTAATTATTCTTCCTACATATATGTCATCAATTTTGTAAATACCTGTGTGGTGCCATAAATAAACTAGTTTTTCTTGTTTCATAACAGTTATTTTTTCACCTTTTTTTACAACCACTTTTTCTAACGGTATTCTTTGTTTTGCCTTAGCCAAAAATACTTCCATATATTTACTATTTAATGAAACAAAAATAAGAAAATTTTATATATTTTCAAAATATTTTGTCATTTCGTAACTATTTTTTTCACCAATATATTATTATTATCGTTTGTCACTTTTACCAAATAAATACCAGGTAATAAATTAACTGGATAATTTAAAATAGTTTCTGATGTCATTCTTATATATAATATTTCTCTGCCATTCATATCATAAATTCGTAATTGTGTTGGTGTAAAATCTGGATCCGTAACAATAACAGTTATGTTATCATCAACTGGAACCGGATATATAAAAAGACCATCGTTTGGGTCATAATTTGGTATTGGGTCTGTCTCAGGATAACCATTATATGCTCCAATATTTATTAACCCAAAATATTTATCACCATCAAGATAGGAATCGATCCATTCTACAGAAATACCAATTCCGATTCCGGGTGAAGATGTTTTTAAATGATAATCACCGTTTCCAACAAATTCCGGATCTTCAATTATATTCTCTCGTTGAATACTATTTGTTGGTTTTCTCATATCAGGAAAAAATGGTAAATTATTGGGTGCGTATGTACGATCTTTCACTGCGTTACCATATAAAATATTTGATTCCACAATAATCGAATCAATTTTAGTGCCTTCACCAGCACCAAAAATTGATGCGTATTGGAATCCAAAAATAATATTGTTTATGATTGTTATTTGTTTTGCATTATTAACAGATGGTAAAAAAATCCCAATCATGGTATATCTATCATCTGGTTCACCAACAATGGTATTATTAACAATATTGATATTTCGTACAATACCTTTGGTTGTTCCTGCAAAGTCAACACCACAACCATAACCCCATTTATCTGGTGAACTTACACCCGAATTTATCATCAAGTTACAGAAAACATAAATATTAAAGAGTTTTGTTTCACCAAAAGATGAAAATTCTATAAATGTGGCCAAATTTTTAAACTTATTGTTCCATATTCGAACATAATCCACATCACACAAATAAATTCCAATTTCGGGTTCGGTATTCATTACCGGCTTACCTATATTATTGTGGTGTATATTTAAATTACGATTATCATATAACGAACGAATACCACATTCTAAGATATTATTATCAATTTCAATATCATGTGTCCATCTCATTTCAATTGCGTATTTATATTCGTTTGACGCATAATATAGATTACCATCTTTGAAATTTATAAATTTACAATTAGTTATTCTAATATGACTTCTATGTAAAATTAAAATTGCGTTATGATTCGGAACATTATCACCATCAAAAACAATCCCCGAAATATGTTGGTCACCACCAATCCCCATGAAGACAATACGGGGTCTTATTAATATCGTTTTCCCCGGATATCCTTCAATATTAACACCTGCCGGTATATAAGATACATTTTCATCATACGGAAAAATACCGTTAACAAATTGAATAACATCACCACTAACAACCCTTGTACTTGCGTATGATAATGTTTTCCATGGGCGTTCAGATGTACCACTATATCCATCACTTCCATTTGGAGAAATAAAATACTTGGTGGCATTTAAATTACCACAAACAAGTAATAATAAGGTTAATAAAAATGTTCGTGTTAAAAAAAATAGTCGCATGATACACACATTTTAATATAAATATATCGCGCGACTTTTTACTATGACGGATAGATTAACCGTTCAAAAAATAATTTTGGATTGACCATTTCCTCATAACTTGGTGGTTTGTTACTTACGAGTATTTCAATTCCTTTTTTTATACCGTATTTATCAAGGAAATCGGTGAGAAAATATACGGAATAGTGATATTTTACATATATCTCATTAGACGAATCCACAACATCTTTTACTGTTTTTGGTATGAACGGATTTACCAGTGGTGAGGATTCTTTTAAATAATAAACAACATATTCACAAATTCCTTCTTCTATAAACTCAGCACCTAATCGTAAATCCAACTGAGGAAAAAGATTAAGAAAGGAATATTCTGACGACACATATAAACCACTCATTTTCATTTGTGCAACTGTTTGATAAAAATAAGCGTGCGTTAATTCATGAAATAAAACGGCTTTGACTGTTCGATCACGATATGTTATTAATCGTTGTTTTGATTTGGTTAAATTTTTAAATTCATATTCAATGTATTTTTCCTTATTTGTGAGTATGATAATGTTATCACCCGGAAAAAAAGCACCTAAATCATTTTTACCACCATAAAGACTTAAATTTTCAGTAAAGACATCAATATGAAAAAGACTATCAACATTATCGGTGTACTCCTTGATTATTATGTCTTGGAATTTTTCCACATATTGTGTTATTCCATAAGTCGATGGTCTTTTAAATTTATTATAATATGGGTTTTCTTGTACTAATAAAATTAAAAATAAAACAAAAAATATTTTACTGATGGTATTCACATAAAATAAATACCATTTTCAACCTCTTTTATTGTAGTATCTTTTGTATTTAATTTTTCCACATTCAGAACATTGCCATTCACTTTTTGGTTCAGAGTCGTTGTAAATGTTTCGAACAAAAACAAGTTTATGTTTTTTACAATTAGCAATTCTTTCTTGTTGTATTTCTATGGTTCTTTGTTTTAATTTTTCATATGTGACATCTTCACCACCACATTTCATTTCGTTAAGTGACTTCATTGTTTTCGATATTAAAGTATATTATTAAAAACTTCAGTCCATCCAATAAATGGATTTGTTTCTTCATCACTTGATGGTTCTTTAATATATTTTATCATAACAACATCTGATGGCCCCACACTTTTATTTATTGTCAAATACATCACATTATTAACGATCTTCATTGATTTTATTTTCACATTGATATCATTAACTTTCACTTGAAATCCGTCCACTTTAAATCCTTTATTATTCAAATCATTATAATTATATATCATTTCAATAACATCGGGAGTTAATTTTTCGATCGTTTTATGTATACAAGTAAATGGTGGCATCCAATTGGTTGTTGTGAATGTCACTTCAGGACCATAACTATAAAACACATTTTGACTTTCATTCCATATGTATTTTCCATATGATCGTACATAATAAGGTGTGTTTGGAGACAAACCAGTAATTACACTATAAAAAGAACCATTACCACTACCATTAATAGTAAATGAGTCCTCAACTGTCGGATCGGGATTGGTGTCCCAACAAACACCTCTGGCCAAAGCAGTCACCTTTGGGGTTACCATATCATTTATAACACCACCACTAATTGCTGTTACCGCAGTGACAAATATATAATTCGTATTTACTGTGGTATCAGTTTTAGCTCGTTCCTTTGCAGCTTCAACTTCAATAGCTTGAAGATCAAACGGATTATGTGTTGATTTCACTGACATAAATAAATTCTCGGTAGCTATTGGCGATGGTGGATCATTTGGTTTATTAGTTTTAGTTGCAACCACGGCCATTGCAATAACACCAATTCCTAAAAGAATTGATATAATAAGTAAAGTTTTATTTTTCATGATTTGTAATTTTAAAAGTACTACATCTATGAACTCTGACTACTTCCACCACTAAAGTGGTGGGGTTCTTGGGGCAAGCATAGTGCAACCACTTACTTTATGCCCACAAAGGGATAGTCCTTCCCTCTCTATATTTTTAGCAGCATTCAAATCTCTGTTGTGATATGTTCCACAAACAGGACAAGTCCATTCTCTTATGGACAAATCTTTTATGTTTGTGTTTTTATATCCACATTCAAAGCAAGTCTGACTACTTGCAAACCACTTGTCTATCTTGACAAGATTATCACATTTGTATTCAAGCATATTAACAAACTTACTCCAGCCACAATCTGATATTGCTTGTGCGAGATGATAGTTTTTCATCATTCCCTTTACATTCAAAGTTTCTATACATATTATAGAATAATTATTTGCTATCCATGTACTTATTTTATGCAAATAATCATTTCTTTGAAAGGTAATGCGTTCATGTAATTTTGCAACTTGTCTTACAGACTTCTTCCAGTTATTTGACTGTTCTTCTCTTTTTTTGTTTTTTTGATATCTCCTGCTTGCAGTTCTTTGCAATACTCTTAATTTTTTAAGATTTGATTTCAAGTGTTTTTGGTTTTCAAACACAGTTCCATCACTTAATGTTGCAAAGTCCTTAATGCCAATATCAATACCAACTGACTTGTTATTATTCAACTTAGGTTTATCCATAGTCTCATATAGTACTGAAATGAAATATTTACCAGTATTTGTATGAGTTATAGTATAGGATTTAATTGTTCCTTTAATTTGTTTGTTATGTCCCTTGTATATTTTAATAGTTCCAATTTTTGCTGTTTTGACAGTCCAATTATCATAATCAATTGCACAAGCAACTGGTATTCTGAAACTATCTTTTATTCCTTTCTTCTTAAATTTAGGATAACCATTACCACCTTTTCTGAAAAAGTTCTGATATGCTTTATCAAGATTTTTGATTACTTGTTGTAATGCTTGACTTGGGCATTCCTTTAAGTATTCTAATTCAGACTTCAGCTTGGGTAGTTGGTTAATGAGTTCAAATGCTGAAAGCGTTGTACCATCTTTTTTATATGCACCAATCTTCCTATCAAGCATCACATTATACACCTTTCTACAACAACCACAAGATTGTTTTATCAAGGTTTTCTGTGCCTTGGTAGGATTAAGTTCATATTTGATGGCTCTAAGCATTCTTTTTATTTTCTATATATTTCCTTACAGTTTCTTCACTTATAGAACCTATTGTTTATTGTGCTTCGGTTCTTTCATATTTTATGTTCTTTATCGGTGGTTAAATAGTCGCTAAACTAATTTTTACAAAAATACATTAAAAATATTTTAAAAAACAAAATCTTTTTTTAAAGGCTGCTTTCATCCCACAACTAAAGAAGTGGGTTTTCCCGCAGATTAATCATAAATTTTGAATTGTTTTTAACATATCAATCAATTCGGGTTGTGGGTGACAATCAGATTTGTCTTTCCTGAAACTAACATGTGTCCAGACACCGGGTTTACCATCTATCGCATCTGATGAAAACTCAAACATATCTTCATTAAATGTGAGAGGAATACCATATCTATCTCTCCAAAGCAACAATAATTCACCAACGGTTCTTATTTGTTTTTCAGTATATTTTTCAAAATAATAATATCCCCTAAAGCCTTCTGGATAATATTGTATTGGGGTATCAACCACCCCACCATAATCATTATAATATTTATTTGTGTCAGTTCCTTTCAGATTCCATTTACCCAACTTATATTTTTTGGTTTTGAAGAATTTAAGTGAACCACTTCCTTTGGTTAGACCACCCCAATTGTCAAGTTCAATACCTATAGAATGTTTGTCAAGATAGTGACTATTTGTGCCAATACCAAGATGATATGCCCAATATTTACTACTGAATAATTGCCACGGTGTACCATCCCGATCAACAATTATTGTAGTCCCAACATTATGTTTATTTCGTATCCATGAATTTACATCACCATCAATATGTGGACCAGATACCGTATGATGAAGAACAATTTGTTTTTTTTGATATTCGTTTTTGAAATATTTATTTTCCGGATATATATACCATTGTATTTTACTCAAATTCAATGGTTTTAAATCTTCCCAAATATTAATTGGAACATCAGGTATTGTAGTGGATGACATTGTTGGTGTTGGTTGAGGTTTCTCAATAGGCACTGGCGTTGCAATATTATTTTTTTTGAATAAATTCAAACAAGGATTCATAATATTCACACATTTTTACACATTTTATTCCCCATTGTTTTGGGTGGGAACATTTCCATATTTTATTGTATTTACATTCCGATATTTTATTTTCTTCTTGACTAAGTTCTTTTGGTTTTAAAATTACAACTTCATTTGTTTCATTTTTCATATTAATAAATAACATTTAAAAATGGTGAAAGTCAGTTTCTTTGACACCTTTTTGTTGTCTCCAGTAAACCGCCATCTCCTTGCAATGTCGAGCTATTTCCTCACCATTAGAAATTGCATAAACAGTAAGAAATGGTTTAAATGGTTCTGATGTTATTATTTGAACTGTTGATAAACCAAAAATCCTTTGCCACAATGGTTTCATAACTCTTATTGATTTTATTCTGAAATATTGTATTTCCACTTTTCGAACATAAAAAACACCTTTTCTTTCGACAATGGTTTCACTATTCTCGTCAAATATAAATACCCAACATTCGATTACTGCAAACTTCCATAACCACCAAATAACCAGTAAAAGATAAAAATATTGGCCTGTGTATGAAAATTGACCGGCGCCTATAATTGCCAATATAAACCACAATATATTAGCCCATTGTGATGGTTTAACTCTCATTTTCATATTTCAGTCGGTATTAAAGATAAGAGTTTTTCTCTATCTGATAGTTCGATAATTTGACTCCAATATTTTGGCATCTTTTTTAATACTATATTCATTTGTTTATCTGAAATTCTTCCATATCTTAATAATTGTTTTGCGATAGAGGAAAGAATTTTTCCATCAACACCAGTAAAGCCAATACCATTATAATGCTTAGTAGATAAAGAGTTTTGTTCGTCAAGAGTTTGGCACTGGTATATCCTAATGAGTGCTTTTGCCGCCCATACCGGATCTGTTGCCAATTTTAACCTTACAAATCCTTTAATCTGTATTTTTGTTGGTTTTTTCATTTCTTTTGCATTTTCTTACTATGCAAAGATAAAAACTTTATATTAAATAACCAAATTTTTTGGTATAATTTTTATGTAAAAAATAATTTTTTTATGTCATCATTAGTTTTAAAGCTCCATTGTGGATTTACAGCAACCCAATCTCCCCCCACTTTTTTCCAATCATATTTGATCTCATCAAGTGTTTCTTGATTCTGATAGCTGTATGTTTCAAAAAAACGACAATATAATGGATCTAATTTAAGTTTTCCAACAATTTCAGTTGCAAGATGTTCTGATGCATTTGTTACTGAAACACCAATATCAAGATCAATAAAACATATATACGTCATGTTATTTTCTGTACAAATACAAATTCTATATTCAGACGGATAGTGACCAAAACCTTTAATTTTATGTATAAAATCTATTTTCATGTGTTAATTTTTTTATCAATTGTATCATATAACATTTGGATGTTGATTTGTTCACGTGCTGCTGCGTCAAATAATAACATAAAACATTCAGCAAATCCATTTAAAATCTTATCTTTTTTTTCTCTTAAAATTTTCAATGCTATTTCATTGTCATAAGAATAAACGCCTTGATGCAACGATTTTAAATCCTTATTGAGTTTATCAATTTCTGGTTTAAGATTATGAATGATAGACGTACTAATTCGGTATTGACCGAACGAATCGTTACACCATTTTTCTATTCTGGTTTGTAACTTTTGAATATCACATATTTCGTTTGTTATCTCCATGTCTTTTATGAATTACGCTTAATGTTATATTTAATACACACATCATTATTGTTAATAATACCACTAAAAAAAAACCAATGGATTTATATTCTGTAGGTATTGCTGGTAAAAATAAACCGATCGGTATAAAAACCACAAGATTTAAAAAAATTATCAATAAAATAAAATGTGTTGTTTTCATTTTTGTTCAAATTTTTCACAAATACCTAAACATCTTTTTATATTCACTTCTCTATGTGTACATTTATTTCTTCCTTGTGCTTCATCAAAATATCGACAATCTTCGGCAAATAATTTGTTTAGTAATTTAAAGTCATTATCAAATTCTTTCAAAACTATTTTACGTCCGTTTTTAGGAACGTATAAAATACCAAAATAATTGATTTCAATACAATTATGTCGACAAATTTCAATTTTTGATGGTATGTTATTTATAATTGTCTTTATAACTGTACCCTGCTTTACCCATTCCATCAAATCAGTTCCGAGGATGTTAAAAATTATTTTTTTTAATTGTTCGTCTTCTAAATCGAACAATAAATCAAACATGGGTTTTCCAAACTCTTCAATTCGATTAAGAAAATTTTGTTTCATATCATTTTTAATGCAAAATATAACCCTTTTTCAATTGCATCTTCATACGTTTTATAATCAGATGTATATAAAGTATCAGTAGAAATATCTTTCCTACGATCTTTTTTACCAATCATACATTTATATAAATCAGAAATATTTGACTCCTGTACTAACACATTAATATTATGTTTTTCTCTTAACCATTTTTGTAAAAATGATTGTGTTGGTGCATGAATATTTTTTCCATGAAATTTTTCTCTCACTCTATTCACATCATGTAATGGGTAACAATTACGAGTATCCAAATGATACCACCATAAACAGCTCACATTAAAGCCTTTTTCTTTGGCTAATTTTGCAGTATTAAATGTTACCAATTTTTCTTCATTCATTTTTACATTATTTTAATCAATAATAAAATCGTCAGTTGAACCACAATTGGGACATTTTGCTTTTTTTCGAAAATAATCTTTTGTAAACGAGTGTTCTGTCCACCATTTTTGAGTAAATAATAATTTTAAATGTCTTTTAACATCAAATATAAGTAATTTCCACGAATGTGTTCGTCCAACGTCAAGATTAATATATCTTGGTTTCCCCCATATTGCAATATCTTCCAAAACTAGAGACAATGGATTATATCCAAGCGGACGAGACGACCATTTGAATATTTTTTTCCATTGAATTTTAAAATACCAAAAATCGTCCTGATCCCAACCACATTTTTTACAATATACAAATGCCATAATTTTATTGTTTTATTTTTTCATTCTGATTTGAAAATCCAACGGGTGTAGGTAATCCTCGTTTAATTGTAACATTCTTTATTTTCACATTTTTTATCATTTCTTTTACTTGAATGAGTGAATCATCAAATGGATTATCCAAAACAAACGTTAACAATATTAATTCCTTAAGATGATCGAGAGTAAAACCTTCAGTATTTCTTATCCATTCATTTATATCGATTCTTGCAAGATCTTCTGGCTTAAGTTTTGATTTTATATAAAATTCTCTAACTTCTGGTGAGGGTACATCAATAAGCACACGAACATCAAATCTTGATGGCCTTGATGAAAATCTTTCTTCAAGCCTTTCCGGATAATTTGTTGTTGCAATTATAATTACATTATCGGTTTGATATGTACCATCTAAAATGTTCAATAATCTTGAAATATTTCCAAATTCGGTATATCCGTCAATATCCTCAATAATAACAATTAGTGGCTTTTCTTTTTCAATGTCTCTTATATCTTTAATTACCCGGTCATATAGCTCAATTTGATCGACAGTATTAATATTTAAGATAACACCATTTCTTTTTATTAATTCTTTGGATAATAAGGCAATTAAGGATGTTTTACCACATCCTGGCGGTCCATACATTAAATATGCTCGTTTATAGACGAATTCATATTTTTGATAACGCTCTCTATTCTCCCAGAATTTTTGAAAATCAAGTAAAATATTGTTGAGTACGGGATCAGGTAAAGTAAGAATATTATCAGTAATGACTTTTATCCTTGTTAAACGAATTTTATTGATTGAATGATCAAAAATATAACTGTAAAATCCTGGCGGAAGTTGTTGAATTGTTTTACCGATACTAAAAAAACTGTTGTCATCTACAACCCATTGACATGTATCGGAAACATATTCTTCATTACATGTAAGAGCAACGGTTTCCAATTCTTCATATTCTTTTATTTTTCTCTTTTCTAGCATGTTAACTTTTTTATGAAAAAAATAAGTCACCTAGTGATGTGGTATATAGCCTCAGTTAAAATCCAAGTCAAGGTCAAAGACCCTCTTCCACACAATGACAAAGACAAAAACTAAGTCTTAAAAAAATAAAAAACTTAATTTGTGGAAGAGGCGTTAACTTCCATTTGATAAACTTCTAGCCTATCATTCTTAGATGAAGAACTAAAGGTTACATTTTAAAGAACCACACCACTAAGTATAAAGAAAGAAAAACTTCGGCTCATGCTCTGTCTTTCTTTCACCTTATTTTTTTTTTATACACAACCAGGACCGGGGGAATTACCCAAAAACATATCAATAGTTTTCACAAATCTTGGATCAACTTCTATTCTCATCGATGCGATTTCTTCGATAGCCCGCTGACGTTCTTGTTCAAACTTAGCTTTAGCTGTCTTCATCTTTTCAGTTGCCTTTGCATATTCGACCTCATATTTCTCATATCTATCTTTATTGATCTTTTCAGCATTAGCCTGAGCATCAGCATTAATTTTTGCAATCCGAGCATTTTCTTTAGTCACCAAATTTTTAACTTTAGCTTTAAAGTAATTCACCTTTTGTTCGTAAACACGGTGTAACTCGGCTAGTTGTTCATGAATATGTAAAAGTTGTTCAGAAGTGTGATGAATTTTAATCATAACCGGACTCTTTTCACCATCTTTAATAACCATCCATTCAATGTCAGGTATATTAGGAAGTTCTTCTCTTAACTCATTAAGAACCGATCCACCATGAATAAATTGTCCTATATGTGCGGCATAAGCCTCTGCTTCAATAAATTCATTTATCTCAGAAACAGATAATTGTTCCCAACCCCAATCCTCGTTTACCGGGGGAAGTATTACCGGATCTTCATTTACCCACGGTTCAGGAATTTCAATACCACTAAGATCAACGGTTGCGTTTTTTGCATTTAAAAGCATCTCATCTTTTGCCTTAATATTTTCCATAAGAAATGCTTGGCAAGCATGAAGTTCGGCTTTCTCTTTAATGAGATCAACGACATTAGATGGGATTGGACGACCTTTAACTATTTCAACCTCCCCCTTTCCTTCGATTTCAACTATTTTGGTGGCATTATTAATTGATTCAAATTTCTTAGTGATTTCAATTGATTTTTGATAACAAAGATTAGAGATTGATTGTGCCTGTGAAAGACTTAATCCTTTGTTCGGTGTGAGTGAGTTCTTTTTCATGATGAGAAGTTTATGTTTATTGTTATGTTCAGAATACAAATATAAGTAATGTTTTTTAAATTACCAAATATTTTTGAAAAAAAAAAATCAATTTTATTTTTTATTTTAATAATCCAATTCTCCATTTTCCAATGGTAAATACTTTTTTAAATCCATATTGTTCACTAAAAATTAATGGATGACGATTAATGTCTTTCCAATACAGCCCCTTACCGAGAATTCTAAACCACCCATAACCATCTTTAAAAAATATCGCAGTTAATTTCATTTTGTAATTTTTTTCATACCTGTGAATTGAACGACCTTGAGTCCATCGAATTTAAATGTATATTCAAAAAGTACAGAATGTTTTTTCTTTGCTTCAGCAAGTTCATCAATATGATAACGCTGACCACTCCAAATTGGTGATTTCCCAAGATTTTCACGAATTTTTTTGTCTTCTACTGGTGAATAAACTTTAACTACTTCCATGTTTTTTTTTTATAAATAATTTCAAATTTCGTTTTGTGATTTTAATTTATATTCATTTTGAATTTGTATTTCTTTAATTTTTGCCTTTTCTAAACCTCCCTTACATAATTCTAAATTCCACTCCAAAATTTTAATTCGTCTTTCAGTTCGTTTAATATAATTGTTTAAAGCCTCTTCTCGTGAAGGATAAGCAAACCTTTTTTTTGATGTCTTGCTCACCCATTTTTTCCAAATATACTTCCAATTATCGTATGGCGGTTTATAAGAATAAAAACCAATCCAATAACCTTTTGGTGTTTCTTTAATTAAAACATATTCACGACATTCTAATGTCGGATTGGGAAATGACGGTCTCATAAAATCACCATCAAAATCGTGTTCAGCATATTGAACAGTTTCATATCTATAAAATTTCATATTTAAAAATTAATCTTTTAAAGGTGAATTTATATTTTCTTGATAATCACATCTTTTTCGTTCTATTTTAATATCTATTATTTCCCGAAGGTCTATATCATCTAATATATAGTTTAAATTATTTGTGTGAATAACAACCACCGGTCCATTAGTTAACATCTTTTGACCATTGGTTGTCATGTACCATTGGGCAGTTTGTGGATTTTGTTGTTTGGGATGTAATTTGATAATTACTGTCATATATGGTTTTACTATTTCAGATTCTTCGGGTTGTGACTCAGAATTTTTCACTACTGGTTTATCATAACCTAGTTCCCGCCAGAACTCATATATTTCTTTAACTGTAGTAAATTTTTTTCCGTCATCAGTAGTCCACACCATTCCATTTACATGAAGTTCTTCATTGAATATATTATAAAATTCTATCGTTCTGAACCATTCAATAAAAGGAAGTGGATAATAATAACCAATAGTTTCATCATAACCACAATTACATGTGTTGCGTTTTTTTGTTACATCTTCATAAAATTTTAACCAATTCTCATCTCTGAAAATGTCTGGTGTGTGCGCTAATGCATCATCCAATTCTCTATAGTCTTGTTGTGTCCAACATGTTGGGAGGTGTTTTAAATATTTTTGTAAATTTTCCATGATGTTTTTTATTTATTCAATATAACTTACAGATCCATATTGACCAATTATTTTTCCATCTTCAATACCTTTCTTAAACTCATCTTTTAATTTCTTTTTCATCACTTTTTTTTGATTTTCGAAAAGATTATTAAGATCAAAAACAAAATCAGGGTGTGTTATTGCTAACTCCTCTATTGTTTGTTCTCTATGTGTTATAAAATTTTGTATCAATTTTTCCATGTTATTATATTTTTGTGCGTTTTCTTAATAACAAACCACCATTTAATACATGTTCTTTTTCTTGATTAGAAAGAACATTAGTTTCATTTACATCTGGCATGTACCATTCATATTCGGGTTCTTCCATAAGTAATATTCGTGGTAATTGATACATAAAAGATATTGCATCACCACCACAACTAGGACATGATATAAACATTGGTGTTGTTCCTTCATGTACATCAATAGTGATCGTTGCTTTTTTACATTTTCTACAAAAATAAGCGTTTTGTCTTTTGTTCATTTTTCGATTTTTTTGTCGTTCATTTCTTTTTGCGCTATAGGAACGAACTTATGTTGCCATAATTCGTCAAACATATCATCATAAGGCCATATTTCATGATCTTCAGCATCAATTGGTATATCATCATCATGAAAATATTTATAATTTTTTTTACTATCAATTATTTCATATTCCACAGTTTCGACAAGTTGATAAATTTTACAACTGGCCAAATCCGGATGATAACTATCATTATTTGGATCTAGAAATATTTCTTCTAAATAATCTCGAGCTTCTTCAATTGTATTAAACAATTCCCAATGATTGTTTATACCATCATATGCTAAAAACTGTTTCATTTGTTTATTATTTTATTGTATTAATTCTTTATTTTTCAACAATTCACGAAGATACACATTTTTATTACCGCCAAAAAATTCAATCCATTCTTTATAATATTCGGGAAACATTTCTTGTTGTGTTTTTGGTTGTAATTTTAGTGTCAACCAAAATGTGGGATTTTTCTTTTTTATTTCTTTTTTTGCCTCATCAGTCATTTTAATGTCATGAAGCCAGTTAACAAAATCAGGATAATCAACATAATTAAACACTCTTTCATCCACGATAAAGCATAGTGCGGTTAGTGCATTATTTAATTCGGGTTCATGGAAACATGCATAAGAAATTTCATTATCTTCCAATTCATCAGCAATTTGATTTAAAGTACCTAACGCAATTCCATTAACATCTTTTTTATTATTAGTTGTACCACCATTAAGTATTATCCAAGTTTTCCAGTTTCTTACAAAATCAATGAATGTTTCATCATTACCAAATTTATCGGCATATTCCAAAGCGGCGTGACCTGCCTGAATTCCTTGTTGAATGGAACTTAGATTATGTGCTACAAAGAAATACATTCTAAGTTCAAATCTTTTTGGCTTTAGTCGATGTTTATCATCAGGGTTAGTATAATCTGCAGTTGCGGCCTTAATGCCTTCATCAAAAACTCTGTTTAAAAAATCATTGTGTTCCATATTTTAATTATTATTTATAACATCACCAAAAATTTTAATCCGTTTTCAATTATCCATTTATGTTCATTATAATCATGAACATGATGGGATGGTATGTTAACGCTTCTTGCTGGTGATGACAATTCGATGGGTTCTTCACCAATATTAGATACTAAATAATAATGTTTATAAATCTTTTTACCTGTTTCATGTTCATGATAGTAGCTTACAATCCCAATATAACCTTCAACGATAAATTCTCTTTTTTCAATTTCTTCCCATAATATTTTCATGAGGTTGAATTCGGGTTTAAAACGATAATTCTTTTTTAACTTTTCGAGCCTACCCAATTTAAGCAAAGGAATTGCAACATCCCATTTATCACTATTCTTTTCATCCATAAATTCACAATAAACCATGAATTTTTCATAGTATTCCTTTGGTTGCCCATCTTTTATATGACAATCACGTACTGATACAGAAAAATTTCCAATTGAACTAAAATCACATCCCATAGTAATTACGTGTTTTTAAATTTTTTAATATTATCAGCTTCATTTGTTTCACTGATATAGATATCATTGATTTTTAAAATCTTACTGATTTTTTCCACGAACTCATTTTGGTTTAGAGAATTTATGATTTCTCCTTGATAAGTAAATCTATATTCATCAACTACGTGGTCAAGACACGTGATGACAAGAGATTTGTATGCCTGATTTCTTATATAGTCATCTTTACAAATTGCATATTTTAGCAAGTCCAAATCAAGAATTGCACGCCTGAACTCACCCTGATATTTATTTTTATGATTTGTTTCGTTAATATCAATTTTTATGTTATTTGGAATATGCCCATTAGTCATTGCACCGTTTCCATGTCGTGTCTGGTATGCCCTTGTCACTAAATATATTTTTGGAGAATAACCCATATCAACGATATTTTTTGTACTGACATTTGTTCTTGTGACGTGGGGAAAAAAGCCAATAGATGCATCCAGTAATAATCCTTGGGAACCTTCAAAAATCAATTCGTCATATTTATGATATGAATATGGTAAATAATAAGGTATTCCATTAGTTATTTGTATATTTTTATTTTCTTTGATAAGTTCAACACATTTAATAAACTCATCAACATCAACGAATAAAAATTTTTCGTCTTTAAAAGAATAATATTTCCTTATTTCCTCTAATTTTATTTTAAAAACAGACGGATAAAATATATCTCCAAACAGTAGAGAATAATAATTTTCTTCTCTTTCAATAGTTGCCCCAACACCAACGCCACAACTACCGTGTAATTTAACTCTTTCAACAGTTTGATTATACAATACATCATATGGTGTTGTTATCGGGGACTTTTCATCAATATAAAGTTTGGGTATAACACCCTTATCTATTAATTTATTGTATTCGTTAATAATTCCAATTGGATTAACGGTACAATACTTAGACCAGTAAGTTGGCACACCACGTAATGTTCCTGAGCCGAAATTAGAGAATACATGTCTAACACCGTTTAATACAACAGTATGACCTGCTTGATGTCCACCCGAAAATCTCACTACCATAGGATTACGGGATTGGGAACAAAGAAAATCGGTTGTTATACCCTTTCCTTCATCCCCAAACCCAATCCCAATAACTGCTTTACCAATCATTATCACAAAATAATATCGATTTTATTATCATCGTTTGTTATTACATCTTGCTTTGTCATGGAATTTTCTTCTAATATTGTTGAAGTTGTTCCGTGAATTTCGAGAATTTTGTTTGCAATTATTTTTGCAACATCATTCTTGTTTTCAACCACGATAAGGTTGTCACTCATTAACTGCTTCCAACCATTAATAGTTTCCTGACGGCTACCAGCATTCGTTTCTTTAATATGCAAATGAAAGCAATGATATTTCTCACTTGCTTTTTCTAAAAGAGCACTTGCACTCATATTAGAATATTGACCATCACCCATTATTGCTTTAAGATAATGTTTTGGTATTTCCTTTAACGTGGGTTCATCGCCAATTGTGAAAAGAAAACCTTTTTGTCCTCTTTTTTCATAACAATCAATTGATGTATGATATCCTGCAAAATACCACGCAAGAAGGTAACTTTCCCCGTAATTGCCACCACCACCACCTTCAAGATAAACATCGGTAAGCCATTTGTCAAGCAGTTCATCACTTGATTCGAATTGAGCAACCTGTAGTGGTGCATCATCACATTCATGATCACCAATGGCAAGGAATAATATCTGGGGGTCGACAATACCACCCTGAATAATTTTTCCCATGAGGGTTGGTAATCCATCTTTCACGAGAAAATGTGGAATAGTACCCATTGAGCCAGTTACATCCAATCCTAATATGATTGACAATGAATTGGGATGTTCATCCGAATCACGTGATTCTCTTATCACAATTCCATGAGGGTTCATTGCGTTATTAATTGAACGCCTTTGAAAAATCTCATGTGTAGCTTTGGTTGTATACCCCAAAGTTCTTGCTCTAAACGAGCGTTTTTCTAATGAATAATAACCACCACCCATTATTTGTCTCCACCGCTAAATAAGTACTCGTATCTCTTTCTGGCAATTTCCAGTGTAATTTCGGTGTTACGAATTTTTACACCCAATTCAATATCCTTATCGGCATATTTATTTGAATCGAAGTCACTTGCCAGTATAAGTGACTGAGCGTTAGTTGGAGAAAGGTCAAGCATGTTTTCCTGTTCCCTTCTCATTCTTTTCAGACTTGTTTCCAAATCTTCAATTTTACGCTTGTATACCAATTCGGTATCTTCTGCAATCGCAAGCGCACGGTCATCCCGTATTTGCTTGTTGTTTCTCTTTAATGAGCCATAAAATGCCCCATCCATTGCTACGTTGTTTTCTTCGTTCATAATACTAAAATTTGTTTAAATTAAAATTATTAATTATTTCCTTTTCGAATTATCGTATAGGTTCTACGAGGAAGGGTGATACGACTTCTATTTTCATAAAACTCTTTCATACGTGACCCCAAACTATCTCCTTTCTTTGCTTTCATAATGTTTTTAAATTTTCACAATGATACGAAAATTATTTATTATTTGTTACTCATTGCTCTAAAAAATGTCTGACTTTTTCATCATATGAATAAATTAATTTTTCATTAATTTCTTTTGGTACAATACCCATATCAAAATTATTACAAATAATGAGAAAGTCATTAATAGTAATATCGTTTGTGGTAATTGTAAAACGAATAAGTTCCTTATAAACTTTTATATTTTTATTTAATAAATCTGTGGCTCTTTTCTTTTCTTCAGATAGAATTTTTTCAATTTCAATATTAGTAGCATCAACATCATAATTCATATGGAATGACGTTGATTGCACTTCTCTGTCAATTCTTGATACGGTACCATTCATTCCATATACCCTAACATATCTACCAGCAACATCGGTAGCAAATGTAATATCTGCTGAGGCACCACTAGATTTAAAATTTTCACCAAACACCAATTCTTCCGCTGCTTGTCCAGCCAAATAAATGGCAATCTGATTCCTTATGAAAGTTTTATTATCAACCGCACTGTGATTAATAACAAACCCGTCTGAAAGACCAGAACTATTAATGTTTATTTGTTTGGGTGGTGTTTTATAAAGTAATGCGTATACTAATGCATGACCCAATTCATGAACAGTTATGAGCATTTTTTCATCAATGGACTTATTTTCACGAATAATATCCAAATCCAAGATAATTTCCTTAGAAATTTTACTACCATTTATTGTTGAAAATAATTTTTTGTTTTTATAATCCAAATAAAACGAGTCTACATCATTTATAAGTGCATGATACATAAAATAAGGTAGATTACTACCAAGAACATTAAAAACAGTAGAAATTGCGGGTCTAACCCCTTGTGTTGGAAATACACCATTACGATATATTATATCATAAATTGTATCAGATAGTGTAATTACAATATGATGTTCTTTTTTAATTCTATCTAAAATTTGTTGACAATTTTTTTTAATAATAGTATAATAACTTTTTTTGTCCAAACAAGGATATATTATATGATTATTACCAAATCTAGCAATTTGTTCGGGCTTAAATTGTGTGGCCAACGCGGTTTTTATTTTTACAATATTAACTCTTTTTGATAATTCATGATATACATCAGCATCAGTTTCACTATCTTCAACATCATCAGACATTTTAAATGCGCTATCAATGTTTCCAGAAATAAAAATCAAAAGTTTTTCGTATGATTTTCCCTCATTGACATTTCCAATTTTAAGAGTGTCTTCCATGATTTTCATTCTTTCCCCTAATGTCATTTTCATAATTTCTTCAGTAGACATTTGTAGATTTAACATTTTTTTAAATCTACTTGCAGTCCAGTATGATGTGTGATATTTATAAATTTTATTTTTTTTGGGGTTTTCGGTTTCTATGTTTGGTGTATCTTTATCGTTATTATCATCATCGCTTCTATCTATCCAATACATTTCTTCCATCAACATTTGAATCAAATCAGCTCTACGACGAGAATTGTTTTGAAATCTTCCATCTGAAAGTAGAACCCAAACATCGTTAAAATATTTATTTTCAATCATACGGCCAGCTTCATCAATTGTACGATATCTTTGAATTTCATCAAGTAATAGTATTGCCGGCTCGTTTGATTCAATACCACTATTATCTAAATAACTTTCAATTGTTCGACTATATTCATTTTTCACATCCATTTGAATTTCAATGAACTTATCTGTAAAATTCAAAAGACGAACCAGAGTACGAACTAGATCGGTTTTACCTACACCAGTAATACCCCATAATGATATAATTAATGGTTTAAATTGGATTTCTGGTGTTAAATACCATAAAGAAATATTATTAATTACTTTATCAATAACATCATCAATACCAATAAATTTTTCTTTCAAGGCAATTTTAACATCTTCAAGTTTTGCTTTTTTATTTTCAATTCGTTCAAGAAGTTCGGTGTTCATTTTAATTTTGTTTTTTTTTTATAATATGTGCTCTCCAAAAATCTGCCATATGTGGTTCAACTGTCGAATAATTATTAACTTTTCCGTCTTTATCAAAAAACACATAAACAACATGATACATGTTGTTAGGACTAGATGGTTCTGCACCATTACGATACAAATAAACCTGTCCGTTCCATGAATCATATACAAGCCAGTTATCGTCAAATGCCTTCACTCGATACCATGATCCGTGTTTTTTCGGTAGTTTTTCACCATATTCTTTTATTGTATCTATCAACAATCTATATTTGTATTTAAGATCGTCTGATACTTTACTATATTCTATATAACTCATTTTTTATAATTTAATTTCAAAACGATTTCTCATTTCTTGAATAGTATCATTTGGAACGTTATGTAAACTTATTCCATCATGACGATTTTCAACAATGACAGAAAAAACTCTATAATTGTATTTGTCGGCCAAAATATAATATGGTGACATTTCATCTGATGTTGTTAATGTGTTTGCCACCACTATCGTTGGTGTATTTGTCGTCATTAGCCGTTCACACTTTTTTTGACATTCAAAACGTGCTAAAGCTTCTTTTTCTTTTTTCCATTCATATTTGCCCTTAACCATATGATAATCATCATTGGAACAAATATTAGTTTTACCAAATAATTCACTAAATGTGGTTTTTCCACTTCCGGGTAATCCTCTAACTAATATTAACGTCTTTTCCACAATTAAAAGATTCTTGGGTTAGTAATAAAAATCAATTTATCACCACGATACATTCCATCTATCATAACTTTTTTCTCAAATTCCGGCCTTTTAGATATTTTATGTGTTGATAATAAATCAAATAACTTTGTTCCTTCAATAGTTTTTAATTTATGTTTATATTTTTCATTTTCGGCGATGTAAGTACAATATGTTTCTGGTGTTCTCCCGTTTCCCTTTCTTCTTATTATTTTCCACGTCACTTGGAGCATTTCTCTTCTCATGTTATTTAATTTTGTTTTAACAACACAAAGATAAAAAAAAATTTAAAAAAAACAAAAAAATATTTAAACATCTCTTGTTATATATCCTTTTTTTACCACTAAATCTATATCTACCGGAACATCATTAATTGATTTAATTTTAATATCATCAATTTTTTGACCCACATATGGAAGATAATATTCAAATCCCCCTTCACGATTTTGATTTTTTACAATGTAAATTTCATCATTCATAACAAAAACTATTTTTGATATGTCTGATAAAAGATCCCACAAATAAATTTCAAAAAAATCGTCTGTTTGAACCAAAAGATAACCTTTAAAAAAATTGTTATGTGGTGCATTTGGCTTATTTCCAGGGCTACAATCGGGATAAACATAATCTGGCATACCACTTATTTTATCAGTAATTTTATGTTTATGTTCAAACACACTGATATTTGATTCGTGTATAATATCATAAAATCGTTGTTCGTTAAGTTGATCAACTCTCTCTGGCTTCATCCAATTTTCATATGTGAAATATTTTACCACCTTTTCGTAAAAAACTTGTGGTTTATAAAACATAACAATCATTGAATAAGCATCACCTTCAGGAAAAAGATGAACAGTCAAATCGTAATTTGTGGTATAATCATTTTTATTAAGTTCTTCAACTGAAAGATCATAATTTATTAACAAAACCCATTGATAATCAATTAAAAATTTTGTTAAAGATTTAATTTGTTGAAAAACAGAAAATCCCGTATCTAGAATTGAATAATAAAATCTCTTATTAAAATATGGTTTTCCTGTTTTATCATTAATTATTTGATGCCAATAATATGTCCATTTATCATCACCAATAAAATTTAAATCTTGATAAAGATAATAATCAACGGATTTTTGAATGCTTTCTGATAACGGATAATTGGCGTGAAGTGCAATTTTTGTATTGGGAAATTTCTGACGTAATAAAATAATGTTGTTTATTAACACTTGACGTTTTTCATCAGTATCACAAAATGATGTAATTGCAATTACTTTATCTTTTATATAATCTTCAATCATTTTTAACGATCAATCATTTTATTTATCATTTTAATTAGAAGTTGCGCCTCTTCTTTTGCAATTGATAAATGCTGAAAAGCACCATTTTTGTTCTGATGAATTATTTCAAAACCAGTTTCATTTGCCCATTTTGATACTTGGATATTCGATCCCCATTCTGAACATTCTTTAATATACGTTTTCATGTTATATAATAAGAAATCGTCAGAATCGTCTTCAATAGATAAATTCGTATAGTCTTCCCTTTTATTAATTACCATATTATCTGGCACTGAAACCTTCATACCTTGAGGATCTTTTAAATTAACTTTCTTTTTTTCCGGCGTTGGTGTCGGAATCACTTGTGTTACCGTTGGTTTTTTCTTTCTTGTTGTCATTTTTAATCAATTTCATTTGTTAATACTGTTGCGGATATAATTGGTCTAGTAAATGATGTGTATTTTAATTGATTGCGTTCTTTAATTAACCAATTCGCATCTATATCGTTTTCCATTACAAATACATGTGTATATGTGGACCCCTGTGCTTTATGTGCTGTTATTGTCATTCCATAATCCATATCCTTAACAATAATATCTGGTCTTGAACGAAATTTACCATCTTCATATGTGGTTATGGTTTTCATAAGAATGTTCAATCGTCTGAATTTATAATATTCTGTCCATGCACCAGGTCCTTGTAATTTTTTTGCCTGCTCTTTATATTTGTCATGTAATTGAGCGTATTTATGAAGATTTTCGTGATCGCTAGTATCTATTATAAAAATATCTTTGAATTTGTATTTACCACGAGGTAAATCTTCACGAATTTTCACATTCCACCCTTTAATTTTATATTTGTTCGTCTGATATTCGGATTTACCAACAACTCTATAATCGGCAGAATTTTCAATTATATTATGTGTTGCACTTGCTGTTCTAACGCTTCTATAACCCATCAAAATATCCCCAACTTCGACAATATCACTATTTTTTCCAAATAATTCTGTTCGAATAATCTCATTGGATAACATAACAGTTTTATTTCTCCAGGCAATAACTTTCACATAATCTGTATTTTCTTTAAATTCATCCGATCTATATTTGTCTAGAATTGCCTGACGAAATTCTTTTTTGTCGGTAGTGAAAATAATACCTTCACCTTTTTCATTAATTACAGATTGTCTTTTAAATCCACCATCAATATCAGTTAAATGGTTTCTTAAATTATCATAAACTGTCCATATTGGATTACCATCATTTTGACGTTCAATTTTTGTTAATTGATAAAATTCATTTGATTTTTGATTAAAAACAACACTTTCTTTTTCACCGACTGGCGGTATTTGTGCTGGATCACCAATAAATAAAACTTTTGTGTATGTATTTTTTGTTTTCTCTACTATCAAATTATAAAGATCGAGATTAATCATAGATGCCTCATCAATAATAACAAAATTATAATCACCGATTTTTGGTATTGCAATTGGACCAAATTCAGGTTGATTTGGATTAAAATTATCAAGATCAACATCTGGACGTAGGCCAAGCAAAGAATGCAAAGTTTGTGCTGGTAGGTCTGTCGTACTCATTATCACTTTTTTCGCTTTATGAGTTGGTGCACTAGCAACAACACTAAAATGATAATTGTCAAGTACTTTTTTTATCATTGTTGTTTTTCCAGAACCAGCAGGCCCGGCAAGAGTAAAAAACGTTTGACCATTTTTTAACCATTTACGAATTTTTTTTACACCCTCATATTGTTCATCATTAAATGTAATAATAACACCAGTTGGAAGTATTAATTGATTATCGGCGATTTCAACATCCTTAAATG
>JAKPTO010000029.1 GCA_029555085.1 bacterium | reverse complement strand
GACGGTTTTTTCCCTTTAGAACTTTGAAGAATTTGTTATCGTATCCTGGTTAGCTACAAATGCTGTTATTAAGCGGACTATTTTCTTTTTCTTTTAAACCTAAATTATCTTCAGTTTTTATGGTTTGGGCAGATAGAATTTATCAAACCTTTTTCTCAGATATATGTTTATAGCGGTATAATCGGTAATCGTAACTCCACTGAAGATACCAATCATAATCATCATTTGATATTTTATAGCTACCAGAGGGGAAGCACCACCTAAAATTTGACCGGTCATCATTCCTGGCAAAGTTACAAGTCCCATAGAGGCAATTGTAAGCAATTCCGGCATTAGAGCTGCTTGCATTGCTTTTCTGAAAGCAGGAAGGATAGCTTCCCATTGGCTTGCACCCAAAGAAAGGCGGGTGTAATATGCTTTCCAGTTTTCGCTAAGACCACTTTCAAAGCGTTCCAGGGCAAGTGAACAATTATTCATACTGTTTCCTAAAATCATACCATAGATGGGAATTAGAAACCTTGGAGCAAACAAGGGTTCTGGACGCAGAACAACAATTATCAGCCAAGGCATAACAATCAGCGTAGTAGTTAAAAGTGAAAATATGAGAACTGGTAAAAGAATTTTTTTTTGAAATTTGAGCCGTCCTTTTAAGGTTAAAACAGCATTTGCCAACATAATAAGCATCCAAAGAAAGGCAAGCCACGGATTTTCTCTGTTGAATATAAACTGTAGAATTAAGCCAATAATTGCCAGTTGCACAATCATTCTGGCAAAAGAATTAAAAAGTTGGCCGCTCAATTTCAGTTTCAAATTACTAAAAATCAAAAGCGGAAAAATTAAAAGTAAAGCTGCCAGCATCAATCTATAAATACTGATATCCATTATTTTATATCCTCCTGTCTATGATTGTTCCATATTCCAGAACCCAATTTCTTTGCCAAAGGTTTTGCCAAAGCGGATCGTGGGAAATGGCTATTACTGTTCCCGCAAAATTGTTAAAAATACATTCGGAAATAATCCCGGAGGTCTTTTGATCCAGAGCGGAAGTAATTTCATCAAGTAATAAAATATCCGGCTGCAATTGCAGAACTCTGATTAAGGCAATGCGTTGTTTTTCACCAACCGAAAGCTGAGAAGTAGATTTTTGCAGATATTCATAAGACAATTGAAATGCCGTGAATAAATTTTTAATTCTTTCCTGCCTATCGGGTAAACGCCTGTGCTTTAAAGAACTGTAATGAAGGGGAAGGTCTAAAACCTCTTGCACATTGGCATCTTCCAAATAGGGTTCTTGTAACACCATACAAATCTTACTGCGTAATATATCGGGCTGATATTCCACAATATTCTTCCCTTCAAACAGAATTTCGCCTTCATAATTTCTGTTCATCAGGTTCAAAGTAGAAAGCAGAGAACTTTTTCCGCTTCCGGTAATTCCGGTAATTAAAATTCGTTCTCCCTTTTCCACTTTTAATTGTATCTCATTTAGTAAAACTTGAGCACCATAAAAAAGGCGTTTAATATCTATTGAGAGTATTTCCGACATTAGCAATCCTTCTTTGCTTTTTTATATCTTTTAACACAACTGCAGATTCAGTCAAGGAAATTGTCTATCTTATAGTAAATAAGTAAGGAATACCTTATGTATATTTTTTCTCCTTATTGCTTATGAACAGTAATCATAAACAAAATATCGTTTCAGGATAGCGATTATGGGGCTTTCCTATTAGCTAAATTAAAAGAACACCACTCGTTTTTAACTATTAATTTAACACTAAAATCATTTCTTAACTTTTTCATTTCTCTTGGAATATTGGATTGAATAGCTGGAACTACTTTAGTAGGAATAACAAATGCATATCTTTCGGAGCTTAAATTAATCCTTCAAAAATCATAAATAAATGATAAAATCCCTAAGCGTATTTTTTAAGATGGTTTGTCAAATTGGAAATTGTATAATTTTGTAGTTTGTATTACATCTAATATCAAATTAAAATTATTCCTGACTAAGGCAACCTGAAATTAGAATATTTTACTTGACAACTCAATAATGGATTATTCAAATGTCTATATGTAGTGATAAAAAACTGAAGAGAAATGATAATATTAAAAAAAAGAAAGTAGAGGTAAGAATGGTTAATTATAAGGAAATCAAGGTTGAATTTGATTACCCTATAAATAATTATACTATGAGCATCTTGAATGCCTTAGAAAAGAAATATGGTGAAAGTAATATTCATTTTGATTATAATGATAACCAAGTTTTAGTTTATCTTAATAATATTGATTTTGAAATGTTCAAAACAGATATAGAAGAATTATCACTTAATAATAATAACAATGATTTAAATAAAATATCAAGTGCGATAAGTAACATCAAGAGTTATGGTATAAAGGGAAAAAAACGTCTTTATGTAGGATATGGAGATGAAAGAAAAACTGTTAATAGAAAAGAAAAGGAAAAAAAACGAGAAATCTTCTATTATACTCGGGGAAACAACTTTTCTGAGATAAATAACTTATTGCCTGATAAATATATGGATCGGATCGTATGTGGCGATAGTAAAATAATACTATCTCAATTACCCAACAATTGTATTGATTTAATTTTTACTTCTCCCCCTTATAATTTTGGTTTGGATTATGAAGAAAATGAGGATGATCAGCATTGGGAAAAATACTTTGAAACCCTCTTTGCTATTTTTGATGAATGCATACGAGTTCTTAAGTATGGTGGAAGATTCATTATCAATGTTCAACCCTTATTTTCAGATTATATTCCTACTCATCACATAATAAGTAACTATTTAATGCAAAAAAAGCTAATCTGGAAGGGAGAAATATTATGGGAGAAAAATAATTATAATTGTAAATATACAGCTTGGGGATCATGGAAAAGCCCAAGTAATCCCTATCTGAAATATACTTGGGAATTTATAGAAATATTTTGTAAAGGCACTCTTAAAAAAATCGGAGACGATAAAAAGATTGACATTAGCGGAGATGAGTTTAAAAAATGGGTCTATGCAAAATGGTCTATCGCTCCTGAAAGAAGAATGAAAGAATTTAATCATCCTGCTATGTTTCCCGAAGAACTTGCCACCAAAGTTATTAAACTTTTTAGCTATCAAGAAGATATTGTGTTAGACCCGTTTAACGGAGTAGGAACTACAACCTTAGTGGCAAAATTGAATAAAAGGCATTATTTGGGGATTGATATTTCCAGTGAATATTGTTCTAAAGCTGAAGAAAGATTATCATCCTTTTTATTTTAATTATTAAACTATTATTATTAGATGATATGAAGTATAATATAGAATTACCTTTTTATGTGTTACATTTTAAGGTTGTTTAATTAATTTGGTGGAAAATTATGAAAATTCCGACTGTTGAAGACCTAATTAATATCTATGATGCTATTATTAAAGGCATTGATAAGGAAGCATTAAATAGTAAAGATAGAGCTTATGGTGGAATAATTAGAGCAGGAAAGGGTAGTTTAGTAGAAAATATTGCTAAAGGTATGATTCAGATAGCATGGGATCGCTTAAATGGAGATCAAACACATTTATCTTTAAATAAGAAAAAAGTTCGTATACCAATAAAAGTTGATTATGTAAAAAGAATAAAAAATCCTGAAATAAAATCATATATTCAAGATCATTTTGGTAATTATTATTATGAATTGAATATAGATGTTCCAGTTTACATTGATAATGAATTAGTTTTGGGCGTTGAATGTAAATCATATACCGAAAATGCAATGTTAAAAAGAATTTTGGTGGATTTTACCTTATTAAAAACCCAATATCCAACCTTAGATTGTGTTTTACTCCAATTAGAAAGCCAGTTAAATGGGGATTATTCAAATATCAGTCAGTCAATTATCTTTGGTAGTAGTTCCACTCATACTCTATTATCCTATTTTGATGTTGATTTATATATTATCACCTTACTTCAGGGTGAAAGGAAAGTAAAAAAACCTATTCATAAAAAAGAATACTTTAAGGAACTTACTTCTGAATCTATAGAAAAAGCTATTTCTACCTTCCAAAATATTCTTAGTAAGCATAAAAAGTAGTTGGATAAATCATAATGCAATTTTCATAGTGAAAATGAAGTTAATATTTTTAATTTTATTTGGATCAATTGTCTCACAAGAATGACAAATAGCTTTTCAGGTAAAAAATAACATAATAAGAAATTGGGGTAAAAATGGTGGGCAAATCCTGATTACGCAGAAATGAAAAAAGGATTTCCATTCAAAAAATGATATATGAAAAAAGGAAATGCTCCCATTATTTTTTGTTTACATAACCCGGTAATGACAATGTAACAATCAAGTAACAACTCCGTAACGAGATTACGGAAGTGTTACGGAAGTGTTACGGTAGTGTTACGGAGTCGTCTAATAATTAACTATGTAACAATCAATTATACACTTTAAGCTGAAACGGACAAATAATGGGGTTAACATATACATATTTTAGTTAGTTACATCAAATATGTTAGTAATGGTTCTCTTGTTTTTTAGGTTCAGGTTAGAACTAATAAAATGATTGTTATAATTGCATTATTAATATGAAAGTTTTAGGAAAAACAGGTTACGGTTTTTTCCCTACGCTGGCAATATAGATAACAAATTCTTCAATGCCGTCCAAACCAAGTGCCTCATTCATTGCTTCATCCAAAAAAGCGCCAATCATACAGGCACCGGC
>JAKPTO010000028.1 GCA_029555085.1 bacterium | reverse complement strand
ATTAACTGCTTTAGCTCTTAATCTTGGTAAATTAGGATTAATAGTATATGCCATACACTTTAAAGATTAATAATTATTATATTGTATATATATTTAATTATTACACTTAAAGCGTTGCCAAGCTATTGGGCTATTACGATTTATTTGACAAAAATTAAAAAATAGTGTATAAAAAATATATGAAAAAAGCAAGTAAACAACTCAATTCTGATAAAAAAAGATTGTCAGATGAGGACGAAATTAAAAAACGCAAAACAGACCCAAATAATCTAGACACAGACGAAGATGGATTATCAGATGAAGACGAAGTTAATAAATACAAAACAGATCCAAATAATCCAGACACAGACGGAGATGGATTATCAGATGGAGATGAGGTTAATAAATACAAAACAGATCCAAATAATCCAGACACAGACGGAGATGGATTATCAGATGGAGATGAAATTCAACTAGGGTTAGATCCTCTTTCTTTTTGGGATTATGTTGTTCCTAATGAAAACAACAATTACAGACCAAAAGCTCTTCAACCAAAGAGATTATTATTCTATGCGGTAAGCATAATCGTTATAAAATTAATAACAATTCTCGCAACATCGCTCACTCCTTTAACAGCGCTATTGAGTCCGGATTATTATTCTGCTGAAAGTCGAAAAGTAATTTCTCTCACAAATAAAATAAGAAAAGATTTAAATATTCAGGAATTAACAGAAAACACAAAACTCACTCAAGCTGCAATGTGGAAAGTTGAAGACATGATGATAAATCAATATTTTGCGCACATGGGACCAGATGGAAAAAGAGTCGCTGATTGGTTAAAGTTAGCAAATTATAATTTCAAATTTGGTGGAGAAAATTTGGCAATAGGATTCCAAACAGCCGAAGAAATAGTGAACGCGTGGAAAAACAGCCCCACACACTATAAAAATATGATTGATCCTGATTTTCAAGACATAGGCGTTGGAATTTCAGCTGGAAAATACAAAGAATACGACGCAACATTTGCTGCTCAATATTTTGGAACAGAAAATGTTGCCAAAACAATTCAAACTCAAACGCCAGAAGAAACAGTAGAAACTCCGTTAGAAACAATTGAAACAACAGAAACCTCAACATCTACAACAGGATCCAAAAAAGAATTAGTTTTATCAAATACTGTAACATCGACAGAAAACCAAAGCTCTACAACAACAGAAAAACAAGAAAACAATAATACTAACTTGCAAACAACTCAAAATGATAACAACAAAAATGTTCTCGCTGAAAAACAAACTCAAACAACAGAAACACAAACAGACACACAAACAACGAGCACTGAAAATATAATTTTAGACACAACAGCTCCACAAATCACAGACACAGAAAAAACTAAAATTTTTATAACTAAAGATTCTTTAAATAATTATGTTATATCTGCAGAAATATATTTAACGGATGACACCAAAAATGCAAGTATATATATAGAAGGAACAGAAATACAACTCGTAAAAGACGAAAATATTCCAAACAAATGGAGTGGACATTTATTAACAGACCAAGAATCGTTTTTTCAACCTGTTGTTCCTGTTTCATTGAAAGCAACAGATGATTTTGGAAATGAATTAATAACTGACATAGATTGGGATGATATTATACTTACAAAACCATCTCCAATAAATCAATATAATTTTGCAAAAAAACACAAAAGCAATTCTCTACTAAACTCTTTATTTAGCATAAGCTCAATTTATTATAAAATACTCCTCATACTAGCAATAACAATTCTTTTGATAAATATATTTGTAAAAATTAAAAAACAACATGCTGATATTATTATTTCCTCAATACTTCTTATCATCTTACTAATTCTTCTTATAATTTTTTAAAATAGCATATACACAGTCAGAAAAAATATAAAATAATCAATATTATATAAAACAAAATCAGTTCCTATTTAGGAACTGATTTTTTATAGAAAAATGGGTGGACGGAATTATTCCATCACACCCCTTGATTGTTAGTTAAAATTACTCTTTACTCTTTTTCACACTCGTTGCTCATTGTGAGCAAGTTCATTAACGCTGAGTATTATTAACTACTTATAGTATAGCGCTTTTATAAAAATTTTACAATAAAATGTGCTATAATTAATTCATGAAAATAATTTCTTGGAACATAAACGGAATTAGAGCTGTAATTAAAAAAGGATTTTTAGAGTTTCTAAAAAAAGAAAATCCTGATATTTTGTGTTTACAAGAAATAAAAATTGATGACAATGCACGAAATAAAGAAGAGTTCGATTTCCTTGACTATGATGAATTTTGGAATAGCGCAAAGCGTCCCGGATACAGCGGGACAATGATGCTTATAAAAAATTCCTTAGAAGATCAAGTTGTTTCAAAAAAAATTTATACTCATGATGAAGGACGAGTACAAATATTAGAAATGAAAAAATTTTTTTTAGTAAATGTATATTTTCCAAATTCAAAAGATGACCTATCACGACTCGATTATAAAATAAAATTCAATGATAAATTATTATCTCATATAAAAACCCTAGACAAGAAAAAATCAGTAGTTGTTTGTGGAGATTATAATGTAGCGCATCAAGAAATTGATATTGCTCGCCCAAAAGAAAATGAGGGCCTTTCTGGTTTTACACATGAAGAAAGAAATTGGATGACTAAATTCTTAAAAAACGGATTTATTGATACTTTCAGATATTTAAATCCTAAAAAAATTCAATATTCTTGGTGGAGTTTCAGAGCTGGAGCAAGGGTAAGAAATGTCGGATGGCGCATTGATTATTTCTGTGTATCAAAAAAATTTATAAAAAATATTAAAAATGCATATATATTAGATAAAGTAATGGGCTCTGATCATGCGCCAATAGGCATTGACTTATTTTAATAATCAATATAACATACTTCAAAGCACGATAACAAAAAATAGGGAGGAAAAATGCTACACCAAAAAGCCACCGAACTTATTTCAAGAGCGGTTACTCACAACGACTTTGTGGGAAATCCAACAAAGACAAATGAAGACATGTGTATTATCCCCGTGGCAAACTTCAACTTTTCAGAGATAACTCTCTATACAGTTGAAATGATTAACGGGAAACCGAAAATCACAGAAGAAGAACAGATCGTCGATAAACAACAAATCGACGAAATTATCAAAAAATGTTTCAAAATATAACATTGGAAGAGCTTCGGCTCTTCCTTTTTTATTCAAAATTAAAAAGACCGCGATGATCTTTTTATATATGTAAATTGGCTTTATAAAAGGGAAAACCTCCCTTAAAACGGCCATTTTATATTTTGTTTTCGCCGTAGGGAGGTTCCACTCCCCAAGCTTCAAACGGCCATCAAATTACCATAAATAATTTGATAAAATCGTTATTTTGAAACCTGCGAGAGCATTTCTCACAAATTCTCATATACTGCTTTACCCTACTCTATTTTTATTTGTCATCTCTCTCTTTTTATGGGAGATAACTTTTGTTTTTATTTTTTATCAAACCTCTTTTTAAAGGAATGATTTTTTATTTTTGTTTTTGGCTACTATATCACCAAAATTTTTTAAATTGTAGGGAAAATAGGTGTAAATCAGCATATTTTCTCATCTATAATAATATTATATCATATTTAAAAATAAAAATCAAGCTCAAAGATTATCAATAAAAAAATCTGAAAAATAAAACCCGATTCTCGTCATCAAAATTTATAGCAAAAATATTTTTCACTGAGCCCAAAATTGGAAAATTTGATTTATTTGAAACATCTATATACATTACTTCTTTTATATTTTCTTGTTTGCGAGTAAAAAACATTGATAATTTATCTCTATTCGTACAATAATTTATAATTTTTTGTTTATCGCTGGACACAAAAAATAAATCATTACATTTTAACATCTCATAATTTGATTTTTCTGGCGTATCAGCATAATACCAAACAAAATCTTTATCAGTTAATTCCTTTAATTCTACATTTCCTGGATCTGCAAAATACTCTACTGAAACAGTGCCATCTGGCAAACTCATTCTTCTTGTTCCTGGAAAATAAACTGACAATAATTTTTTAAAAACATTTGAGATGCTTTCATAGTCCTCGCTTTCGATCAAGAAATTTCCATTTTTATAAATCATTAATCCCAAATTTTGTGTATTAATAATTTCGTCTTTTATCCCAACATTTGTATTTATAAAATCAGAAACATAATTTAATAAATTTTTTTCTGAATAATTAATTGTGTTTGAAAAATTTTTATAATAAAAATAATTATTATTTAAATCTGGTATAAAATAATATTTCATTGTTTCAGAAATTTTATTCTTATCAAAATTTTTATTTGAAGATATAAATAGATCCGCATAATTTAAAGAAAAATCTATTTCCACATTTCCAGTATTGCTAGATAAAACATTATTTAAAAATGATAAATTTTTTACAAAACTATTACTCTTGGAAAGATCATAATCTGATATACTTATATTTAAAACCGATTTATCTCCAAAATGTCTTATTGTTGTTATGTTTTTAAATTTATTTTTTTCAAAATAATTATACTTATCAATAGTTTCATATAAAAAATCTTTATCATTTGAGATGCAAAATATATATTCATTCAATCTTGCAAAATAAATTTTATCTTTTTTTGTGAATAAATTCTCGCTTTCAAAATAAAAATCTGACGAATAAAGTTTTTTTCCATTATAGTTCTCTTCCTTTATTTTTCTAGAACCTAAAATATCGCTCTGCAAAAATGTTGAACTTTTTGTTTTTATCAAAAGAATCTGTGAATTGTTATCATTTTCCGCCCAAACAAGTTCTCTACTTAACTTAGATAAAATATTACCAGCCCTAAAATTACTTCCATCTGTATATTTTTCAATATATGAAACTATTTTATTCTGACCCAACTTTTTAAATAACGAATCGGCCTTATTTGTACTAAAAATAATTTTTGAACTATTGGGAGATAAAAATTCTAGCGCTATATTTTTTTCTGGAACAAAAAAAGTTTTTTTTATTATAAAAAATATTCCAAAAATAAAACAAAGAACAAGAAAGATTATGAGTAGTTTTTTCCTGCTCTCTGTTTTTTTTTCTAACTGCCAATGAAATTTCGGATGAAACTTTTCCATCACAAAACTTTTTAATATTTTTTATGAAATTTTCTTCTTGGTCCTGATGTTTTTTGAAATCTTGGGTTACCGCCTTGTGATTTAAATGATCTTTGAGGTCTTTCTTCCCAACCCTCTGGTTTAGGAAGTAAAGCTTTTATAGAAAGTGATATTCTTCCTCTTTCTTCGTCAACTTCCATTACCTTCACTTTTACACTATCGCCAATATTTAAAATATCAGAAATTTTATTAATTCTATCATATTTAATTTCTGAAATGTGAACCATTCCATCTTTTCCAGGCAAAAACTCCACAATAGCACCAATTTCTCCGCCATTTTGATCTGGAATTATTCTTGTAACAATACCTTCATAAATTTCACCTGGTTCAACTTTTTTCAATAGTCCTTTTATATATTCAATTGCCTTGTCTCCATTTTCTTGATTAGGAGATGTTACAAAAACTAATCCTGTTTGATCTATATCAATTTCTACACCAAACATTTCTATAATTTTATTTATTGTTTTTCCACCCTGACCAATAACTTCTCTTATTTGTTCTGGATCAATTGTGAGGGTAATAATTTTTGGCGCAAATGGAGACAATTCTTTTCTAGGTTCTGCAATTACTTTTTGCATTTTTTCTAAAATCTCTAATCTTGCCTTCTTTGCTCTATCAAGTGTCTCGCGACATATTTCCAAACTAATTCCATTTGATTTAATATCAAGTTGAATTGCTGTAATACCAACTTCCGTTCCGGCAACTTTGAAATCCATATCACCACTATGATCTTCAACGCCTTGAATGTCTGTTAAAATTACATAATCTTTTTTGTCTTCGGATGTAATAAGCCCCATTGCAATTCCAGCAACTGGACGTTTAATTGGAACTCCAGCATCCATGAGGGCAAGTGTTGAACCACAAGTTGAAGCCTGCGATGAAGAACCATTTGAAGATAAAACTTCTGACACAACTCTAATTGTATATGGAAATTCTTCTTTACTTGGTATAACTGGAATAAGAGCATTTTCCGCAAGCGCTCCATGACCTATTTCTCTTCTTGATGTTGATTTGTTTGTAGAAATTTGACCAACGGAAAATCCTGGAAAATTGTAGTGATGCATATATCTTTTTGTTCCTTCGACTTCCATTCCATCAATCATTTGTTCTTCTCCGGGAGCGCCAAGAGTTACAACTGATAACACTTGAGTATTTCCTCTTTTGAATAATCCTGTTCCGTGGGTTCTTTCAAAAATTCCAACCTCGCAACTGATTTCCCTAACTTCATCCATTTTTCTTCCATCTGGGCGTCTGTTTTCTTTCAGAATCATTTCTCTCGCTTTTTCATCTAATTTCTCATTAAATAATGCGATTCCTTTTGAGCGTAATTCTTTTGAAACTTCATTATCATCTTTTAATACCTGATTTAAATCTTCAACTAGTTTTTTAATATTCGCTTCTGTTTCAACCTTGTCTGTAACAAAAACTTTATAAACATCAACTCCGGCAAAAAATTCATCAACTTTTTTATTTATAAACTCAATGGCTTCTTGCTCTTCTTCTGATAATACTGGAATTGAAGAAATTTTTTCCTGACCAATTTGTTTTGTTATATCTTCAATAAAATTCATTAATTTTTTACCATGTTTTACCGCAAATTCAATTGAATTATAAATTGTTTCGTTATTAACTTCTTTGCATCTTGCCTCTATCATATCAACTCCATATGGAGTGGTTGTTACAAAAATTTCAAAATCACTTTTATCACGGGCAGTTTGAGTTGGATTTAAAACCATTTCTCCATTAATTTGACCAACAAAAAAACCAGCAACCGGACCATCCCATTCAATTGGTGAAATTGAAAGCGCAATTGATACCCCCATTAAAGATACAAATGCTGGGTCATTTTCTCCATCATATTCTAAAATTGTTGAAACAACTTGAACATCTCTTCTCGCCTTATCATTAAAAAGTGGTCTTATTGATCTATCTATTAATCTTCCTATTAAAACAGCTTCGTCCGTGGGTCTCCCTTCTCTTTTTACCCACTTTGAACCTTTGATTTTTCCTGCTGCATACATTTTTTCATCGTAATCAACAACTAGCGGGAAAAAATCAATCCCCTCTCTTATATCGCCCTGAACAACAGTTACAAGAGCTGATGTTCCACCATATGTTATCAAGCAACTTGCTGTTGCTTGCTCTGCATATTTACCAACCTCTACAGAAAGTTCTCTTCCTGCGAATTCTATTTTAAAAATTTTATGACTTATCATTTTATTTTTTCTATTATTTTTTAATTTTTTATAGAAGCAAAAACCAGGATTGATTATTCATCCCCTTGCTCTGCTTCCTCCTCGCTCTCTTCTTCTAACTCTTTCTCAACATCTTCCTCCATTTTCTTTTCTGACTCCTCGATAATGTCTGTGGCTTTTGTTATTTTGATGTCTAATTTTTTTGCTAATTTTTGAAAACTCTCTTGATTCTCTCTTTCTAGGTATCTGAGTAATCTTCTTCTTTGATTTAATTTTTTAATCAAGCCTCTGCGAGATGAAAAATCTTTTTTGTGAAGCTTTAAGTGTTCTGTTAACTCCTTCACCTCTTCTGTTAAAATTGCAATTTGTACTTCTGGAGAACCAGTATCGTTTTTGTGAGTTTTAAACTTCTTAATTATCTCGTCCTTTTTTTGTTTATCTAACATAATCTTTTCCTTTCTTTCGCATACCTAGTAAATGTTGGACAAAACATTTTACCAAGTAAACGCAATTTAATTTTAAATTATAAATTTTCGTATATTGGTTTTAAAATTCAAAATTCATATTTCGAATTTGCTATGTGGTACCGTTACGGGGAATCGAACCCCGGTTACCAGGATGAAAACCTGGTGTCCTAACCACTAGACGATAACGGCAAAAACATAAAAAAGTAAGGTAAATATAATATATTTTTGATAAAAAATCAAGTCCTACATCAAAAAACAAAAAGAGAACAATATACTAATTTTTGTCAACTACAAATGTGGATGCTATAATATAAATATCTAATAATTTAATAAAATATATGCAAATGCTTCTCAAATGGCTTTTTACTTCTCTATTTATATTAATACTTCCATATATAATAAGGGGGGTAAAAGTCACAAATTTTATAACAGCAGTTTTAGTTGCTCTTGTTTTAGGAATATTAAATGCAATAATAAAACCAATTTTAGTTTTTTTAACACTTCCTATAAATATAATAACCCTCGGACTTTTTACTCTTGTTATAAATGGATTTATGGTTTTCATTGCTACAAAACTGATTCCGGGATTTGAAATTACAAATTTCTGGTATGCAATTTTATTTGCAATAGTATTATCTATATTTAATTGGTTAATAAAATAAAAGTCCCAACCTCGAAGGTTGGCAACCTCGAAGGTTGAAATTAATTATATGGACAAGATAATAAAAGTAGGAATATCTTTGCTTAGCCCATTTGTGACTAAAAATCAATATGGTTATTCTGGATTTGAAATTGATTTATGGGAAGAAATAGTAAAAAGAGCCAACATACAATATAAATATGTAAGAATGCCATTTAATGATCTCATGAATAGTGTAAAAAATGGTAATTGTGAAGTGGCTCTATCTGGAATTACAATAAATCCGGAAAGAGAAAAATATCTTGATTTTTCTACAGCTTATTTGAGTTGCGGATTATTAATACTCTCAAGGAAAAAAAATAAAATAAAAACTATCGACATTATAAAAAATAATATTTTAAAGGAGTGCTTGAAAATAATTTTGTTCTTTGCCTTGTTTATATTCGCAATATCAAATTTTATATGGTTCTCTAAAAAAAATTATGGATTTGTATCCACAAATTATTTAAATGGAATTATTGAATCTATTAAATATTTGTATTATTCAGCTTATCATTTATCTTTTTATGATATATCTCCATACCAAAAAAAGGATCGAATATTATTCGGAGCAATAATTGTGCTAGCGTTTATAATATCTATAATTTACATAATCAAATCTCTTATTTTATTATTTCGTAAAGAAAAAGATTTCGATCCTCAATCAATAGATGATCTTCGTAGTAAAAAAATTGCAACTGAACGCGCTTCAACTAGTGAAAGGCTACTAAAATTAGAAAATATAAAAACTATTTCTTATTTAAAAATAGAAAAGGCTTTTAAAAAATTAAAAAATGCTTATGTAGATGCTGTTTTATATGATGAATTAGCAATACTTCATTTTATAAAAGATAAAAGCATGTTTAAAATATCAAGAAGAATAGAAGAAAATCAACAATACGCAATAGCTATAAATCCACAAAGTGGATTAAGAGGAGAAATAGATGCTCAGATAATGAAAATGAAAGAAGATGGATTTTTTAATTTTCTATATCAAAAATGGTTTGGAGAATAGTATATGTATATAGGTATTATTTCTGATACACATGACAACATTATACGCATTGACCAAATGTTGTCTTTTTTAAATGAAAAAAATATTAATACAATAATTCACTGCGGAGATGTAACAAATCTTGAAACATTAAAACACTTATCAAAAAACTTTAACGGAAAAATTTATCTATCCTTGGGAAATGTTGATGAAATGCATGGACTTGAAAAAAAACATATCAATTTTGACAATGTTTTTGTTTTTGAAAAAATCGGGGAATTAAAAATAAATAATTTTAATATAGGATTCTGCCATTTCCCAAATTTAGCAAAAGAATTAGCACAAAAAAATATATTTGATATTGTTTTTTATGGACATACGCATGAACCATGGGAAGAAAACATAAATAATACAAAACTAATAAATCCCGGAACTCTAGCTGGGATGTTTAACAAAAGCACTTTTGCAATTTTAGATACAGAAACAAAAAATATTGGACTCAAAATACTTTAAAATATTTATTCACTTGTTGAACTTGTAGAACTTGTTATATTTTCAATCTCTCCAGTAGCGCTAGAACTAGAAACAGTTGCGCCAATTAAACAAACCGCTCGCCATGGAACATAATGAGACGAAAACCTTTCTTCGTGTTTTGTTCCATCTTTGTATAAAACACTATAATCAAAATATGTATCAGCTCCATTATGTGCTGACTCTATACATTTTTTTTCACCGGGTTTTAAATCCGTAGTTTCAATCATTTTTGTTGGACCGGGTTTTACTATATTATAAATAACTGGCTTAGAAATATTTATAACTCTTCCATCATTTGTTCCCCAGAAATCAAAATAAAGTTTTGTTCCCTCTATTCTACTTTGAATCAAAATATAATTATCAGTATCATTTATAAACCTTAAATCTGGCATTGGGTCATAAATTGTTGCATCCATTCCAGCTGGCTCATAATACACAACTCTATAAGAATGTGGCCTTCTTTGGGTAATTTTAAGTCCTGATTGAATTGCTGCCCTAAACATTGTCGTTCCAATCTGACAAAGCCCACCGCCATATTCAAGAACGGTTCTGTTTCCTTTTATAACAAATTCTGATAAATATCCCCCTTCTTTATCAATTGGTAATAAATTTTTTATTGTATAAAATTCTTCTCCTGGTTTAATTAAAATTCCATTTAATTTATCTGCGCCAACTTTTATATTATGAACTCTATTTTTTGAACTTCCTTTAAAATCTGATTCACCGGTTCCAATAATTTCTTTTATTCCTAAATCATTTATATCGTTTGTAGAAATATCGGACTTTGTTACATTAACAACAACTAATGTTTCTTTTACTAAATCATTTATATTGCTTTCAAGATTTTCTAATGTCTTTTCTACATCAACTTCTCGCCCATCTCGACTTCCAATAAATTCATTCACCTTTCCGCCCTTCATAGAAAATTTTGCATCCTGAACTTCTATATTAATTTCCCTAGAAATGTTTTCCTCTAAATATTTTTTATAATCATCAAAATCAAACCCTATAACAATTTTTTTATCTTCTTGTTTTACCAATAACCAATTTTTATAAATATCTGATTTAATGTTCCATGATTTATCTTCAAATTTTAAAGAAATTTCTCCTAAATTTATTATTTGATTTATTAGCTCTTTTTGTGCGTTTGCTTCATCTATTGAAACTGGGCATTTACTAATTTCAATCTCTAAATTAACATCACTAGTATCTAAATTACTAATTTTTTTATCTGTGATTCTAATTATTTTTTCATAGTCAAAAAATTTTCCGTCTTGTGGTTTTGAAATTACAATATCATCACCACTAAAACCAACTTTTGGATATACAAAATCTGTTTCAAATTGCTTAAATTTCTCTCGTAAAATTTCTTGCCATTTTTCTTTATTAAAATCATAGTTAAGTTGAATTTTTTTTGGATAAATTAGGATCAAAAATTTATTTAAAAAATTTTTGAAAGAATTTGATTCTCTTCCAAAACTATAAGCCAATTTTGAAGTTTTATCTGGCTCAAAATATATCAATCTATATCCGCTGTCACCAATCTCCTCACTGTTTGGTTTTATATTGTAAACAAAATTATCGTATTTGTAATTAATCCCATTTAAATCAAATTGTTTTATTTTGTCGGAAATATAATTATAAAGCTCTGAATATGTCATGCCCCCAACATGCTTATTACTAACATAAACACCTAAATAAACTCTTTGCGCAAAAACAGCATTATACACAAGAAACAAAATAATTATAAAAAAAACAATTATAAAAAAAATAATTGTTGATTTTAGAAATATTCTTTTTAAATTTTTAACATTTTCTTCCATATTTTCTTAAAAAAATTAAATGCCTCCCATTGAGAAAGCATTTAATCAAAACATAATTCCAAATTATTTTCTCTCAACATTTATTTTAACGGATTTATCCTTCAAACTCTTTGGCAAAACCACTGTCAAAACTCCATCTTTTAAAGCTGCTTTTACTTTGTTTGCTTGTATCTCACATGGAAGTATAATTGATCTAGAAAAACTTCCCCAATAACACTCCCTATAAAAATAATCGCCATCTTCTGTTGCTGAAGAATCTTTTCTCTTGCCTCTTATGGTTATCATATCATTATTAATATCGATATCAATATCTTCTGGACGCACTCCGGCAACCGTTGATCTTATTACAATGTTATTACCTTCCTGATAAACATCTACTAATAATTCTCCTTCTTCCTCTTCTTCTTCAATCCAATTTTTTGGCAATGTATTTCTAATCGGTTCTTCTGTTTTTATTTTATCCTGTCTACTTGTAGCGCTTTTTTGTTTTACTGGTTCAGATTTTTTAAATAATCCAAATGATTTTTTATTTCCCATATTTTTGTTTTTACCCCAAATCTATGTGGGGATTTTGTTCATAATTATAAATAAATTATACAACATAATTAATAAATATCAAATAGAAAAGGGTCGTTCTAAAAACGACCCCAATTTTTTTCATAAAAACCTGTTATTTTTTGCACCTTTGCATGTTTAGAGAAGGCTATGTTTAAAAAAAGCTCTTCTTCGCCTTTATATGCGAGAACATACACCGCGCCATTTCTAAATCTAGCTGTTCTACCCATTCTCTGAATCACTCTTCTTATATCAGTAATTGGTTCGTAAAAAACAACAACATCTAAAGAAGAAAAATTCAATCCTTGTTCTCCTATAGAAGTGGAGACTAAAATATCTACATCTCCGTTTCTATATTTTGTTAAAATATCTTCCTGGTTTTTTTGTGACATTCCAGCGTCTTTTATCTTATTGGATTGGCCAATAAACCTTTCTACTTTCTTTTCCGGAAAACTTGTCCTGAGATATTCCACGACCTTATTCACTGTATCCCTGTAAGAAACGAATACCATGATTTGCTTTGCTAAATTCCTTCTTACAATAGAATCTAGTTTTTGTAGCTTTGCGTCCTCGTAAACAAGACGCCAATTGTATTTCGATTTTTTTGGATCATACTTTAATGATGACACCTCGTGAGTCCATAAATTCTCTTTACAAAAAGCCTTTCTACATTTAACAATTGCTGAATTTGAATTAAATGCGCTCTGAGATGGTTTTTGTTTCAATTTTTCATAAAACTTTCTCTCTAGGAAGCATCTTAACTCGTGAATTCCCATATCAATCATGACCAAACAAGTATTGAAAAGCATTATGAGGCCCCAATCTTTCATTGAAAGATACCAGCCGGGATTATCAATATTTTTTTCCCGAACCGACTTAAGAGCCATCATTAGCTTATTGAATTCTTTTACATTAATTCTGTTGATATATCCATTTTGATCTTTATATAGAGAACACTCTAAGAGATCTAAAAAATTATACTTTTCAGATTGAACATGGGTCAACTTCTTTTTTAAGGAATCCAGGAGGGATAAAAACTCATCCTTTATAGTTCTTCTCAGGTATTCCCAAAAATTACACGCTTGTCTTTCTACAATAACCCTAAAAACCTCTCTTTCATAAACATATGGAGCGACATCTGGACTTTTTTCTGTACGACTTATAACTCCTGCATCACTTACCCCAAAAAACTTTTTTAATTCTTCGAGTTTGGATTGATCAGAATCCAAAGATGCAGTAAATCCCAATATGCGCATATTTTGACCAGAATTTCTATACAAAGTAACTAACTTCGTATAATCATATTTTCCTGTCATTTGATGCACTTCATCAAATATGACCAGTTGAATATCTTCTGGTCTCCCCACGACGCTCCCATTGTTTATTTCACTCATTATTGTTTGAGGCGTGGCTATAATTATTTTATTCTCTTGCCAAATCTTTTCGCGTTTATTTCTTGGAATGTCTCCAATTAATACTTCAGCGCTGTGATTTGGTAAAATTTCTCTACTCTTGTCTCTATGTTGAAGGCACAAGGGTTTTGAAGGGGACAATATTAAAACTTTTTTTCTAACATTTTTATACTTCAAAAAATGAATAGAAATTATAAGCTCTATATAAGTTTTCCCCAGCCCAGTATTAAGACAAACAATTGAATTTGACTTTATACATGCATATGCAATATCTAAAGCATAAGGCCGTGCTTCGATAGACCTGTTTTTTATATACCCATTGTCAAGGAGATAAAAAACATCCCTCCATTCTTCTTTTACTATTTCTGGGCTAAAACCCAGATAACCAATTAATGCAATTAATTTTTTTTGAGAGTCCTCTTCGGGAGTTCTTTTGGTGTGTTTATTATCCACAACCTCAAATGTACGATCATTAAAAATATCTAATTGATCGTGAGAATCCACAATTTTTTTCTTAGACATTATTTCCTCCAAATATATAATTGTTAATTTAAATAAAAATTAAACCTGTAAAAATTATATCAAGAAAACAATATACCACAATAAAAACTCCATGGCAAATAATTTTATTTATAATACTTCCTTTTATCTAGCCCCCCACCTATCAAATATTTACGAAATTCACAAAGCGAATGTTCTATATTTCTAATTTATAAATATAGAAAATTTGAAAAACACTCTCTATAATAGATATTAACATTATTCTAATCTTATAATTCAAAAATAAAAACCAGAACTTAAAAGTTCCGATTTTTATTAAAATAATATACTTATTGTTCTACTTTGTTTTTGTTATAATTTTTTAATTCTTCGATGTTTTTTTGATACTTCACAATATTATTTTGTATTTTTTCATTTTCTTTTGTATAAAACTCTATAGCTTTATTAAACGCATCCTCTAATTTCATTGCGCCACCAACTTCGATTGCGCCAGATATGGATTTTAATACAATTTCTTCGTTTCCGTGAGAAGCGCGAAGTAATTTTCCCATCTCGCTATTACTCTCTTCTATTTTACTTAATTTTTCTCTATATCCTCTAATATCTTGGTCATCATAAACCTCATTAAATGACTTACCCTGAGAATATAGCATTTGTTCATGCTGTTCCTGTTCTCTACTAATTGCTTGATATTCTGCCGTAGGTTCAACGAGTTTCCACTCAAAACCCCCAACATCACTAGCAAAATTAGACCTACTTACTAACAAATCCAAATAATCTTTCAACTCCTCTAATGCTATTTGATGTTTATCAATAAATTTATTATTTCTCTCCATGTCTTTCTCATATAATTCTATAAGGCCCTGTTCATTATTAATCTGATTTATAATTTCCTGTGGTAATGGCTCTTCACCCTCCTGCTCTGACTTCTCGCCTTCCCGTTCCGACCCATGGCTTAAGTTTTCTTTATCATTTATAAAATCGATATTATCGCCAACCGCTCGAGTCATTCGCTCTATTTCCTTCCTTAATCCCTCTACAACATCTTTAATTTCTTTATTATCAGAAAATTTACTTTCTAGGAAATTAATATTTTCTAAAGCTATTTTATTTGCTTCACTAATTTCTTCACGGGCTCGTCGCAGAGCCTCATCAGCACTAATATTTGAATCCTCTATTGATTCCTGTGATGCTATGCGTTCATTTTTGTTATCGTGTTCCATAAAATTATTTTAAATTATTTAATATATCTTTAATTCTTTGTTCATCGTCTTTTTTAATTATTTCTTCTATTTTTTTATTTCCATCTTTTATAACAGAATTCAAAGAATGTAAATAATCATTTTTTATTTTCTGAATTTTTGAAATTTTTGTCTTTGTATTTTTATCCATAAACTTATTATAAATAATTAATAAAAATTATTCAATCTCCAAAAATCTTCTTTTTCCAACTTGTATTATATATTTTTCACCACTCTTAAATATAAAATTCATATCAAAAATTTTCTCATCATTTACTTTTACTGCGTTTTGCTCAATCATTTTACGCGCCTCTGTTTTTGACGAAACAAGTTTAAACTCTGATAATAAATCAACAATATTTTTATCACTATTTAAAGAAACTTTTTCTATATTAGTTGGCTTTTCTTTATTTTTGAAAACATTATCAAATTCTTCTTGCGATAATTTTGCTTTATTTTCTCCATGGTAAATACTCACAATTTCATAAGCTAATCGCGCTTTTAAATTTCTTGGATTTTCACCTTGCTTCATTTTTTCTTCTAATTCTTTAATTTCACTCATTTCTAAATCAGTGCAAAGTGTAAAATACTTAATAATTAAATCATCCGTAATAGACATCACTTTTCCAAACATATTATTCGGCTCATCATTAACTCCAATATAATTATCATATGATTTTGACATCTTTCTCCCATCAAGTCCTTCAAGTATTTCAAAAGTCATCACAATTTTATTTCTGTTTTTTAATTTTTGCATTAGCGTTCTTCCGCATAACATATTAAACAACTGGTCATTTCCACCAACTTCCATATCAACATCCATAACTACACTATCATAAGCCTGAATAAGTGGATAAAAAAATTCATGAAGTGAAATTGGTTTTCCTTCTTTTAATCTTTTCTGGTACATGTCGCGCTCTAAAAATTGTTGAACTGTAAAATTTGAAGACAGCTCTATTAAATCCTGAAATCTTAATTTTTTATTCCATGTGGAATTATATTTAATTTCTGGCTTATTGGAATGCTTAAAATCTAAAACTTTTGAAATTTGCTCTTGATAGGTTTTTGCGTTTTTCTTCACCTCGGAAATTGATAATTGTTTTCTTGCTTCATCACGACCCGTTGGATCACCAATTTGCGCGGTAAAATCCCCAATAAGAAAAATTATTTTGTGGCCTAATTCTTGAAATTTTTTTAATTTTCTAAGAGCGACTGCGTGACCCAAATGGATATCTGGTCTACTAGGATCAGCGCCAATATAAATTTTCATTTTTTCACCGGATTTTAATTTTTTTTCTAAATCCTCTTTTCCTATTATGTCTTGAACTCCGCGAGTTAGAAGCTCATCTATGTTTATTTGTTTTTCCATATAAAAATATTTAATAATATAAAAGTATGTATTTAGTATATCAATATTAAAATTTTTTATAAATACCGTACTATTCTAAATAAATATGCGACATAGAAAATGATATAATTGATATGCATATAACAATTAAATATCAAAATCTATGTCACAATATGATTCTATCACAAAAATAAGGATTTGTTGGAGCCTTTATCAAAATAACATAC
>JAKPTO010000015.1 GCA_029555085.1 bacterium | reverse complement strand
CCATATTAACTGCTTTAGCTCTTAATCTTGGTAAATTAGGATTAATAGTATATGCCATACACTTTAAGGATTAATAATTATTATATTATATATATTTAATTATTACACTTAAAGTGTTGCCAAGCTATTGGGCTATTACGTAGGTATTGGAAAAAAATATAAAATATTGTATAATATTTATATAAACAAAAATCAAAAATAAAATAAAAATAAAATGTTTAATAATATCGAAGAACTCAGAGAGATCATTGCTCAAATAGAGCTTCAAATAAATAAAGCAAAAGCAATTTTTAATGAATTTGGTTTTGAAGCACCAAATTATTCTTCTGATTTTTTAAGTAAGGCAAAGTCATTAGGATCGGAGACAATGCAAGGCAATACGAAAATTATCGAGGGCGTTTTTGATGGAACACAAATGATAGGTCCAGATGGTAAAAGATATTCAATTCCAGCAAACTATTGTTCAAAATCAAAATTAGTTGAGGGAGATATTTTGAAATTAACAATAAAATCCGACGGAAGTTTTGTTTATAAACAAATTGCCCCAATTGAGAGAAAAAGAATAAAGGGGATTTTATCAAAAGATATTATAACAGGAGAATTTACTATAATGGCAGAAGGTAGACAATATAAAGTTATAAAAGCCAGTGTTACATATTTTAGAGGTGAGGATGGTGATGAGGTAATTGCTCTTGTTCCAAAAGATGGGGAGTCGGTTTATTGTGCTGTTGAAAATATTATAAATGTCACAAATAATAATATGGATTTGAAGGTTGATGATACCATAGGTTACGAAATATAATTTTTAATTATGTATATATAAAAAACGGGGATTAAAACCCCGTTTTATTGATAAAAATCAAATATTTGAATTAAGTTTGTTTTTCAAGTAAAATATGTTTAGAATATTAATTCTTGATAAGAATCATAGAAATGTCACAAACTCTATACAGAAAATATAGACCACAAAAATTTGAAGAAGTTATAGGTCAGGAACATATAAAATTGACTCTTCAAAATGAGATATTAAATAATAAAATAGCTCATGCTTATTTATTTTCCGGACCAAGAGGAATAGGAAAAACAACTCTTGCTAGGATTTTTGCAAAAGCCATTAATTGTGAAAGAAAAACAACATATGAACCATGTAATGAATGTGATTCTTGTCTATCAATGACAGGGGGGAATAATTTGGATTTAGTAGAAATAGATGGCGCATCTAATCGTGGAATTAATGAAATAAGAGAACTTCGCGAGGTTGTCAAATACGCTCCACATAAAAATAAATATAAAGTATTTATAATAGATGAAGCGCACATGTTAACAATAGAAGCATTTAATGCGCTTTTAAAGACATTGGAAGAGCCCCCAAAGCATGTGGTATTTATACTTGCTACTACAGAAGCTCATAAATTTCCACAAACAATTATATCTCGTTGTCAAAAATTTGATTTTAAAACTGTGGATATTGAAAAATTAAAAAATTATTTAAAAGAAACCTGTTTAAAAGAAAAAATCACGGTTGATATTTCAATAATTGACAAAATAGCTAGGCGTAGCGGTGGTTATGTAAGAGATGCGCTTTCAACGCTTGGTCAAATTCTTTCGCTTTCTGAGAATAACGAAGTAAGTAGCGAAACAGCGGATTTAATTTTACCAGAATCAAATTTTACTCCAATTATAGAACTTGTTGACAGTTTAGTATTTAGAAAATTTGATTATAGTATAAAAGTGATTAATTCTTTAATAACTGATGGTTTAGATTTAAATTATTTTACAGAAGAATTAATAAATTATTTAAGAAAAATAGTGCTTGTAAAAATTTCAGGCGCGTCTGAAAAATATTTATGGGATGTTGAGCGCAACATAGAAGAAAAAATAATAGAACAAGCAGAAAAGTTCGATTTAAATACTTGGAACATTATTTTGAAAGAATTTGTTAATGCTTTTGACAATTTAAAAAATGATAGATTCAAACAACTACCATTAGAAATGGCTATAATTTCCATAAAAACATTTTTAGATAGATCAATTAATGTTGCCAAAATAGATTTTGGATCAAAAAAGAGTTCTAGTATAGACAATAATGAAAAAAAACATTCAGATACTTCGAAAAAATGTGCATTGCAATCACAAGTATCAGATATAGTAAAAATATGGCCACAGTTACTCGTTAATTTAAAAGATTACAATCATTCACTTTCAGCATTTTTAAAAGTAGGACATCCGCTTAGAATTGAGGGAAATAAAATAATAATTGGATTTGAATTTAAATTTCACACAGATAGAATTTTAGAACCACATCATAAAAAAAATATTGAAGAAGTTTTATCTGGAATACTTAATGAGAAAGTTTTAATTGATGCTGAAGTTGATACAAACTACAAAGAAAATAGAAATTCTGTAACAAGTGCAATATACAATGATATAGCAAAAGAAAATGATGATACAATAAATGGTTTGATTAATGAATTGGGCGGAGAGGTGATTTCTTAGTTAATAAATTATTTTAGAATAATGAAAGTACCCCGTGAGGCGGGATATTTTTTTATGGTTTCTTAATTAAGATCCTCGCAAAAATTGAAATCATTTTACTAACCTTGATACGCAAATCCAAAAGTAAGGATTGTCACTTCAAAATTTTTATAGTATAATATAAAAATTCTAAATAGCGAATTTATTCGACATATTTAATAAAGAAATTGAATTAATACAAAATTGATTAGGATAAAAGAAGTGTTTTTAAATTAATATTTATATAATATAATATTTTATATATTCCGGGATCGTCTAATGGTAGGACGCTAGGTTCTGGCCCTAGTAATCGTGGTTCAAATCCATGTCCCGGAGCCATAAAAAAATATCAGTTAAAATCTGATGTTTTTTATTTCAAATAAAAAAGCGATTGATGGTTAGTCAATCGCTTTTATTGTTCTGGCCTTGGCTCTGAAGCAGAGTTCTAGCCATTTAAATCCTAAAAAATAAGCAATAACGACGCCAATACCTATAAACTCAATAAAGAATTTTTTGGGCGTTATTTTTGAATTAGCGCCAACAATTTTAATATTGCGTTTTCCGATCAATCTCCAAGCTAACCAAGTTCTCGGAACGTGGTAGTTGGAGGTTACAACAGTTACCTCATCCTTTGAATTAATTATTTTGGCAGAAAGCTCGACATTGTGAATTGTTGTTAAGCTTTCTTCTTCAATTTCGACAGGTAAAAGAACTCTCTTGGTTTCAAGATAATTTTTTATTGCTTTAGCCACAGAAATATTACCCTGAAATCTCTCAAAAATTCCTCCTGTTACTAGAATAGAGTCATATGAGTTTGTCTCGAGTATTTCGAGCGCCTTATTGGCTCTATCTATAGAGTCCTCATTTAATGTTGATCCCCGATTGAGGTTTCCGTGAATTATGATGATTTTCATAATCTCCTCCATATTTTTTAATATTAATTTATAATTATATCATAAATAATATAAAAAGTCAATTTTTACAGTGTGATTCATATTATAAATATATTATAAATATGATAAAATAGTGTCAGAAGTTACAAGGACATAAAATTATACCGATGGAATTTTATGAAGTAGAAAGAGTTATTCAAAAAAAATAAATAATTTTAAATAAATGAACAATAATATAAATGTTTGATATTAAAATTATTACAATTGGGAAAATAAAAGAAAAATGGATTGAACGCGGAATTTTAGAATACATAAAAAGATTGTCTCCTTACGCAAAAATTGAAATTATTGAATTAAAAAGCGAGTCATTTTCTTCTAGTAATAAACAAAAAGCAGTGGCAATTGAAAGCGCGCGACTTGAAGAAGCACTTTTCAAGGAAAAAGATTCTACTATATATTTTTTAGATGAATATGGGGATAGTTTGGGGTCGCGCGAATTTGCATATAAATTAGATAAAGAAAATGGAAAAATAGTTTTTGTTATTGCAGGCGCGCTTGGTTATAATCGTGAAATATTAAAAAACAAAAATTTAATATCATTATCAAAATTAACTTTTACTCACACAATGGCGCGCCTAATATTATTGGAGCAAATTTATAGAAGTGTTTGTATTTTAAAGGATAAGGAGTATCATTATTAATATAGATAATAATTAATTTTATAAATATGAATGAACAAAATTTAAATGAATTGAATACGCATTTAGAACAAAAAGATTCAATGAATTCTACTGTGGGTAAGAAAAAAAATTTAATAAATTATTTGTTGGTTTTTGTTATATTGCTTTTATTTATGGGAAATGCGGGGGCTTTTTATTATATTTTTAAAAATTCTCAAAATAAAAAAATAAATCAAATAATCAATGAAGAGATAAATAATCAAGAAAGCGACACTACAACTACAGAAGAAATTATATTGAAAGATGATGAAATTTTAGTTGAGTGGTTTGACTGGCCAGTTAAACAAACTGGATGGGATATTTTTAACCACACAGTTGTTCAGAAAATATTAGAAAGTGACTCAGAGTTTCAAAGTTTAAAATTGGAAGTAAATAATATAATTAATGATTTTGATGTATATAAAGTTGGTACAATTACAAAAGAGGAATATCAAGGAAATGATTTATATGTAATTTTATTTTTGCCAGTAAATGATATGGCTATTAGTGGTGGAACAATGCTTAGAGTTATCAAAAATAACGATGATTTAATAGTTCTTGGTAAATATTCAGAGGAATTATCAATGTTTTATAAAAAATTATTTATTGTTAATGATAATATAAGTATAGTTAATTTAGAAACTCCAGACATAATAAATACTCCAAGTTCAATTAACCTGGTAAAAAATCAAACAGAGCCATACAAAATGATGGATTCTTACGCTAACCCAAAAAAAATATTTCAATATGATGATAAAAATTATGTTTATATAGATAATATGACTAGTTGTTTGATTGTGAAAGCAAATGATGGAACAGCGAGGGAATATTCTTTTAATTTACAATTTTTGGGTCAAAAAACTAAATCAGATGTTTCAGGGGTTGTTCCATATAAATTAGATATTACTTGGTCAGATGGAACGAAAAATAATAATGAATATACTCTCAGTGTTGTTAGTGGTTGTGGTGGAACTACATGTTATGCTTATGCTGATTATGTTACTGAAAATGACTTGAGAGAAATTGGAAAAACTTCCACCGGAGATTCAATTTATGCGCTAAGAGATAATAATTTTCAAAGTAAATTAAAATCAATGTATGATTCCTATTATCCAGGATACGATCCTGCAACACAGAAACCATATGAAAAAATTTCATTTGAAGAATTTGTAACGCAAAAACCTCTTATTTTCTGGAAAGATCCATTTGGTCAATTTATTGAATTTAAAAATGCAAAATACTTGCCAGCTGTTGAGTGTGGGAAACCTGTAATTTATCTTTACCCTACAAAAACAACAGACATTTCTGTAAAAGTATTTCCAACAGGCGGATTTACAATAACAGAGCCAGCTTATAATGATGGTTGGTTTGTAAAAGCGCATACAGATGGAACTTTGTACAATTATAATGATAAAAATACTTATCCGTATTTATTTTGGGAGGGTCATGGAATGAATTACAAAAGACCAGAGCAGGGATTTGTAGTAGCAAAAAGTGATGTAAAAAAATTTTTAGAAGAAAAGCTAGCAAAATTTGGTTTAATAGAAAAAGAGTATAGTGAATTTATAGAATTTTGGTTACCAAAAATGCAAGATAAAAATTATTATTTTATAACATTTGTACCGCAAGAACAATTTGATAAATTAGCTCCACTTTTTGTAAGTCCAAAGCCAGACACAATAATAAGAGTGTTTATGGATTTTGAGGGTATGGACAATCCAATAAGCGTAAAACCACAAATTATAAAAACAACTCCAAGAATAGGATTTACAGTTGTAGAGTGGGGAGGGGCACTTCATAAATAATGTCAAAAATAAGAAAAATTATTGTTTTATTGTTGATTTTGTTTGCTATTCAAATAGGATTTATATTTTTTGTATATAAAGACAAGGGAAATGTATATTTTGAAGATTTTTCTAAAAATATTTCAAAAACAAAACATTATTCATACTTCATGAATCATGAATTTTTTGATGAAGCGTATCAAAATGTAGAACAACAAGTAAGAAAACCAGATTATAGAGTTTATGGGGGAATTTTGCCACATCACTTGATTGTTAAAGATAAAATTGCGGCTTTTTTTGAGGGAATTAAAGATAATAATTATAAAACAATAATTTTAATTGCTCCAAATCATTTTAATGCAGGAAAATCAGATATAATTTCATCAAACGGTGTTTGGATTACGCCATATGGAAATATTGAATCAAATTCACAACTTATAGAAAAATTAGATTTATCAATAGAGGAGAATGTTTTTGATAGTGAGCATTCTATCCCTGGGTTGGTTTCGTTTATAAAAAAAACATTTCCAAATTCGAAAATATTGCCAATACTTTTAAAAGTAAACACAAAAAAAGAGGATTTAGAAAAATTAGCAGAAAAAATTTCTAAAAACACAAATAAAAATGATATTTTAATTTTATCAAGTGTTGATTTTTCTCATTATCAAACAACTAATACTGCTAATTTTCATGACAATAGAAGCAATTCAATAATTAAAAATTTTGATTTTGATAGAATTTATAGTATGGAAATTGATTCTCCGCCATCAGTGTATTTACTTTTAAAATATTTAGAATTAAATGAATTACAAAAAAGTGAACTAATTTTTACAACTGATTCTGGAACATTGATGAATCAAAAATATGAACCAACAACAAGTCATAATTTTTTCTATTTTACTCGTGGTGATAAATCAAAAGAAAGTGTCATGAATTTTTTATTTTTTGGAGATGTGATGTTGGACAGAAGTGTTAAAAAAAGAATAAATAATTCTGATTTAGATCATATATTGAAAGATTTTGCTGGGGAGGAAAAAAGATTTTTTGTTGGCTCTGATATGATATCTCTCAACCTCGAAGGTGCTGTAACTGATAATGGGGATCATTATGAGCCAAAAGTTGCGTATGATTTTGCTTTTGATCCTAGTTTGGTTAATAAATTGCATGATTATAATTTTAATTTTTTTAACATTTCAAATAATCACATAACAGATCAAGGGAAACGAGGATTAGAGGAAACTTATAAAAATTTAGAAAAATTAGGTTTTAATTATTCTGGTTGTGCAGATAGGCAATCAGAGAATTGTTCAAAAATTATAAACATTGGTGGTTACAAAATAGGAACAGCTGGTTTTAGTATGGTTTATGGCACTTTTGATTTAAATAATGCAAATGAGACAATAAAAAATTTACAACAAAATTCTGATATTGTAATAATTAATGTTCATTGGGGCACGGAATATACACATATAAATGGAGACCTGCAAAGACAGGTTGCGTATTCATTTATTGACAATGGCGCGGATTTTATTATTGGTCACCATCCACATGTTGTTCAGGGAATGGAAATATATAAAGATAAACCAATTTTTTATTCATTGGGTAATTTTATATTTGATCAATATTTTTCATATGACACGCAAGAGGGATTATCAGTTGGAATTTCAATAGATATAAATAATAAGGAAAACTATAAAATATATTTATTCCCTTTTATTTCTATTGATAATAAGTTACAATTTATGAGTGAGTCACAGACGAATAAGTTTTTTGACAAATTTATAAAATGGTCAAATTTAAACGAAGAGGATTTAAACAAAATCAATATTTAAATAATAATCAAGAAACAAAACTATGAAAAAAGTACTTTTTATTAGTTTAGTCATGATGCTGGTTGTTGTAACTTTTGTTTCAGCGGCAAGCTATGACAAGAATTTATCCAATAGATTAAAAGGAAGATTACTTCTACAAGTAGAAGACAAAGGAAGAATATGGTATGTAAATCCAGATGATTCAAAAAGATATGAAGTAACATTTGCTAATGCACTTCCTTTATTTGAAAAACTATCTTTAGGAATATCCAATAAAGATTTAGATCAAATTTCAGAAGTAAAATCAACAACCCTAGGAAATAGATTAAAAGGAAGATTACTTCTACAAGTAGAAGATAAGGGAAGAATATGGTATATAGATTCAAATGGAATGAAACACGAGGTTACATGGGGAAATCTAATGAATTTATTTAGAAGATTGTCGCTTGGAATAACAAATAGAGATTTGGAGAAAATTGAGGAATACATGGTAAAAGATTCAATCGTTCAAATATTACAAGATTTAAGTGCGAAATTTGGAGTTTATAATCCCCAGATTAATAACAATATAACATTTGAATATAGTTTTTCAAGTTCTGATATAACATCTATAACTGGTAAGGGGATAAAATTAAATCAAGTTATTATAAATAAATCTGGAAATGATTTGGTTGGTGGATTTTTTAATTCTTTTGGTTTAAATGAAAATAAATACAATTCTGCGGATGGGGTTGGTACTATAAGGGGATTCAATAATTCTGAAATAGCATGCTGGATTTATGAAACAAATTTTTTGAAAACTGGATCTGCAGATTTAGAAATTAAATGTGGGAAAATAACAGAACCATTTACATACATTAAATAATAGTGAGTTATTTAACGGAGTAATAAAATATGTCTAGTTGTGGGACTGGATTTGATGATGGTTCTGGGCGTCCACTTGGTTGTGATTTGATTCAGGAATTTGTTCAACCAACAATTAGGGTTCAATAATATTTGATATCTAAAAACAGCCCATTTATTTGGTCTGTTTTTAATTGACAAAAAATTATTTTTTTTATAATATATTTCAAATATTCATAGGAGGAATTATAATGTCTAAAAAAACAAATATTAAACCAAGGTGGTGTTCTGTGAACATAAAAACAACTAGTGAGTGTATATTTGATGGAATTTGTTTGTCAGGTGGTGTATGCTCCTTTAAAAAAGATCCATCTGCAAGAGAACTTTCTGATTCTACCGGGAGAAAACAAAAAAAGAAATCCGGAGCGTAGATTTGCTCCAAATAAATTTAAAAAGAAAAGACAAGGAGGGTTTTTTGATAATTAGCCGTTCGGGTTTAACCCCATCGGCTTTTTTATTTGCGGTTTTATGTGTTTTAATGTAATATGGAGAAAATAATATTATCCGGAGGAATAATGCCAGCAATGTATCAGCCAGTATCCCGTGTTTTTGATTTATCCTTTGACAGTAATAATTGTCAGTTGATATTAAAAATACGCAAAGATTTTTTTACATCTAATAAGACTGTAACATTAGAGCGTATTACTAGTTACGCAAAAGAATTTTTAAAGCAAAACGAACTAAATTATCAATTTAATTTTGATTTCAAAAAACAAGGTTTTGGTTTTGATAAGATTTTTCAGAAAATTCATCAAGAAAATGATGGGTTTGTCTATTTTCAAACAGATAAATTCCACGAACCATTAAAAATCTGTGCAACTTTGCATGTTTTTCTTTTTTTCGCGCAGTTTTTTTATTTATTCCGTAGGGAACATAAAGAAGTAGAAGAAAAAATGTTGCAAAAAATAGAAATACAAACATCTTTTATTTGTGGGGATAGTTCTGGATTTCATATTTTAGGATCATGTTCTCCTGTAATTTCTGCAAAAGTTGCAAGTATAACAGATGTAGAAATTAAGGAGATTATTAAAACCATGACTAATGTTGAAAAGAAAATTGTAGACGAAAAACATGTCTACGAATTCATGTTTTCAGTTTCTCCATATAATAGCATAATACAAATTAATGCTCCTAGTATAAAGAGTGGATTATGGTTAATTGTTGGAGATGGTGAGATTTGTGGTCACAATATTGATCGTCCAGATGAGCAGATTATTTTATTATCTGCATTAGCAAAGATCTGTGATTTTTGTGAATAATCTTTACAATAATAAACTGCTAGAGATATTTCTGGCAGTTTTTTGTTTAAAAACTATTGATTTTTATTTTTAAAAATGAGATAATTGAGCTACAAAATTTATAAATTATAAACAAAAAAATTATGCCTGATGTAAAAAAGTATGTCTATTCTTTCGAAGAGGGGAATAAAGACATGAAACAAATTCTTGGTGGCAAAGGTGCAAATTTGGCTGAAATGTCAACTTTGGGTATTAATGTACCACCTGGATTTACAATAACAACAGAAGTTTGTGACCTGTACTATAAGAATGAAAAACAAATCACAGAAGAAATAAAAAAAGAAATTTTAGAACACTTAGATAAATTACAAAAGAAAATGGAGAAAACTTTGGGTGATGCAAATGATCCATTGCTTGTTTCTGTTCGTTCAGGTGCCGCATCTTCTATGCCAGGAATGATGGATACAATATTAAACTTAGGATTAAATGATAAATCAGTCGAGGGATTATCAAATAAATCTGGGAACGCAAGATTTGCATGGGATTCATATAGAAGACTCATTCAAATGTTTGGTGATGTTGTATTGGAAGTTGAGCATGCTGAATTTGAACACATTTTAGAAAATGCAAAAGATACAAAAGGCGCAAAATATGATACTGATTTAACAACAGAGGATTTACAGGAAATTGTAAAAAAATATAAAGAAAAAATTAAAGAAATAAAAGGAATTGAATTCCCACAAGACCCAGTTGAACAATTATTTTTATCAATAAATGCGGTTTTTAATTCATGGAATAATTATAGAGCCATAAGATATAGAGAAATTAATGGAATAAAAGGATTAATAGGAACTGCTGTAAATATTCAATCCATGGTATTTGGAAATTTAGGAGAGGATTCAGGAACAGGAGTTTGCTTTACAAGAAATCCATCAACGGGTGAAGCAAAATTTTACGGAGAATATTTAATGAACGCGCAGGGTGAAGATGTTGTAGCGGGAATTAGAACTCCAATGCCAGTATCAGAGCTTGAAAAGCAAAATCCTGAAATTTATAAAGAGCTTGTTGATATATGCGATAAAGTAGAAAAACATTACAAAGACATGCAAGACATGGAATTTACAATTCAAAATAATAAATTGTATATTTTGCAAGCGAGAAGCGGTAAGAGAACCGCCACAGCTGGAGTAAGAATTGCAGTTGAAATGGTTAACGAAGGATTAATTACAAAAGAAGAAGCGATTTTACGTGTTGAGCCAAATCAATTAAATCAATTATTACATAAACAACTCAATCCAGTTGCTCTTGTAAATGCAGAAGAAATTGCTCACGGACTTCCAGCATCACCCGGTGCTGCTGTTGGTGAAGTAGTTTTTACAGCTAGTGAAGCATTTAATAAAAATCAGGAAGGATTAAATGTGATTTTGGTTAGAACCGAAACATCTCCTGAGGACATTGATGGAATGCATAGCGCGAAAGGAATTTTAACAGCTCGTGGAGGAATGACATCACACGCTGCGGTTGTGGCTCGTGGAATGGGAACATGTTGTGTGGCAGGATGTTCTGATATATTAATTGATGAAAAAGCAAAGATCCTCACAATAAAAAGTAAAAATATAACTATAAAAGAGGGTGATTTTATATCTCTTGATGGTTCAACTGGAAAGGTTTATTTGGGAAAGGTCGGAACTCAGGATCCAGAATTGTCGGGAAATTTTGGAACACTTATGGACTGGGCTGATGAGTTTAGAAAAATTAGTATTAGAACCAACGCCGATACTCCAATTGACGCAGCTACTGCAATCAAATTTGGAGCTCAGGGAATAGGATTGTGTAGGACTGAGCATATGTTTTTTGAGGGTGATAGAATAAAAGCTGTTAGAGAAATGATTTTAGCTGATAATGTAGAAGCTAGAAAGACAGCTTTAGCAAAATTATTACCATACCAGAAGGAAGATTTTATAGGTTTGTTTCATGAAATGGATTCATATTCTACGACAATAAGATTTCTCGATCCACCTCTACATGAATTTTTGCCAAAAGAAGAAAAAAATATTATAGAATTAGCACAAGAGATGAATGTTTCAGTTGAAACTCTAAGAGAAAAAATTGAAGATTTGCATGAAGTTAATCCAATGCTTGGTCATCGCGGATGTCGTCTTGCTATAACATTTCCTGAAATTTATGACATGCAAACAGTTGCAATAATTGAGGCCGCAATTGCAGTAGCAGATAATTGTCCAGTTTGTGGTAAAAAACACGATGTTAAGCCAGAAATTATGATTCCACTCATTGCAACAACAAAAGAGTTTTCAATTTTAAAAGATAGAATTGTAAAAATTGTTGATGCTAAATTAAAACAATCTGGACTTGAGATTAAATACAAAATTGGAACAATGATTGAAGTTCCTCGTGCAGCGCTAGTTGCTGATAAAATTGTTGAAAGTGGAGCCGAGTTTTTCTCATTTGGTACAAATGATTTAACACAAATGGGGGCTGGACTTTCTCGTGATGACGCAGGGAAATTTTTAAAAGAATATGTAGCGCAAGGAATTTATGAAAATGATCCATTTGAAGTTTTAGATCAAGAAGGAATTGGGGAATTAATTAGAATTGCAATTGAAAAAGGAAGAAGTGTGAAATCAGATTTGAAAATTGGGATTTGCGGAGAGCATGGCGGGGAACCAAATGCGGTTGAATTTTGCCATAGAAATGGATTTGATTATGTGTCTTGTTCACCATTTAGGGTTCCAATTGCGCGTCTTGCGGCAGCTCAAGCAGCAGTAAAAGAATTATTAAAGAAATAGATTATACAAATAAAATCCTATGTTAACAGTGTTACCTCTAAGTATAGCAAGTGTTATTTATTAGTGTTAACGGTATAATTATTGATTTTTAGTTCATTGTCTGTTAAGCTGTTTATATAATTATTTGTCAATACAACCCCCATGGGCAAATGGGAGGTTGTTTGTGCTTTATGTCGTTATTTAAATTACATTCATCATTTAAACCAGCTGGAGATCAACCAGAGGCAATTAGAAAACTCATTAGTGGAATTGAGAAGGGTTTTGATTTTCAAACATTAATGGGGGTAACGGGATCAGGTAAAACATTTACAATTGCAAATATTATAGAGTATATTGATAAACCAGTTTTGGTGATTGCACCAAATAAATCTTTAGCAGCTCAATTATATAGAGAATATAAAAATTTTTTTCCAAATAACGCAGTTCATTATTTTGTTTCTTATTATGATTATTATCAACCAGAAGCATATTTACCAATTACAGATACTTATATTGATAAAGAAGCAATGATAAATGAAGAAATAGATCGTCTTCGTCACGGAGCTACGACAGCTTTATCGACAAGACGCGATGTAATAATTGTTGCTTCGGTTTCCTGTATTTATAATCTTGGTGTACCAATGAGTTATCAAGAAGCCAGTATTCATTTAGAAAAAGACAAACTAATGGTTCGTGCTGATTTCATTTCACAATTAATTAAAATTCATTTTGAAAGAACAAACGGAGTTTTGAAACGCGGACAATTTAGATTGCGTGGAAATAATTTTGAAATAAAACCAGTTAATGAAGATATTACATATAGAATAGAAATTGAAGATCAGATCATAAAACAAATTAGTGTTATTGATAATGTTTCACAAAATATTTTAGAAGACTTGAAAGAGATTGTAATTTTCCCTCCGAAACATTTTATATCATCAGAACCTCAAACAAAAGAAGCGATAAAAAATATACAAATTGAATTAAAAGAAAGATTATCATATTTTAAAAAACATAAATTATATTTAGAAGAAGAAAGATTAAGACGCAGAACAAGATATGATTTGGAAATGATAAAAACAATTGGTTATTGTCATGGAATAGAAAATTATTCTCGTCATTTATCTGGAAAACTTGCCGGAGAAGCACCGGATTCTTTGCTTGCATATTTTCCTAAAAAAAATAGAAAAGCAGATTTTCTTACAGTGATTGATGAGTCGCATATTGGAATTCCACAGATTCGCGGAATGTATGAAGGTGATAGAGCAAGAAAACAAACTCTTGTTCAATACGGTTGGAGATTGCCATCGGCACTTGATAACAGACCTTTAAAGTTTAATGAGTTTTTGAGTAGAATCGGACAGGTGATTTTTACTACTGCAACACCTGGAAAGTTTGAGTATGAGCATTCAAAAGCCGTCGTAGAGCAAATTATAAGACCTACAGGACTCATTGATCCTGAAATAGAAGTAAGACCAGTATTTGATAAAAAACACAACAGAAGTCAAATTAGTGACATTATGGATGAAATCAAAATCATTGCCAAAAAAGGCGAAAGAGCAATTATAAATACACTTACAAAAAAACAAGCAGAGGATTTGCATGCATTTTTAACTCAGAATAAATTTAAGTCGAATTATTTACACAGTGATGTAAAAACATTTGAGAGAACTGATATTTTAAAAGATTTCCGTCTGGGAAAATTTGATGTTTTAATTGGGGTGAATTTACTTCGCGAGGGACTCGATTTACCAGAAGTAACTCTTGTTGCAATATTAGATGCAGATCGCGAAGGATTTCTTAGATCGCAAACATCTCTTATGCAGACAATGGGTCGTGCTGCAAGAAATGTAAGTGGAAAAATAATTTTATATGCTGATACAATTACCGACTCAATGAAACGCGCTATTAAAGAAGTTGAGCGAAGAAGAAAAAAACAACTTGAATATAATAAAAAACACAATATCAAGCCAAAAACAATTAAAAAACAAATTGAAGATTTTTTGGATTTACCAACTGATCAATAATTTAAAAATAGTTAATTGAAAATATATGGAAGAAAAAATATTAAAAATTAAAAAAATTAAAAATGTTTTTCGCGAAACACTAAGCTCTATTATAAAAAACAGAAATAAGAAAATCGAAGAAATTATAAAAAAACAAGATAATCAAAAAATTAATAATATTTTAAATAATCTAAAATAAAAATATGTTAGAAAATAACAATCAACAAGAAACAATACAATCAAATGAATCTAATAATGAGCAAGAGATTATAAAACCACAAGAAAACTTAGAAGAAATTATTGTAGAAGTAAAAAAAGAAATTAACACAGAAGTAGATATTGCGATTAAGGATAATCGAGATATATCTAATTCATACAAGGATAATTTAGAAATACAGGAAATAGCAGAGAATACGGAAAATGAAATTGGAGTTGCTTCTGATATGGCAAGTTCTGAAATTGAATATATAAATCAAGAAAGAAATGGAGAAGTAGACTTTAAACCAAAAGAAAGTGAGTCGAGAGAATCTTATATAAATAGAATCTCTGTCGTTTTAAGGGGGATGAATATAAAATTCGGAAATGGTGTACTGACTTTAAATCCACAATTTTCTGAATGGAAATATCTCAACGATGAGCAACTAAAAGAAATTTTTACAAATTTATTGTCAATATCAGAAAATAGTAAATTTAATAAAGAAAATAATGAGAAAGAGTTAGAAAAGTTATTTTTTGATAATATTATTTCTAAAGCTAACGAGCAAAAAACAAATTTTGATGATACGGGTAGAGGAAGGCCATTTTACAATAAAGATGGTATTGGGCCAGCAACAAAATTAATAGACAAAAGAGCGCATTATTGTGTTTCAATGTTTGGAATTCCACAAATTAGAATTGATGAACAAAAAAAATATATACAAAGCATTGTAAATGGTAAGAATATATGTCTTTTGGGTGGTGGTTATTCATGTCAGGATTTATTAGACTCAGAGGATTTTCGACCAAATAGTATCACAAATATTGATCCATTTATAGATGAAAATAAAATTGATGAAATAAAAAAACGGTCAAAAGTAAAATATAATTGTCTAAAAATAGATGCTTCTAGTGATAATCTTTTAGAAGAGTTAAAAAATAATAACATAGATTCCCCAGACGAAATTTGGGCTTCATTTTCTGTGCCCATGTATTTAGATAATATAGAACAAATAGAATCTTTATTTTCTAATATTTGTAATTCTTTAAAAGAGGGTGGTAAATGCAGAATTTATCCAATGCAAATTTCTAAAAAAACACTTGATAATGATCCGAACTTAAATTCAAAAATTAAAAATATTTTTAGAAATATGATCGATACCAAAAAATTCAATATTTTTATATCATCCGGGGTCAGTGGCTATAAAACACTCACAATAGAAAAAATAAAAAATAATATTCAAGAAGGATAAAAATATGTCAGAGTCAATTATTATCAAGGGAGCTAGAATGCATAATCTTAAAAATATTGATCTCGAGATCCCACATAACAAATTAACAGTAATAACAGGACTTTCAGGAAGTGGAAAATCTTCTCTTGCTTTTGATACGCTTTTTGCAGAAGGACAAAGACAATATGTAGAATCACTTTCACCATACATGAGACAATTTTTAGGTCAGAAAAAACCCGCTGATGTTGATGAAATAATTGGACTTGCTCCATCAATTTCAATTGACCAAAAAGCGCTTTCACATAATCCCAGATCCACAGTTGGAACTCTTACTGATATTTATGATTATCTTCGTGTTTTATATTCTCGTCTTGGAGAAGTTTTTTGTCCAATATGTGGTACAAAAATAGAAAAATTATCATTGGAAGAAATGGTTGATATAATTTTGTCGCGTAAAAAATCTGAAAAAGATTATGCTGTAATTTTATCTCCTGTTGTAAGAGATAGAAAAGGCGAGTATTATCAAATGCTTTATGATTATTTGAAGCTTGGGTATGGCGAAGTAAGAGTTGATGGAAATATGAAATCTCTTCGTGAAAAAATATTAATTGATCCAAAGAAAAAACACAGTATTGATTTAGTGGTTGATAAAGTACTGCTTTCAGATGAATCGCGTATTTTTGAAGCAGTAGAATTATCACTTTCATATAGCAAGGGACTTGTAATCGTTCAAATAAATGGAGAAGAATTTTTACTTTCAGCAAACTGGACTTGTCCAAATGACAATTTTTCATTTCCAGAAATAGAACCACGACTTTTTTCGTTTAATTCCCCTCATGGAGCATGTCCACAATGTTTTGGTTTGGGAAAAATAGGTTTTACGGATAAAATTTGTGATAAATGCAATGGAAAAAGATTAAAAGACGAAACATTATCAATAAAAATTAATAAGAAAAATATCGCAGAAATTTGCGCACTCACAATCGACAAAGCAATTGAATTTTTTAGTAATTTTAGAGATAAAATGACCAAACGTCAGCATGAAATTGCAGATCCCGTTATAAATCAAATAATAGCGAGATATGAATTTCTATTAAAAGTTGGACTCCATTATTTGTCGCTTGACAGAGAAGCTGAAACATTATCAGGTGGAGAAGCACAAAGAATTAGATTGTCGTCACAAATTGGTTCACATTTATCTAGAACTCTTTATGTTCTTGATGAGCCAACAATTGGACTTCATGAAAGAGATACGGATAGGTTAATTGAAACATTAAAAACTTTGAGAGATAAAAATAATACTGTTGTAATTGTTGAGCATGACGAAAGAACAATTTTGGAATCAGATTATTTAGTTGACTTAGGGCCTCTTGCAGGAGTACATGGTGGAGAAATTACTGCAATTGGAAATACTCTTGAATTATTAGAATCAAAAAAGCCTTATGATAAATCTTTGACTTTACAATATTTAAGAGGTGAGAAAAAAATTGCAATACCAAATCATAGACGCGAGAAAAACAAAGGAGTTTTAAAAATTATTGGCGCCAAAGCAAATAATTTAAAAGGAGTAAATGTAGAAATTCCGTTAGGTCGCATGGTTGGAGTTACTGGGGTATCGGGAAGTGGAAAATCATCGCTTGTTTACGATGTTTTGTATAAAAATATTGAACGCATAATGCGTCGCCCGGCAAAACAAAATTTACAAAATGTAAAAGAAATAAAAGGATTAGAATATGTTGATAAAATAGTTGAAATAAATCAATCACCAATTGGTCGAACGCCGAGATCAAATCCAGCAACTTATACTGGAATATTTTCACCAATTAGAGAATTTTTTGCAGAACTTCCCCAGTCACGCGAAAGAGCTTATACATTGTCGCGTTTCTCATTTAATCGAGCTGGGGGAAGATGTGAGGCATGTGATGGAGCTGGATTTAATTTAATCGAAATGCACTTTTTGCCACCAGTAATGGTTGAGTGTGAAGTGTGTCATGGAAAAAGATTTAGCAGAGAAACTTTACAGGTAAAATACAAAAATCATAGCATTGCGGATGTGCTAAATTTAACAATTGATGAAGCGTATAAACTTTTTGATGGAAATTATTATATAACTGACAAATTAAAAGTTTTAATTGATGTGGGGCTTGGATATTTGAAATTAGGACAACCTGCTACAACACTTTCTGGTGGAGAGGCTCAGCGTATAAAACTTGCAAAAGAACTTACTCATACTCTTGGCAAGAAAACATTGTATTTACTTGATGAGCCAACAACAGGACTTCATTATCATGATATTGAACTTCTTCTTCGTGTACTCAATAAACTGGTTGAACATGGAAATACAATTTTGATTATTGAACATAATTTGCATGTTATAAAATCAGTAGATTGTGTAATTGATTTAGGTCCCGATGGTGGAGAAAATGGTGGTAGAGTTATTGCTCATGGAACACCTGAAGATATTGCGAGAAATGAAAAAAGCGTAACAGGAAAATATTTGAAACATTATTTGAAGAAATAAAACTATTGCGAATAGTAATGGATTTATATGAATGAATGATTGATGAAATTGATTTTGGCTTTGGTGAAAATTTTTGACATTTGCGCATTTTCGTTTCCGTAGAAACGTAGCAATTCTACGTTTCTACGTGTATGTGTGTGTTTAATTTGTAATATTAAATGAATATGGTTTGGCATTACAATAAACGAATCGACACAAACGAAACGAAAATGCGCATGTATTTGCTTTAAATAATGTTTCACAATATATCCGTATTTATTTAATATTATTTTTTCATTAATAATTTTACCAAACATATTTTGCATATTTTTTGTACAAATTGTAATAAAATAAAAACCAGGACTAGAATAATCCCAGTTTTTTAATCTGATAGACGAAGTTCTATATTTATTTTTAAATAAAATAAGGCCCCTATTTTTCATAAAATTGCTTTTCTATATTTATGTTATTCTTTTTAAGCCACATGTCAATATAGTAAAAAATAGTAATTTATTATAATATTAATTCATGCAGTTAAAAGACAAAATAAAAAAGTTTCCTAAAAAATCAGGAGTGTATTTTTTCTTAGACAAAAAAAGGGAAATTCTTTATGTTGGTCGCGCAACTAGTTTGAGAAATAGAGTTTCTCAGTATTTTAGGAAGGATATTGATGAGAGAATTGCTGAAATGGTTTCATTAGCTAAAGATATAAAATATATCGAAACAGATAATTTACTTGAAGCAATTATTCTTGAGGCGCAAAATATTAAAAAATTTTTGCCAAAATATAATGTAAAAGATAAAGATAATAGATCTTTTATCTATATTGTAATTGATAAAAAAAGCGATTATCCGACAATTAAAATTGTTAGAGAACGAGAACTCATAAAATTTCCAATAAAAGATTTTGCTGTTTTTGGTCCCTACCAATCATTGTATTTAATTCAAAATGCTTTAAAAATTATTAGACGAATATTTCCATATAGCACATGTAAAGCAAATAATGGAAAACCTTGTTTTGATTATCAAATAGGACTTTGTCCAGGAACTTGCATGGGGAAAATTACAAAAAAAGATTATAGAAAAAATATAACAAACATTATTTTATTTTTATCTGGTGAAAAGAAAAAATTAATAAACAAATTATCAAAGGAAAATCCTGAATCAGTAAAAGCTTTGCGTCATATTCAAGATGTTTCATTACTCACAAACGAAACAGATTTAAATAAAAAAATTAATAGAATTGAGGGATATGATATTTCTCATTTTGCAGGTCGTGAAACTTATGGATCAATGGTTGTTTTTGAAAACAACGAGCCGAATAAAAATGAATATAGGTTATTTAAAATAAAAACCGCGCCGAGTTCTGACGATGAGAGAGCATTACTTGAAATGCTTGAAAGAAGAATGAAACATAATGAATGGCAATATCCTGATTTAATAATGATTGACGGTGGAAAGCCACAAGTTGATTTTATAAATAAATATTTTCTTAAAAATAATATTAATATTCCCATTGTTGGAATTTCAAAATATGATAATAATAAATTAGTTTTTTCAAATTCTTTAAATAAAAATCAAAAAATATTAGCAGAAAATATCAAGTCAACACTTTTAAAAGTTCGCGAAGAAGCGCATAGATTTGCAAATAGAGGAAGAAAAATGGGAATGAAAAATAGAAAATAAAAAGGACGAACAAAATGAACAATTTGTCGATTTTACTATTTTGGATATACTTATATACAAGAAAGAAAAAATATTTTTTTATGTAAAATTGTGATATAATATATTTAATACTATCAACTATATTATGGAACCCTTAACACAGGTACAAATTAATTTAATAATTATTATATCCTTATGGTCTCTACCCTGGAAGGGCGTGGCTTTGTGGAAATCAGCTCAAAAGCAGCAAAAAACATGGTTTATTGTTTTAATGTTATTAAATACAATTGGGGTTTTGGAAATTTTATATATTTTTGTGTTTAGTAAAATAAAAAAACAAGAAACAAATTCAACACCAATTAAAGCACCACCAACATCGCCAATAGTATAAATTATATAAAATATAAATTAAAAATTAATTAATCAGCTGAGAAGGAGGAGAAGCTGAAAGACAAATACATGGAAGAAGAAAAAAAACAAGATTGTATAAAAAATTACAATTCCAAATTAAATTGTTGGAATAGGTTTTTAACCCTAATACTAATTTTAGGAGTGATAGGATTAGGGGTTGTGTCAATTTTAAAAGATAAATTATTTAATGATAATAATTTGGTTAGTATTTCTGCAGAGGGGCGTGTTTTTGCAAAACCAGATATTGCAACAATTAAATTAGGAATAAAAACAGAAGTTAAAAAAGAAGCTCAGCTAGCTGTAAAAGAAGGTGCTGATAAAATGAATAACATTATAGAGCAAATGAAAAAAATGGAAATTGAAGAAAAAGACATAAAAACAACAGCTTATTCTGTGAATCCATCGTATGTTTACCCTAGAGACGGTGGGCGAGCAACGATTGCTGGCTATGAATTGTATCAGGAAATAACTATTAAAATAAGAAATTTAGATAAAATAGGAGATGTAATTAAAGAATCTGCAAATATAGGCGCAAATCAAATTGGAAATGTAGCATTTACAATTGATGATCAAGAAGGATTAAAGGCTTTGGCAAGAGCAGAGGCTATAAAAAATGCAAAGGAAAAAGCTCGTCAAATGGAGAAAGAGTCCGGCATTAAGTTGGGGAAAATTATTGGAGTATATGAAAATGACTATTATCAAGCTTGTGAAACAGTAAATCTTGCGATGGGCGTAGCTGGTCTAAACAAGGCAGAGAGTTCCCCAATAATAAATTCTGGAGAGTCGGAAGTTTCATCAAATATTACATTAACTTATAAAGTTAAATAATATTTTCTATAACTTGTAAATTTAAACAAAAAGTCTTCAAATTATTGAAGATTTTTTGTGTATATAAGGAAATAAGTTGAATAATTTGTCAACATAGAAAGAGCTTGACAAATTTTTTGTTTTGATGTAAGATAAGTTATTAAAAAAATAAAAATTATAATAAAAAAGAAACCATGAAAAAAAATACAAAACTAGTAATTATAGTAATAGTATTATTTTTGATCATTTTTAGTATCTATTTCGTAGTTTTGCCCATAAAAACAGTTTATTCTCGTGGGATGTTGATAAAAAACAACCTAACAAAAATACAAGAATACGCTAAAAATGATGACTATAATTCTGTGAAAATTTTATTAAACCAAACAAATGGTGATATAGCTGTTATTGAAAAAAATTTGAAGTTATTGAAAATATTTAAGTTTATTCCAATAGTAAATTCAAAATTTACAGCAATTGAAAATATAGTAAAAGACGCTAAAGTTATTACTAGTGGATCGTATAATATTTTATCTTCACTTAGTAATGACGCTTCAAGAAATGATATTTTACTTTATTTATTAAAAAACAAAGATCAATTAAAAAATTTTAGAACTAGCTTTGAAAATTTAGCAATAAATTTAAATATTATAAAGAGTGTTTTGGGCGTTGACAATGATAAGTTATCAGAGAATATAAATTTTATATCAAAAGCATTAAAATTTTTAGAACCATTCAATGAGTACATTTATGATATAGCTGGAATAAATGCTGAAAAAAAATATTTATTATTATTTCAAAACAATACAGAACTTCGCCCAACAGGTGGATTTATAGGAACATACGGAATCTTAACAATAGAAAATACAAAAATTAAAAATATATTCATTGATGACATATACCATTTGGATAGCCAAGCAATAGGAAAGTTAAAAAATGACATACCAGCTCCGATTGCAAAATATCTCGAAACACCAGAGTGGTATATGAGAGATTGTAATTTTGAACCTGGTTTTCCAGAATCTATGAAAAATTGTATTGATTTATATAAACTTGAATCTGGAGATATGGGAAATATTGATGGAGTGATTGCATTAACACCAGATGTTGTTGGAGAACTATTGGGCGTAATAGGAATACAAAATATTGAAGGTGTGATATTTGAAAAAGAAAATTTTACTGATGATTTACAAAAAGCAGTTGAATTATATTACAAAGAGAGAAATATTTCACACTGGGATAGAAAAGACATTATAAAATCTTTAGCGCAGTCAATTTTAGATGGATTGAAAAACAGAAGCTTATCAGATTATTCTAAAATTCTAGATATAATTGATGAAAATTTGCAAAATAAAAATATTCTTGTTTATAGTACGGATTCTGAAATTGAAAATATATTAATTCAGAATAACTGGGCAGGAGAAATAAAAAATAAAAATTCTGATTATATAATGGTAGTAGATAGTAATTTAGCAAGTTATAAATCAGATCAATTTATTGATAGAAGTGTAAAATATAATATTAAAAAAGAAAACGAGGATTTGATAGCGCAAGTAGATATTACATACACCCACAATGGAACATTTTCCTGGAATTCAACAAGATACAGAACATATACAAGAATTTTAGTACCAATGGGCTCAGAATTAATAGAAACAGTGGGCTCTATGGAAACAGATAGAACAGAAAAACCAGGTCAAACAGATGTATATAATTTATATGGGAAAACAATTTTTGGAACATTTATATCAATAGAACCAAAACATTCAAAAACCCTTACATTTAAATATAAATTACCGAATGGAATGAAGAAATATTTAGAAAATGGTAGTTATAAATTATTTATACAAAAACAACCAGGGGTTGAAAAAGTAAATTATGAATTAAATATATTAGATTATTATTCAAATTTTAGTTTATATAGTGATAAAGAAATAACAATAAAATAATATGAAAGAAAAAATAACAACAAAATCAGAAAGCGTTTTAAACTTTTCATTACAGAATAAGTTTGCTTTTGTTTTCTTTGTATTAATTTTTATATTGATATCTTGTATATTAACAGTTTTTCAAAAAATAGAATACTCATCAACTGCAAAAATTTTAATAATTCAGAATCAACAAATGCAAATGGATGCATACATTGCTAGTAAAGCATCTGAGGCCATATCTAAAAATATAAGCGATGCAATTTTATCATCATCATTCAGAAATCAAGTTATAGAAAAATATCCAGACACTCCTTTTAAATTTTATGCAAGTGAAAAACAAAAAAGAAATCATTGGAAAAGGCAAGTTGATGTAAAAATTATTCCAAATACATCAATAGTACAAATAAAAGTATATAATGAATCAGCTTTTGAAGCAGAAAAACATTTAAACAATATTATAAATACACTTTTTCAAACACACAAAGATTATCATGGCGCGGGAGATTTAATTAAATTACAAATTATTGATACTCCAGTTACATCAAATTATCCAGTGAGACCAAATTGGTTTGTAAATATTTTTACGAGTTTTATTTTAGCCGTGTTTTTTAATATTTCATTTATGGTATTGTTTCCAAATAAATATACAAATTTTGATGCTAGTTTAAATAACTTCTTTAATTCTAGTAATAAAAAAGCCAAAACACATCAAAAAATTAAATTAGTTTTTAATCAAGCAGAAGCTCAAGAAAATAATACAGAAAATTCAGCAAATAATAATATTAACAATAATTCGCAAAATAGAAATATTTCAGACAATATAGATTTTGAAGAATTAAGAAGAAGATTATTAGGTAAATAAAATTAAAAATATTACGCGTAAGCGTTTTAGATAAAAAATAGCACATTAAAAAAAATAAAAAATATGGAGGATTAAAAGATGAAAAAGATAATTTTCGTCTTCGTAGTTTTCCTTTTTTGTTTTTCTGGACTTTTTGCCCTGAAATACAAAGGGAAAAACGTGGAAGTCCATCGCGGTAGGCCATGGACATGGGTAAAGATGGGAGGCGACGTAAGTTGCCTCGAGAAGTTTGAAGATCACATGAGATTATTGGTTGCGGTTGGAGTAATAGCTCCGGACTGTGCGGATAGTCTCATCTCCAATTTCAACAACGACATTAAGGAAAAGGTCGTTGTGACATCCGGAGAGAGGTTTGACGGGGAATGCTATGGAGGAAAGTACTCCCCTAATATCATTGTCCGATTGGCACAAGTGACAATCGGAGAAAATTTTAATGTAAAGCCAGCCAGTGCCTGGCTGGTAAAGGCCTACAACTCACTGACTGGAAAGTTGTTCTGTAGCTATTGGTTTCAGAACAATTTAAACGGAAAAGTTCAGTGCAACAACCATTGTTGGAAGGAACTGGACTTGCCCAAACCTCCGCCCGAACCCTCAATTGAAATCAAATACGTGCCAGAACCTTATGAGGTTGTTGTGCACGACACAGTCTATGTTGATAGGCCCTATCCGGTCTATCAAACAGTCACTGATACGATTTTTGTAGAAGTGATAGAGAGAAGACTGTGTGCCCACGTTTGGGGGTGGGTCTCTGGGGCCACTGATTTATTTGGGGAACCATTTTTTAGGGTTCTGGGAACAAATGGATATACTCTAGTGGATTATAACACCACTGATAAGGGAATTTACTCCGGAATAGTATCTATTGGTGGTAAAGTGTGTCTGAAAGATAACTTTGCCATCATTGCCGGTTTTGAGGGGGGCTACCAAGATGGTCCCTATGACTGGCACACCACCCTAGGTGTCCAGTGGCAACCCATTCGGAGAAATTTCTTTGAAATGGGATGGAGACGAGATTATCGCGAATTCGCTCATCTAAAATGCGAGTATTACGAACTCACAGATGAGAGGATTTGGGAAAGATTCTCAATGAGCTACATCCCAATACCCAAAGAGGACGGCATCTATGCTGGGTATGAAAAACTCAGTATGGATGGCAACAACCATTTCCAGGTGTTTGCCAACACCGTCCTTAACAAAAATCCCAGGACATATGCCGTCACGGGTTCATTAAAACTTGAGCCTAAAAGGTGGTATATGTTTGCATCTGGAGGGTATCAACTAACACCATCTGAGATGGTGGATACTCTGAGAGCTCCTGGGTTCGAGCATTATTCATTTGATGCGAGAGTCGGGCGTTCATTTAGTGAAAATTGGCTTCTTTTTGTAAGTCATAGAGAAATTTTTCACATTCAAAATAGGGATGACCAAAATGAGTGGTCGAGGTTTAGAAGGTGTGACTATAGGGTTGGTGCCTTCTACAGGCCGAAAGGAAGGTGGATGATAGAGGGTATTCTTGGCTATACCAAAACTTGTGAACAACTTGAGGACCAGGAAGATCGCAGTGACGATCTCATGGAATGTAAGTTGACATTGTTTTGGAACATGCCAAGTAGGTATTTACATTAGATTACATTAAAAAGGAGATAAAATGAAAAACTTTTTTTTCGTGGTGATACTAATCTCCCTTATGATTGTTGGTTGCGACAGAAATTCGGTTGCAGACAACATCTTGGGACCGGAAGTTATAACCGATGGGGATTTTATTGATCCTAGTGGAAGCTATTATAAGCTTCACACATCAGATCCCGAGCCCTCTAAAGACCCCGCCAAGAATCCCCAAAACGGAGACAAGGTATGGGTTATCGCGGGGAGTGGATTCTTTCAGGATCCCCAAAGTGGACCTGTAAGATTACACCCCAATGATACTGGGGAAAAAATATTATTGGGGACTGTTGGTCCAACAACACCATTTAATTCATTTTCTACGATGGTGTTGATCCGGAGCATTCCGGAGGATGAAGATAGTGTAAACCGAGTAAGATTTGCTCTAGAAAAACCCAATGGGGATTTAGAAGTGCTTTGGGGTGCTCCCGTGTTAAAAAGATATGACGCTTCTGGCAATGTGTTAGAAACGTTAAATTGCACGGGAATGCTCCTGTCTCAATCACCAGATGGGGTTTTCCCTCAAGACAGACCGAAAGTAAATATTCCGTGTTATACTTTCGGAAAAAACTTTGCAGGGGAACTATTTACATTAGGTATCCCCCAAAGTGGACTTGTGAAGGTAAATTGTTACTGGGATGGTGTTGGTGGTTATACTGCGGATGGAGTGCAACTTCTGCCAATCCCCCAAGACCAGATTATCAATTTTACAGAGCCGTGCACAGCGGATATGCAATGTAAAATTGCCTGGTCTGGATCCCAGTTCTGTAGGGAAAAAATGAGTTGGAACTCAACATACAATCGTTGGGAGACGACTCTTAGATTATTCCCTAACCAAGTCTTTAATCTGAAAATCTTCTCCTTTGATGATCCCGGAAATCCAAAAATTTTTGGTATCACCGTCGGAGGAGTGGAATTGATAAATCAATATCTCTATTATGGCGAGGAATTATTTACCGCCAAAATAGAAAATGGGATAACCAGTAACATCGAGCCCGTGGACCTTCGAGGTCAATGGGCTGGTATTGGACCACAATAACCCCATAGCATAGGAGGAAAAATGAAGAAAATGCTAATTTTTGCCATCGCACTGATGGCCATTACTGCTATACTCGCAAAACCCGTCAGGATCGAAATCGGTCCCAAGGCGGAGGATTCCAGCATGTTGCTGGTATACTATTCAACCCAACCAGACCTCCAGTGCCACTTCGTGGCAGTCGGAGACAACCTGGTTGGACCTATGGCTGGGCGCACACCGGATGGAAAACCGGTGTATCGGATAATAAAAATAGAGGAGCCCAGACTTTATCTAGATAAAGTCTGGACCTGTGTTTATCACGCCGATGCGCCAGGCGCCCAGGGATTTTATTCTGAGGTGCCCATAGCGAATCTCGTGGAAGGCCCCCACGATTTGACGTGGGAATGCCTCGTCACATATGAGAAGGCAGGAAAGCTGGTTACAGCCCCGGCCTATTCTCTGTGTGACTGGTCGCAGTATGTGATTGACCGAACAGTCAATTACAGTCGTGACCCGGGCAAGTCACATTTCGAATTTAATCTTTCGAAAACAAGAGGATCGGTGCTAATAACACCGGTCACCTACTAAACTTCAAAGGGTGGAAGCGAGAAAATTCGTTTCCACCCTCTTTTAATTTATACAAAAAATTTATCTTTTTTAAGAAAACAATACATTTTAATATAATTTAGACCAATAATGTGTGCATATACAAGCACTTGACAAATTTTTTATATGGAGTATTATATAAGCACCGAGAGGGTTTTTATTTGTAGAGTGTAGTGATTTCATTCTAAAATAAAAATCCAAAAAAAATAAAAAATTCCAGGAGGAATTATGAAAAAGATCATTATGATGATCATCATTGTGTGCTTGTTGTCTGCTACCTATGCACAAGTAGACAGCAGGGAGCGTTTTAGCGTTCTCGAGGAAGGCGATGAGCTAGTAATCAGCTATAGCCTTAGCTCTGAATTTGAGGGCTGGTTCGTCATTAGACGCCAGGCTAATAATCCAAAGGATTTTTACCTGGTAGGTCCAGGGCTAACCAAAGATTTTAAACCCTTTAGTGTAGCAGATATTCAAAAAGCTACACTACATTACAACAACTCTAGCAAGGGAATGGAGCTACGCTACAATGCTCTAGTTGCTAGAGTAAAGAAAAATGAAGTTCTGAGTCAGGATGGATATGGCTATTTTGCCGTAGAGATCCTAACAAGGGACGGAAAAACCGGTTACGGTTTTGTTGATAGGTTCTCTGCTTTCGGATATGATCCGAAACAGGATCCCAAAGTAACAAGGGAAAATCTGGAATTTCGATTCCGGATCGATGATTCAAAAGGGATATTGCCAGCGGGCAATATCAAATAGGTATAAAAACCTCTTAGGAGGTAGGAGATGGAGCAAATTTTCTGCCTCCTTTTAATTTAGGTAAGTAAAAACGCAATATAGGCCCAAATGAGCCATTGTAGGGAAGTTGATGTTAAAATATTATCAACAAATCCTATTGAAAAAATAATAATTATTCCAAATAAAGATAAAAGAATTGTTTTGTCTTTTTTTTGTAAATATTTTTTATAAATATTGCGAAATGTTTGCAATAATAAATTACAATAAAAAAATAAACCAATTACACCAAGTTCAATTAGTGTTTGGTAGTAATCATTGTGGGCATAGTACGGATATTCATAGACACTAGAATATATTTGTTTTTCTCTTAATAATCTATATGTACCCAGCCCAAATCCAATGATTGGAGATTTATAAACATAGCTTGACATTTGTCTCCAGGAGAGCATTCTCCATTGCGTAGAAGAAATAGAAGTATCAGAAGTTGTTAATCTTCTAACAAAATCAATGTTATTAAAATCATAATATTTAAGCGGAGTATAATTTATTACTAAAAATAAAGTAAATGCAATAATGGAGACACAATATAGAACACTAAAAATTTTATTTTTTTTATATAAAAACATCCATAGAAAAATAAATGCAAGGGCTCCAAGCCAGGCACTTCTTGTAAAAGTATTTATCAATGTGAATATTGTTATAAAAATAAGCCATAATATTAATTTATTTTCTTTTTTTCTTTTTTTATAATAATTTTGTGTATACAAAATTACTAAGATAAATAAGAGAAACAGCAATGTGAATGAAAAAATATTTGGGTGAGTAAAAGTTCCGTAAACTCTATTTAATCCTTCCGGACCGACATATCCCTTATTAAAAATAAATTGATACAAACCAAATATTAAAGGAATGAAAAACGAAAATAAAATGGATAAAATAAAATATTTTCTTGTTTTATGTTTATTTTGAGCGTTTTGAAAATAATGATAAAAAATTATATAAATAAAATAAAAGTTGAATAATTTTGTTAAATTTTTTAAAGTACTAGCCCTATCAATAGAATAAATTAAACTTAAGGACGCACAAAATAAAAATAAAATCCACGGTATAGAAAGTGGAATTTTTTTTATGTCAATATTTTCTTTTAAAATTACATAAATTGCCCATAGAATTATCATTATTCCAAGTATGGAAGAAAAGTTTAAAGATACAAAATAAAAATCAATAAAAACATTTTCAGCATATAGATCAGTAGAATTTCTAACTATTAGTAGAAGCAAAAGAGAATAATATGGGAATATTATAAAAAGAGGAATAAGTATTGCAATTATTATAATTCCCAGAGCTACGCTTAAATTTAAATTAAAAAAAGATATAAAAATAAGCGCAGAAATAGATAAAATTCCCTCTAAAATGATTATTAATTTTTTATTAGATTTATTTGACATTTATTGATAAATATGCTACAATTTATACATTATTATTAATATTATTTTTAACATATATTGTTAAAAAAATCAAGTTTTATACAAATATGTCAATAAAAAGTTTAGTTATAGCAATAACTGAAAAATGCAATTTAAAATGCGCAATGTGTAATATATGGAAAACAGAAAATCCAGTTGATTTAAGTTTGGAAAAATTTGAAAAATTACATAATTTAAAATATATAAATTTATCTGGTGGCGAGCCATTTTTAAGAAGTGATTTGTGCGATATTGTTAAAATTTTGAAAAAAAATAATCCCAATTCAAATATAATTATTTCAAGCAATGGACTTTTAACAAATCAAATTGTGAGTTTAATGAAAAAGCTAGTTTTTATTGACAAAAATATTGGTATTAGAATTTCAATAGATGGAACAGAAAAAATACATAATGAAATAAGAGGAGTAGAAAAATCTTTTGAAAATGCTATTCAAACAATAAAAGAATTGAAAGAAAATAAAATAAAAAATATTGGAATTGCATTTACAATTTCAAACAACAACAAAAACGAACTAAAAACTGTTTACGATTTTTCAAAAAAATTAGGTGTTGAATTTTCAATGTCATCTGTTCAAAATTCTGAAATATATTTTAATAAACAAGATAATAATATATTTTTTGATCAAAACTTAGAAAATCAAATTAATTATATAGTGCGTGATCAATTGAAATCCTGGAATATGAAAAAATGGCTTAGAGCATATTTTGACTACGGACTTTTATATTATTTAAAAAATAAGAAAAGATTAATACCTGCAGATTCTGGAAATTTCTCAGCTTTTATTGACTCCAAAGGAGACATTTATCCAAGTAATTTAATAAATGAAAAAATAGCTAATATTGATAATTTTAATTCTCTAAACTCAAAATATAAAAATACAACACAAGAACATTTTAGTATTTGTAATACTAGGGGTTCTATGAAAAAATATTTTTATAAAGTAATTTATTGGATTATAAAAGAAAAAATTAAATTATTATTCAAATGAAAATTCTTTTAATAAATAATTATTATTACGCAAGAGGCGGAGCTGAGGTGCATCTTTTGGCGCTTGAAGAAATGTTAAAATCACATGGTCATGAGGTGACAGTTTTTAGTATGCAAAATGAAAAGAATTTAAGAAATGAAGATTTTTGGCCAGAATATAATGATAAAAAACCAAAAAATTTATTTAAATATTTTTACAATTTCGAAGCTAAAAAATGTATTAGAAAAATGTTGGAAAATAAAACTTTTGATATTTGTCATATTCATAATATAAATTTTCATCTTAGTTTTTCAATAATTTCAGAAATAAAAAAGAAAAATATTCCAATTGTAATGACAACTCATGATTATTCAATAATAGGTCCGAATTACAATAGAAACAAAAGATGGAATCCTTTTCACTTTAAAAATATTATTTTAATAAAGGAATTTATTTTTAGAAAAATATTTTTTAGTTTCAAAAAAAATATAGATGCTTTCATTTGTCCTAGTAAATTTATAAAAAATCAATTAGAATCTCGCGGATTTAAAAATTTGCATGTAATTTATAATTTTACTAATATTTCCAGCAAAGAACAAAATTCACAAACGGACGATTATTTTTTATACTTTGGAAGATTATCAAAAGAAAAAGGTTTGGTAGAGTTTATAAAAATATTAAAAGATTTAAATGGTGATTTTCAGTTTTATATTGTTGGCGACGGCGATCAAAGATCAAAAATTGAAAAGTTAATACACAAATTAAATTTTGAAAATAAAATTAAATTATTGGGTTATAAACCACAGGATCAATTATTTAAAATTATAGAAAAAGCTAAATTTATAGTTGTTCCAAGTTTGTGCGATGAAGTCTGTAATATGGCAATAATTGAGTCAATTTGTCTAAAAAGGCCTGTTTTAGCCGTAAATTTGGGCGGAAATACAGAACTTTCAAAATTAGATAAAAGTGTGTTAATATACGATTTTAAGAATTCAAAAGATACTCTTGACAAAATAAATTATTTAATGTATGATAATAAATTAACTAATAATATTAATAATATATTTACTTCGGCTCATTATTATGAAAATTTAGTAAAAGTATATAATAATGCGCTAACAGTAAATAATTAAATAATAGATTATGAGAATTGCATACATAGGACAAAAAGGAATTCCAATGACTCAGGGTGGCGTTGAAGCGCATGTTGAGAATTTGGCTGTTGAAATGGCAAAATTAGGTCATGAAGTTTTTGTGTATACAAGAGATTATTATACTGATAAAAATTTAAAAGAATATAAAGGTGTAAAACTGATTTCAATTCCAAGTATAAGAACAAAAAATTTAGACACAATTACTCATGTTCTCTTTTCTACAATTCATGCTTTGTTTCAAAAATATGATGTTATTCACTATCATTCTGTTGGAGCATCTCTTATGAGTTTTATTCCAAGAATTTTTTCACGCGCAAAAGTTGTTGGAACATTTCATTGCTTAGACAGATTTCATCAAAAATGGGGGTTTTTTGCAAGACTTATGTTAAGAATTGGAGAATGGACTGTTTGTTATTTTCCACACAAAACAATTGCCGTTTCTCAATACATTCAAAAATATTGCTTAGATGATTATGGAAAAAAAGTCGATTATATTCCAAATGGTTTTAGTATAGAAAAAAACGAAAATACTGAAATATTAGAAAAACTCAACATAAAACCAAAAAAATATTTTCTATATGTAACAAGATTAATCAGACATAAAGGTGTTCACTATTTAATTGATGCTTACAAAAAATTAAATAATCCAGATTTTCAGTTAGTAATAGTTGGAGATACTTTTCATAATGATGACTATAAAATGGAACTTATGAAAATGGTAGAAAATGAAAAAAATATAATTTTTACAGGAACACAAATGGATGGAAATTTAGACGCATTGTTTACTCATGCATATGCTTATGTTTTACCATCAGAAAATGAAGGACTTTCAATTTCTTTTCTTGAAGCCATGGCTCATGGACTTCCATTGATAGCAAGTGAAATAGAAGCAAATCAAGATTTTATAGACAAGGGTTTGATTTATGGTTTTAAAAATAAAGATGTACAAGGATTAAAAACAAAAATGTCATGGATGATTGAAAATTATGATACAGCATTAGCAAAAGCACAAAAAACAGCAGAATATATACAGGAAAATTTTTCATGGAATAAAATAGCAAATCAAATACAAGAACTTTATAAACAAAATGAGTGTTTACAGAACTTACATAAAAAAGCATTTGTCCAAAAAACTTCAAAATAATCTTACAAATTTGAAGATCTTTTTATTGGATTTTATAAGACCAATCAGAGTCTCTAAACTTGCGACTCGAATTTTTGGTTTTCAATACAAAAGAAGCAATAATTCAATAGAAATTGACATAACATATAAATGTAATTTAAGTTGTCCAAATTGTAATAGATCTTGTACTCAGGCGCCAACTGAAGAATCCATGACAATAGAACAAATTCAAGATTTTATAAAACAGAGCATAGAAAAAAATATAAAATGGCGCAAAATTTCTCTTGTTGGCGGAGAACCATTAGTACATCCCAATATTTTTGAAATCATTAATTTAATTTTAGATTATAAAAATCATTTTTCAAGAAAAACAAAAATATGTTTAGTTACAAATGGAATATTAGAAGAGGAATTAAATAAAGTTCCAAAGGATGTAATTATTATAAATTCAAATAAAAAAACAGTTGTAAATAAATTTTCTTCTTTTAATATTGCGCCCATTGATTTAGATGAATATAAAAATAAGGACTTTAGAAATGGTTGTCAAATTCTTAAATATTGCGGAATGGGTTTGAATATGTACGGATATTACCCATGTGCTGTTGCTGGCGGAATAGACAGAGTTTTTAAATTAAATAAAGGAAGAAAATCAATTCCAGATAAAAGTGATTTAATGCTGGATGAACTTGATACATTTTGTAAATTATGCGGACATTTTAAAAAGCACGATAATGTAATATCTTCTAAAATGTCTCAAACATGGGAACGCGCTTATAAAAATTTAAATAAATAAAAGCTATTTTAATAGTTAATATTATATAGTTAATGATTATTTATCATTGACTTTTTTTTATCATTACATTATTATAGATTATAATTCTTAACCAAATAAATTTAAAACAATGTCGCAGATATCAAAAGTAAGATTAAGTTTCTTGCTTATAATTATTTTAACAATTTTTGCTACTTTAGTTGTATGTCCAAATGTTCCAAGTTGGGTCCCTGGAAGTTCTTTTTTTAATAAATTTAAACCTCTTTTAGGGCTTGATTTACAGGGCGGTGCGCATTTAGTTTACCAAGCTGATTTTTCTAATATAGAAACAGCTGATAGAGCCTCTGCTCTTGAAGGTGCAAGAGATGTAATAGAAAGAAGAGTTAATGCATTTGGAGTAGCAGAACCAGTTATTCAAACAAGTGGAGATGATAAAATAATAGTAGAGCTTGCTGGTGTTTTTGATGTTCAGGAGGCAATACAAAAAATAGGAGAAACTCCATTATTAGAATTTAAAGAACAAGGGCAAACACTCGCTCCAGAAGAAATGGATCAATTGAATTCGCAGGCAAAATCAAAAGCGGAAGATACATTAAAAAAAGTTTTAGCTGGTGAGGATTTTGCAAAATTAGCCTCAGAATTATCAGAGGATCCAGGATCAAAAGATAATGGCGGAATAGTTGATTTTTACAAACAAGATTTGCTAGATCCTACATATGCCGATGTTATTTTTAATAAATTACAAAATGGAAAAGTGTACAACCAAGTTGTTGAAAGTCAATTTGGTTATCATATAATCAAAAAAATAGAGGAGCGTGGTTCTGACAGTGATAGAGAAGTTAAATCCCAACATATATTGTTTTTAAAACAAAATCCTGCTATGGATACAAGCTGGATTAATACGCAACTTTCCGGAAAACATCTCAAAACTTCAAATGTTACTTTTGACAATACAACAGGACAAGCTCAAGTAGCTTTAGAATTCAACACCGAGGGCGCGCAACTTTTCACTGAAATAACAGAAAGAAATGTTGGAAAAAGAGTAGCTATAGTTCTTGATGGAGAAATAATAACAGCACCAATGGTAAATGAAAAAATCAGTCAGGGGCAAGCTGTAATTTCTGGAAATTTCACAATAACAGAAGCAAAACAATTATCACAAAGATTAAACGCTGGCGCTCTACCAGTTCCAATAAAATTAGTTAGTCAGCAAACAGTTGGAGCAACACTTGGAAAGGAATCTTTAAATCAAAGTTTAATGGCTGGACTTTATGGTCTTATTGTTCTTGCAATTTTTATGATACTAGCTTATAGATTTTTAGGATTTATATCTGTAATTGCTCTTGCAATATATGGAGTTCTAATTGGTATGATATTTGAAATGTGGCCAATAACATTAACATTATCCGGAATTACTGGTTTCATAGTGTCTTTTGGTATGGCTGTAGATGCAAATGTTTTAATTCTTGAAAGAACAAAAGAAGAAATTAGGGCTGGTAAAAATTTAACTTTCGCGGTACAAGAAGGATTCAAGCGTTCCTGGCCATCAATTAGGGATTCAAATGTTTCTTCTCTTATTACTTGTTTAATACTTTTGTATTTAGGTTCTAGTATGATAAAGGGATTTGCAATAACACTTGGTATAGGTATTGTATTATCAATGTTTTCAGCAATAACCATAACAAGAACATTTTTAATGTTGTTTGTGAGAGATAAAATGGAAAAATATATATGGTTTTTTGGTGTATCAAAAAAACAAATTAAGCAATAAAATAATTTAGACAATAAATAATATGAGAAATTTGCAAATAATAAAAAATTCTAAATACTTCGTTGGAGTATCCGTAATTTTCGTAATTTTAAGTATTGTAGCTATTGCTGTGTTTGGATTAAAATTGGGAACTGATTTTACTGGAGGATCAATACTTGTTGTTGAATTTAAAGATATAGAAAGACCATCTATTGACCAAATAAATCAAGTACTTGAGGAATTGCAAATAGAACAAGCTCAAATTCAGCCAATGGGAAATAATCAGTATTCTATAAAAATGCCTAGCATAACAGAAGAAAAGCATCAACAAATTTTATCAAAATTAGCTGAAAAATTTAGCACAGGAGACGATTCGCAAACCCAAACAATCCAAGCAACAACTCAAGATGGGCAAATTATAGATATTCCAGTTAATATTGGTACAGTAAATACTAATATAGTTGAACAAAAATTTGACTCAATAGGTCCTATAATTGGTAAAGAATTAAAAAATAAATCGCTTTTAGCCACAATATTAGCTTTAATAGCAATAGCGCTATATATAGCATATGTATTTAGACATGTTTCAATGCCAGTAGAATCCTGGAAATATGGATTAGTATCACTTATGGCGCTTGCACATGATATTATAATAATAATCGGAGTATTTGCTGTACTTGGAAAATTTTTAAATGTTGAGATTGACGCACTTTTTATAACGGCTATTCTTACAACGCTTGGCTATTCTATAAATAATACAATTGTTACATTTGATAGAATAAGAGAAAATTTACATAAAAAAACAAATTTAACATTTAAAGAATTGGTAAATGTAAGTATAAATGAAACCATCCCAAGATCTTTTAATACTTCTTTTACGACATTTATAGTTCTTGCTGCAATATTCTTTCTTGGTGGAGCAACTGTGAAATTTTTTACTCTAGCGCTTATGCTCGGAATTATAGCGGGAACATATTCATCTGTGTTTGTAGCATCACCAATTTTAGTAATGTTTTATGATTTAAAATTTAAAAAAAGGGCTTAAATATTATATTCTTCTACTATAATAAATGGGCCGGATATTCTGGTCTATTTTAAATATATGAATAAACAAAAAAGTAAACCATTAAAAATTTACTTTAAATATGTAAAAAAATATAGAATTTCTCTTATTTTGAGTTTAATATCCATACCAATCGCATCTCTTTCAGATGTTGTTGTTCCTTTGTATTACAAAAAATTTTTTGATGAACTAGTTGGCAATGGAGACATTGCTAAATTAACAGGATTTTTATTTAATGTCGTGTTTATTTATTGTATAGGTTGGATTTTTTGGAGGATAGGTTCTTTTCTTGTTTCATATTTAGAGTCGCGTGTAATGGCAGATTTATCAAATAAATCTTTTAAAGCAATTCATAAACATTCAATAGATTTTTTTAATAATAATTTTGTTGGATCTTTGGTTAAAAAAGTAAATAAATTTGTACATTCTTTTGAGGGAGTTATGGATTTAGCAATGTATGAATTTTTACCACTTATCACGACTTTTATTGCAGCAGAAATTGTATTATTTAGAAAAAATATATACATGGCGCTTATTGTTGTAGTTTGGCTCATTATTTACAGTACAATTAACATTTTGTTTAGTTTTTACAAATTAAAACACGATATAAAAAGAACTAAAAAAGATTCTGAAATTACTGGATTATTAGCAGATACTATAACAAATCAAATTAGTGTTAAACTTTTTAATGCAAATAATAGGGAAAATTTAGCTTTTGAGGAAAAGAATATGGAGCTTCATAAGTTAAGAATATTTTCTTGGAATTTAGGTAATGTAGCTGAGGCAATTCATGGTGGGCTTATTATAACCCTTGAAGTAGGATTGTTTTTCATAGCTCTGAAATTATGGCAGAAAAATATACTAACGATAGGTGATATTGTTCTTATTCAGGCCTATGTACTTAATATATTTATGAGAATATGGCGTCTTGGAAGAATGATAAGAAGATATTATGAATATATTTCTGATTCAAAAGAAATGATAGAAATTTTTGAAACCCCATATGCAATAACAGATTTAAAGGATGCAAAAGAATTAATAATACATGGCCCTAAGATAGAATTTAAAAATGTATACTTTAATTACAATCAAACAAGAAATGTAATCCATGATTTTAACTTAACAATTCAAGCAAAAGAAAAAATTGCAATAATAGGGCCAAGTGGTGCTGGTAAATCGACTATAGTAAATCTTCTTTTAAGAAATTATGATGTTGAGCGTGGTTCTATATTTATAGATAATCAAAAAATAACAAAAGTTACACAAGACAGTTTGTGGAAAAATATAAGTTTTGTCCCTCAAGATACAATACTATTTCACAGAACTCTTATGGAAAATATCAGATATGGCAATGAATTAGCAAAAGATGAAGAAGTAATAGAGGCCTCAAAACTTGCATTTTGTCACGATTTTATAGAAACACTTCAAGATAAATATGATACTTATGTTGGGGAAAGAGGAATCAAATTGTCTGGTGGTGAAAGACAAAGAATTGCAATAGCTCGCGCTATATTAAAAAATTCACCAATTCTAGTATTAGACGAGGCGACTTCATCCCTGGATTCTCAATCAGAAGAATTGATACAAAAAGCATTAACTTCTCTCATGGTCGGTAAGACAGTAATAGTTATAGCTCATAGATTGTCAACTATAATGAAAATGGATCGTATTATAGTAATGGGAAATGGTAAAATCATAGAACAAGGATCGCACAATGAACTACTTTTAAAAAATGGCTTATATAAAAGACTCTGGAATAAACAAGTTGGTGGTTTTATAGCTTAAAATATAGACAAATTAGCACTTATTATATATTCAAAATAGCGTAATTTTACTACGTCTTCTATCCAATAGCTTGGCAACACTTAGCAATCATTTGACTAGGTGTTTTTAGATTAATACCAAGATGTAATCTTTCTTCATTATAGTATTTTAAGTATCTTGATAAGTATCTATTAATAATACTAACATC
>JAKPTO010000014.1 GCA_029555085.1 bacterium | reverse complement strand
CCATATTAACTGCTTTAGCTCTTAATCTTGGTAAATTAGGATTAATAGTATATGCCATACACTTTAAGGATTAATAATTATTATATTATATATATTTAATTATTACACTTAAAGTGTTGCCAAGCTATTGGGCTATTACGTTACTATTGACATATTTTTTTATATATGATACTATATTGTTATATAAATTATTGTATAAGAAAGGCTTGTCAAAAATCGTTTTTTGGGTTTTTTTTAATTAATAACATTTAGTAATTTTATTTATAAAAATATGACAAATAAAACACAATCACAATCAATATTAGATAAGGTTATTTCTTCTGAAAGAGATTCAGCTATTTTGGAATTTGATCCAAGAGAATTAGTGTCAGAACTCTTAAAAACTTTAAACGATAGAGAAAAAGATATAATTACAAAAAGATATAGTTTGGACGGTGATAAAAAATTCACTCTTGATGGTATTGGAAGAAATTACAACATTACAAGAGAAAGAATAAGACAGATAGAAAATATTGCTGTCAAAAAAATGAAAAATATTTCAGAAAAAATAGACACAGTTAAAAGACTTGATAGTATTGTAGATGACATACTCTCCGAATATTTAGGAATATTAGCAGAAAATGATTTAGTCCAAAAAATATCAAGAAATACAACTAGTAATGATATAAATTATCAAAATACCAAATTTTTAATTGATAAAATTTTATCTGAAAATTATAATATTTATAAAGAAGATGATGATTATTATACACTTTTAAGAACAAAAAATAATGATTTTGATGAATTTAATGATGCAATATCTAAGACAATAGAATTATTTAATAAAAAACAAGAACCAATAAAAAAATCTGAATTGTGGAAAACATATTCAGAAGCAGAAGACATATATTTTAATAGTGATCAAATAGATGAAAAAATTTTACTTAAATATTTAAATGCAAGTAAAAAAATTAAACAAAATCCACTTGGTGAACTTGGTCTTAGTAATTGGAAATCGATTATTCCAAAAAGAATGAGCGATAAAATTTATCTTGTCATGAAAAATCACAAAAAACCAATGCACTTTAGAGATATTGCGACAGAAATTAATCAAGTAGGTTTTGATAAAAAATCAGCTCATCCAGCAACAGTTCATAATGAATTAATATTAGATGATAAATATGTTTTGGTTGGACGCGGAATTTATGCTTTGAAAAAATGGGGCTATGAATCAGGAAAAGTTTCAGACATAGTAGAAAAAACTTTAAAAGAAAAAGGTCCAATGAAAAAAGAGGATTTAATTAATGAAGTTTTAAAGAAAAAATTAGTTAAAAAAACAACTGTAAATTTAGCAATTATAAATAACAAAAATATCAAAAAGAACTCTGAAGGAAAATATCATCTAGAACAAAAATAAAAATTTAATAACTCAAATATTTGTGATATAATTAATAGTGTTCTTTTTAGAGCGCTATTAATTTTATAAGCATTAGAGTATAAAACAAAATTTGTTAAATAAATGTTTAGCAAAATAAAAACAAATGCAAATTTCCCTTGATTCAACTTATCTACTAAGTTTAGTAAATATTTTTCAACATAATCCATTTTATGTACTTGGTATTTTAATATACAAAGGTGGGTGGCTTTTATGTTTAGTCTCTTTAGCGTGGGGACTTTATTTTGCTCATTTTGAAAAGAAGAAAAGAGATTTCATTAATAATAATGATTATTCAATGATTGCCATAGATGTTCCAAAAGACAATGAGCAAAATATAAAAGCTATTGAAGAATTATTCAATACAATTCACGGTATTAAGCATGGAAGAACAAATTGGGCTAAATATATTCAAGGAAGTCAACAACTATGGCTAAGTTTAGAAATTGTAAGTATTGAGGGCTATATACAGTATTTAGTAAGAGCCCCTTCATACTATATGGGGACAATTACTTCAACAATTTATGCCTATTATCCGGAAGCAGAAATTACAGAGGTTGAAGATTACATGTCGCTTATTCCAGATAATTTACATGAAAAAGGATCTAAATATAAATCATTTTTAATGGATGCTTCTTTTAAAAAAGATGATTATTACCCACTTAAAACATTTTCTGATTTTGAACATGGATTAAGTCAGACATTTGTTGATCCAATTGCGTCACTCTTAGAAATAATGAGTAAAATTGGTCCTGGGGAATTTTTAGGAATTATGATAATTGCAAGACCATCAGACAATAAAGCACTTGTACGCGGTGGTGAAAAAACAATTGCTGGACTTATGGGAAGAGCTAGTAAAAGCGTAGAAAGTTTTTCCGATAAAATTTTCAAAGGAATTGATTGGACAATCGATTATGTAAGTGAGACTGTATATAAATTATGGGGCGATGTAAAAGATGAAAAAGAACTTGGTTCAACTTTAAACCTTCTTACATCAAGAGAAAAAGCAACGGTTTCAGCAATAGAAAATAAATTAAATAAATTAATTTATGAAGCAAAAATAAAAACTTGCTATATTGCGCCTAAGGATAAATTTACTCCTGCAAAAGGAAGGTGGACAATTGTGGGATCTCTCAAACAGTTTGAAAATTTCAATCAATTTGATTTCAAAAAAAATACAGATCCTGATTATTGGAGAACGGAACAAAGAAAAAAAGCATTAACAAAAAGCTTCGTAAGGAGATTTAAGCTTCGTGATACATTTGAAAGTAAATCTATATTTTTATCCACAGAAGAATTAGCAACAATGTATCATTTTCCAACAATTACTGTTAAAGCTCCTATGGTAAGGACAACTTCAACAAAAACAGTTGAACCACCAGGTGATTTACCGCTTGAAACACAAATTAAATCAAGTTTCATAAAAGACGAACTTCTTGATGAAAAGATAAATAATAACGAACCTATAACCCTAAAAGATTTGCAACAATCTTCAACTGTTGATATGGAAAATAAACAATTTGAAGCAAAATTTGCAAAAAATATAAATCAAAAAGATCGATACCAAAAAGAATTTAGAAAAGACGAAGAAGCAAAAATATTTCAAAATACACATATTAACACACCTAGCGTTGAAAAAGATAAACCAATTTTGAATCAGGACGAAAATATAAAACCTGGCGATCCACCAGCTAATTTACCAATAATAGAATAAATTATGAAGAGAGAAGATATAACACTTCTAGGAATAACAAATTTTAGAGGTCAAGCAAAAAAATTCGGAATAAAAACTGATGACCGTCGTCGTCATATGTATTTTATTGGAAAAACTGGTATGGGTAAATCCGTATTAATAGAAAATATGGTGATTCAAGATATTTTAAATGGTCACGGAGTGGCTCTAGCCGATCCACATGGTGATTTAGTTGAAAAAGTATTAAATTTTATACCACCAAGTAGAATAAATGATGTAGTATATTTCAATCCATCTGATTATGATTACCCAATAGCATTTAATGTTTTAGAAAATGTCGATGTAACAAAAAGACATTTAATAGCATCTGGACTTCTTGGAGTATTCAAAAAAATTTGGGCTGATTCTTGGGGACCAAGGTTAGAATATGTATTAAATAACGCAATAATGGCTCTTTTGGAATATCCAGGTGCAACGCTTCTTGGTATAATGAGAATGCTTGTTGATAAAAAATATAGAGACAAGGTTGTTAAAAATATTACCGATCCGGTTGTAAAATCTTTCTGGGTAGATGAGTATGACAAATATCCACAAAAATTTCAAGCAGAAGCTATTGCTCCAATCCAGAATAAAGTTGGTAGATTTTTATCAACGCCACTGACAAGAAATATAGTTGGTCAAGTAAAATCGTCAATTGATATAAGAGACATAGTTGATAATAAAAAAATTCTACTCATGAATTTATCAAAGGGAAGAATTGGAGAAGATAATTCTGCTCTTCTCGGTGCTATGATAATTACAAAGATACAACTTGCTATAATGAGTAGAGTAGATACTCCCGAAGAAGAAAGAAATGATTTTTATTTATATGTAGATGAGTTTCAAAACTTTGCGACAGATTCTTTTTCTAATATCTTGTCAGAGGCAAGAAAGTATCGTTTAAATTTAGTTATTGCACATCAATACATTGAGCAATTAAGTGAATCCGTGAGTGCTGCTGTTTTTGGTAATGTTGGAACTATGATGGTTTTTAGAATAGGCGCAACAGATGCAGAATTTTTAGAAAAAGAATTTGAACCATACATAGATCATGAAGATTTGGTAAATTTAACTAAATATAGAGTTTATATAAAATTAATGATAGACGGCGTTTCTTCAAACCCATTTCAAGCTACAACGCTTGCTCCAATGCCAATTCCAGAAAATGGGCAAGAAATAACAGACAAGGTTATTAGAGTCTCACGTGAAAGATATACAACGCCAAGAAATGTAGTTGAAGCAAAAATAGCAAAATGGAGTGGCATGTTATCAGAAGATGAGGATGATGAAAATTTAAAAAATAAAATAGAACAATTAAAAGAAGAGAATAAAAAAATCAACATTCAAAAAGATGTAGTATCTAGCGGTTCAAAAAGTAAAGAATTGTTTCTAACAAAATGTGACGAATGTGGAAAAGAAATTTCTGTGCCATTTAAACCAGATGGAATAAGACCGGTGTATTGTAATGATTGTTTCAGTCGAAAAAAATCTGAGAAACAAGATCAAGAAAAAGAAAAAAAATCTAAATCATTAAGTCTAGAGCAAGCATTTAATATTGACGATCAAGATGATGAGGATTATGAACCGCTACACAAAGAAAGATAAATAGTATAATATAAATATATAAATGACATATAAATTATACAAATAAATATATGTATATATTTATTGATTTTAAATTTAATTAATATGAAAAATATAAATAAAATAATCGCCGACATAAAATCAGTAAAAATTCAAGGTGCTACAAGCGTATGCAAAGCCACTTTAGATATTTTAGAGGCTTTGTGTGATAAATATAAAAATTTAAGTATAAAAAATTTTGAAAAAAGTTTTTTTTCCGAGGGCTCAAAAATGACAAAAATTCGCGCAACAGAACCTATGTCTAGAAATGCATTAAAATTTATAGAAGATAAATATCAAAATAGAACATTTGATTCAACAAAAGAAGCAGCTATTAATATAAAAAAACTTATTGATTTGTTTAGGGATTTAATTTTAAAAACAGAGAGTCAAACCATAAAAAATGGCGCTTCTCTAATCCATAAAAATGATAAAATTTTAACTCATTGCCACTCATCAATTGTTGAAAAAATATTAATTTCTCAAAAAAATAAACAAATATCAGTCTATAATACTGAAGCACGCCCACTCATGCAGGGAAGAATTACATCTAAAAAATTAATCCAAAATAATATAAAAACAACAATGATAGTTGATTCTGCTGCTAGTTTTTTTCTATCTCCTCACTCGGGAAATTTAAAGATGGATAAGGTAATGTTGGGATGTGATGCAATTTCATTAGATGGTTCTGCGGTAAATAAGATTGGTTCCTATGGAATTTCATTAGCGTGTAAGGTAAATCAAATTCCTTTTTACATAACCGGGGCATTGCTTAAACTTGATTCTCAAAATACTATTAATATTGAAATAAGACATAATAGCGAAATTTGGGAAAATTTCACCTCTAAAAAATTAAATATTATAAATATCGCTTTTGACTATATACCATATGAATATATTACGGGAATAATTTGTGAATTTGGAGTTATAAAACCCATGGAAGTTAACGACTATATTCAAAAATATTATCCATGGATATTAGAAAGACAAATAAAATTTATAAAAACTTAATAAAAATATGAACAAAAAATCTTATATCAATCTAAACTATAAACCAGACAAAGATGATATTATCGCAACTTATAGAATTGAATCTAAATTAGGTCTGGAAAAAGCTGCGATTGAAGTTGCGGCTGAATCATCAATCGGAACATGGACTAAATTATCAACACTCACGCAAAAAACTTTTAACAAGTTAGCTTCTCAAATATTTTTTATAGATAAGAAAAAGAAAATTGTAAAAATTGCTTATCCAATTGAATTATTTGAATTAGGAAGTATCCCGCAACTTTTATCAGCTCTTGCTGGAAACATATTTTCAATGAAAACTATTGATAATTTACGTCTTGAAGATTTAAGTTTATCAACAAAATACATAAATTCATTTCAAGGACCATATTATGGAATTAATGGCGTAAGGAAATTAATGAATATAAAAAATAGACCACTTATTGGTTCTATTATTAAACCAAAAGTCGGATTAAATGTTCGACAGCATGCAAAATTAGCATATGATGTGTGGGTCAATGGGGTTGATGTTGTAAAAGATGATGAAAATTTAACAGATTTACCTTTTAATAAATTCAAAGACAGGGTTGTTGAGGTGATGAAATTAAAGAAAAAAGCAGAATTAAAAACCGGGCACAAAAAAATTCATGTTTTTAATATAACTTCTCCAATGGATAAAATGTTAAGTCGCGCAAAGTTTGTTAAAAAAATGGGTGGTAAATGCGTAATGGTTGATTTAGTTTCAGTTGGACTTGATAATGTTCAAGTTTTGAGACGCGCCAACTTAGGACTTATTATTCATGGACATCGTGCTGGACATTCAATGTTTACTAGAAATCCGCGTCATGGATTAAGTATGTTAGTTATTGCGAAATTAGCAAGACTCTCCGGAATTGATCAATTACACACAGGAACAGTTGTCGGAAAAATGGACGGATCTAGAGAAGAGGTAATAAAAATTAATGAATCAATAAAAGAAGATTTTGGTATTAATAGAGTGCTTAGAGAAAATTGGGGTAAAATAAAGCCAGTATTACCTATTGCATCGGGGGGGTTACATCCGGGACTTACAAAAAAATTGATTGATATTTTAGGTTGTGATTTAATAATAAATTATGGTGGCGGAATTCATGGTCACCCAAATGGTTCAATTTCTGGAGCTCGTGCATGTTATCAATCAATTGAACTTGCTCTAAATAAAAAAATTAAATTAGATAAAGAAAAATTTAAAGAATATTATGAATCGATTGAATATTGGAAAAACGGTAAATAAAATTCGAAGAAAATAAATTTATAAAAATAAAAAACAAACCTTAAACTTAAAAAATTATTTTCAAAATTAATATTTTATACTTAATTATTCAACACTATGTCTTTCTTTTTAAAATCAAAAAAACTAGATATTAAAACAGGATCCGAACCCATAGCAATGCTTCATGAAGAAGAAGCTTATCACTTTGGTATTCGTGCAGGGGATAAACTTCAAATTGCTTGGCGCGGTAAAAAAGCAATTGTAGAAGCCAACACATCACAAAAAAAAATTGAAAGAGGAACCCTTGGTTTATACAGTAATTTTTGGGATAAGTATCCATCACTACAAGAGGGCGAAATAGTTGAATTAAATTTTATTGAACGCGCTCAATCTGTCAACGCTATTAAGAAAAAAATATTTGGCAAACCTCTTTCAGAAGAAGACTGTAATTCAATAATAAAAGACATTGTTGAAAATAGATTATCAAATACCCAAATTGCATATTTTGTTGCTTCAACATACATGAAACCATTTTCTAATGATGAATTATATTTTATGACAAAAGCAATGGTAAAAAATGGTAGTGTTTTAGATTTACGAAGAACAGTTATAGTTGATAAACATAGTTTCGGTGGAGTAGCTGGAAACGAAGCTGCAATGATAGTTGTTCCTATTGTTGCGTCTCTTGGTATAACAATACCAAAAACATCTTCTCGTGCAATTACTTCAGTTGCTGGAACTGCTGATACTATGGAGGTATTGTGTCCCGTAGATCATGATGTGAAAAAATTAAAACAAATAGTAGAAAAAACAAATGCGTGTCTTGTGTGGGGTGGTGGACTTGATTTAGCGCCAGCGGATGACAGAATTATAAAAATTAATTACCCAATGTCTTTAGAAAGTTATGATAAAGCCATTATATCAATCATGGCTAAAAAAATTGCAGTATCTGCAACACATATTGTAATTGATTTACCGGTTGGCGAAACAACAAAAATTCCAACATTGGCTGATGCAAAAATTATAAAAGAAAAATTTGAATATTTGGCAAAAAAATTTAAGGTAAAAATTGATGTTGTGATATTACCAGTTAGAGATCCAATAGGAAAAGGAATCGGTCCTGCTCTTGAGGCTCGTGATGTACTTCGAGTACTACAACAAAAAGAAAATAGACCGGGAGATTTAGAAAGTGAAGGAATTAGAATGTCTGCTCATGTGTTGGAGCTTTGTAAAAAAGCTAAAAAAGGACAGGGGGAAGGTTTAGCATGGAAACAATTACAAAGTGGCGAGGCTTGGAAAAAAATGCAAGAAATTATAAAAGCACAAGGCGGAAAAGCAAATATTGATTCAGAGGATATTACAATTGGCGCTGTAAAAAATTATATTACTGCAAAAAGAAATGGAAAAATATTTCTCGTTAACCAAAAAGCAATAAATGATGTTTGTCGTACACTTGGAGCACCAAATGACAAACTAGCTGGAATTTATTTAAATAAAGAATTTGGAAATAGAGTCAAAAAAGGTGAGAGGTTGTTTACACTATATGCTCAGAGTAACGAAAGAATGAATCTTGCGTTAAATGCAATCAAAAATGGATTAGAAATTTTTAAAATTGAATAATTAATGTTAAGCAAAAAAATAAATGTCGCTATTGGCTTAAGCGGCGGAGTTGATTCATCTGTCGCTGCTTTTTTATTAAAAGAGCAAGGATATAATGTAGTTGCTTATTATATGAAAAATTGGTCAACAGACATTGGAAAATTCAAATGCCCATGGAAAGAAGATCATGAATATGCACTTAGAACAGCGGATCATTTAAAAATTCCTATTTACACACTCAACTTTGAAAAAGAATACAAAGAAAAAGTTGTTGATTATTTATTTGATGGATATAAAAAAGGAATTACACCAAATCCAGATATAATGTGCAATAAAGAAATAAAATTCAAATTATTTTTAGATAAAGTTACTCGTATTGGTGCTGATTTTATATCAACTGGACATTATGCAAGAATAAAAAAAGATGAAAAAAATATTTATCATTTGTTAAAAGGAAAAGATTCAAACAAAGATCAAAGTTATTTTCTATATACTTTAAATCAAAAACAATTATCAAAAATTATTTTCCCGATCGGTGAATATAATAAATCAGAAATAAGACAAATTGCTAAACGCGCTAAATTGCCAACAGCGGAAAAGCCAGATTCACAAGGAATTTGTTTTATTGGGGAAGTAAATATCTCTGAATTTTTAAAAACTCAAATCAAACCCAAGAAAGGTGATATAATTACAACGGATGGGAAAAAAATAGGAACACACGATGGTGTTTACTATTATACAATAGGTCAACGAAAAGGAATTGGCGTTGGTGGAGGAATACCATATTTTGTTGTAAGTAAAAATATTGAAAAAAATCAGTTAATTGTAGCTCGTGGTTCTTGGAGTGAAGAATTGTTTTATGAATCATGTGAAGTTACAGATTTATCATGGACACATAAGGAAGCAAAATTACCATTAAAATGTAATATTAAAACTAGATACAGGCAAATTGATCAACAATGTGAACTTATAAAACACAAAAATAATATAAGAGCTATTTTTAAAGAAAAACAACGCGCCATTACATCTGGACAATCTGCGGTGTTCTATAAAAAAGATGAATGTCTTGGCGGAGGCATTATAATTTAAAATTAAAACTATGATAAATTACTACCAAAAAATGTTAAAAAGTTCGAAACTTAGAAAATTGAAAGATTTTAGAGTTGGTAGTGCGATTATAGCATTTGATTTGCAAGAAGAGGAATTAAAACTCTTATCATCAAAATTTTCTTTAGATTATGGACTTTTAAATGATGCTTTGGATCCATATGAAGCTCCTCGTATGGAAATAAAAAAGGGGTTAATTTATATTTTTGCAAGATTTCCAAAACAAAAAAAATCAACAGATCAAATATTTACAAATCCAATACTTTTAGTTATGGGTCAGGATTTTTTACTTTCTGTTTCTCAAGAAGAACCACTTTTTATAAAAAATTTACTAAAGAAAAACGAATGTTTCACAACGCAAAGAACAAAATTACTTTTAGAAATAATTAATCAAACTGAATATTTGTATAATAATCTCTTAACAACAATTCATAAAAAAATAAATTATTTTAGTTTTAATATTGAAAAATTAAAAGATAAAGATGTTTATAGTTTTTTAAACTTTGAAATTTTGTTAAATGAATTCTTAAATGCATTAATTCCATTTCGTCATATTTTAGAGACAATGAGACAGGGAAAAATAATTGAACTTTATGAAGATGACAAAGAATTGATTGATGATATAAAACTTTTAAACGAACAATTAATAGAGCGAGCAAAAAGTGGTCTATCAAACTTAGTTAATATTAGAAAATCATACGAAGTTATTACTACGAATAAATTAAACAAAACAATGAAAATTCTAACCACAATAACCGTTGTTTTAACTCTTCCAACTATGATTTCAAGTTTTTATGGAATGAATGTTCATCTTCCATATGCTGATAAACCTTGGATTTTTGGCGTGCTAATGGGAATTATGATACTTTCTATAATTATTTTTTTGATTATTTTTAGAAGAAATAAATAAGTATTTTGGCTTAAAATAAACCTAATCGTGGTATTGACTTTTTTATAAATTGTGCTATTATTTGCTATTGTTCTTTTACAAATAAAACCAAAAAATGTTACTGGAGGTAACAATGAAAAAAAATCTAATTATTTTGGCTGTCATTATGATGATGGTCGTGGTTTCCCTGAATTCGACAGTGAATGTGTACTTAACCAATATGGTTAATGGCGCACCTCAAGACACAATCACTGTTTTGACCAATGCAGAGGATCAGGTATTTATAACCTTCACCGTAGAAAACGGTGAAACAGAACCGATTATTCTGCAATGCGTGAATTTTTCTTGCTGGAATCTAAATCTCCCGGCTCCAGAACCAAACATTCAGTTTTATATGGTTACCAACGATGGACAATGGAATCCTAGCAATAATTCAATAATGGATTTAAAATTTCAGAATATTGGAACCATTATTCAACCAAATACCAGTAAGACATTTGTGGTGATGGGTAATATTTGGGACAATTCCAATGGTGGGGCAAAATTCTCTCTTGGATTGTGTAGTTCTGAAAATTTCCAGATAACTGGACAAAATTCTGGAGAAACCCACTTTGCGAATATGATTGGCCCGTATCAGGATAATATATTTCACATTATCAATAAGTGGGAACCAATGCACAGACTATCCATGGCTCCATTAGTAAATCCAGTAGAAATTCATCAAAATTACTACCAAGATCACTTCTGGGTTTATCCCGGACAGAGTTTCTGGAGTTATTTAAGTGTGAATTCGCTACCGAATTCACTTCCAAACTCTATTGTTACTATGGATTCCAGAACTATTTTTGGAGGCGCGCCCGGACTAATCAATCCAGGAGATGGTAACTTTTTTGTTACTGATTATTTACCTGGTCTAGCTTACGCGTGGCATCCAGAATACAGTACATTTCAAATGTCATGGACATCTCCTAATGTAATTGGAGTAAATGACGTTTTTCTGTACGAAACACTGATTAAAACTAACCTCACTTATCTGGATCCCGACCAGATCCAAAGTGAATACACCTCAATTGAAACAGGGAATTTTAATCCTCTATTTGGAATGATAACAAAATGTGCTCAATATGAGCGTGTATATCACCCATACCAAGCCATAAAATTAGATGTGAGTGGTGATGGTATTTTTAGTCAAGATGATCTTGATATGTGCCAACAATATAATGTTGGTAATATAAATCTATATGGGACGAATTTTAACAATAATTCCGCTCCAAATATATCTCGATCATCAGTACTTTTCTTTTACCCCAACATGTTCGATCAATGGCTGGGAAATGTATACTTGAACCATCCAGACGAACCAATTGTCCAAGGACTTGGCATTGGTCAACCGTATGACGGAACCTGGCCAAACATCACTGAAGTGACATTCAATCAAACCGGAAATACAATTACAGTTAACACCAGCGGAAATTGTATTGGTGTTTTTGGCAAATTACCAAATGGTGAAGACTGGAACACTGTAATTTTCATGAACGGAGCAGAAAACCTCTGTTGGTCAAGTGATCGAAGGCATTCCATTGAACCTGAAAAAATTCAGATGAATCGTTCCGGCGAAGGGATACAAATCCAAATCCCAGAAGGTCTGAGTCATATTGATGTTCAGGCGAGAAGCTTGGCTCAATATGTTGACAATGATGACTCAATAACTCCCGCCATCACTCCAACTCTAGGCAACGCATATCCAAACCCCTTCAAAACTCAAACATCAGTCTCTTATAACCTGCCAAAATCTGGCAATGTGGAGATTGGTGTTTACAACATCAAGGGACAGTTGATTAAAACCCTAATTAACGAAACCAAATCTTCCGGCGAACACAATATAAGCTGGAATGGAATAGACCAAAATGGTCATTCCGTTGCCACTGGCATTTACTTTTTCAAAATGGTGAGTGGAAAATACTCTGCCATCAAAAAAGTGATGCTAGTAAAATAATTTCCTGCTGAAGTCCGCCTAATCTAGTCACACCTAAAGGGCGGACTAAGCGATTCCTCCAAAGCTCCCTCGAGGCATAAGCCAAAAGGGAGCTCTTTTTTTATTTAAATTATTGACAAAAGTGTAATTAAATGGAATAATTAATTATAGCAAAGGAGGATCATATGAAAAAGCTAGTAATAGTTACAACACTTGTCTTGATCATTACTTTTTCGTATGGTCAAGGCATTCTGACTATTTCCAGTTCCAATTCCAATTCCCAAACAAAACTCTCTTTTTCTTTACAAGAAACTGCATTTGTTAATATTTCTGTTTACAACATAAAAGGTCAACACATTGTAACTCTTGTAAATGGAAAAATGAGCCCTGGAAATCACAAAATAATATGGAATTGGACTGACAAAAACAAAAACAGGGTTTCCAATGGAATCTACCTGTTCAAACTTACGTGTGGGAAATACACTCCCACTCGTAAAATAATACTACTGAAATAATCCTTACCACAACCCTCTTATAGCAATAGCTTCAAGGGGGTTCTTCTTTTTCCGTTACTTTTTTAAGGGATTTTTCTTTACTTTTTATTCTATAAAATATAAAATATTAATAGTGCAATTCTTATATGTACATGCGAATTATAAAAATAATATAAATAATTAATAAAAAGTGATTTAATTTATCCAAAATTATTTTATTTAATTACCGAAACAAAATTAGAATCACTAATTAGAATTATGGGAATTATTGGTATAGCATAAAACTTATGTTATCATCTGAAATTAGAAAAAAATATATAGAATTTTTTAAAGAAAGGGGACATGTGGAACTACCAAGCGCTTCTTTAATTCCAGAAAATGACTCTACTACTTTATTTAATACTGCCGGAATGCAACCTTTAATTCCGTTTCTTATGGGAGAACCTCACCCAGCAAATAGCGCAATTGTAAATTGTCAAAAATGCGTAAGAACTGGAGACATTGGAGAAGTTGGCGACTCAAGTCACTTAACATTTTTTGAAATGCTCGGAAATTGGCCACTTGGATTTTATGGCAAAAAAGAAGCCATTGAATATAGTTTTGAATTTTTAACAAACAAAAAATGGCTTGGAATAGATCCGAATAAATTATACATAACAGTTTTTGAAGGTGATAAAGATGTTGAAAAAGATACTGAATCAATAAAAATTTGGCAAGAATGTTTTAAATCAATTGGAATAGAGGCGCAAGAAAATCAAAGAATTTTTCCACTTGGAAAAAAGGATAATTTCTGGGGACCAGTTGGCGCAAGTGGACCATGTGGGCCTGATACGGAAATGTTTATCGATATTGGATTAGAAAAATGTAGCGATAATTGCCAACCAGGATGTAATTGCGGAAAATATATAGAAATTTGGAATGATGTTTTCATGTTTTATTACAAAAATTTAGATGGAACTTATAAGTTGTTAGACAAACCACAAATTGATACTGGGTTTGGACTAGAACGCGCAACTTGTATATTAAACAACTTAGATAATGTTTATGACACAGATTTATTTGTTCCAATCGTTAATGAAATTAAAAAATTGTCAAACATTGAAAATCCCGATCTTAAGCAATTAAAATCAATTAGAATAATTTCTGACCACATAAGAAGCGCTGTATTTATAATGGGCGATGATTTGGGAATTTGTCCATCAAATTTAAATCAAGGATATGTCGTAAGACGACTAATTAGAAACGCGATTCGTCATGCTAAATTAATTGGAATAAAAGATGTTTTCACTTTTAAAATTGCTGAAGTCATAATTGAACTTATGGATGAGTTTTATGGAGAACTCAAGAGAAATAAAAATTTTATAATAAATCAATTAATTGAAGAAGAAAAAAAATTTTCCAAAACACTTGAAAATGGATTAAAAGAGTTTAATAAATTAAATACTGTTAATGGTTCTGATGCTTTTAAACTTTATTCAACTTACGGATTTCCAGTTGAAATGACAATTGATTTGATAAACGAAAGGGGATTAACTTTTGATATGGATGAATTCAATGCTGAATTTGGAAAACACAAAGAATTATCAAGAACTGCTTCTTGTGGAATGTTCAAAGGTGGACTTGCGGATCACAGTGAAATTGTAACCAAATATCACACAGCAACTCATTTACTACATCAAGCACTTCGAGAAACATTAGGAAATCATGTAGAGCAACGCGGTTCAAATTTAACAACAGAAAGAATGCGTTTTGATTTTTCGCATCCTGACAAGTTAACACCGGAGCAATTACAAATAATTGAAGATTTAGTAAATAAAAAAATAAAAGAATCAATTCCAGTATTGTGCGAATTGAAACCACTTGATGAGGCAAAAAAATGTGGGGCAATAGGACTTTTTGGGAATAAATATGGAGACCAAGTAAATGTTTATACAATTGGAGATTTTAGCAAAGAAATTTGTGGTGGACCACATGTACAAAATACTTCTGAACTGGGACATTTTAAAATTATAAAAGAAGAATCCGCTTCAAGTGGCGTAAGAAGAATAAAAGCGATTTTAGAATAAACCAATCTTACAATTTTATTCAAATATATGTTTTGTCATAAGTGCGGAGAAGAATTATTAAAAGAGGCAAAATTTTGCTCTTATTGCGGTACAGAAATTACTAAAATCTCTAAAAAAAAGAAAAATAATAAACACCCAGACGAAGATAAAGTAAAGTCTAGTAAAAAAAGAATATTCGATATAATAAAATGGATTATTGTGATATTAGCATTCATTGCGGGCGTTGTAGCAGGCGGAGATTTTTTATTATTAAATGGCATCGTAAATGCCCTTATTTGGTTTGGAATTTTATCCTTGATTTCGATTTTTATTTTTCCCAAATCAAAAAATCAAAAAAATAAAGCAAACATTATGAAGCCTACAAAAATTCTTACACCAGAAGAAAAAAAATTAAAAAAAGAAGAATATAGTCTCAATGCAGCAAAATTAGTGAATACTATATATCTCACCCTTATTTTCTATCCGTTAATATTCGCATTTTCTCTATTGTTAATATTTACCAAGACCAAATTACGTATATGGTTTTTATTCATAAATATAGTGATCATTGGTTTAGTAGTATTCCTACATTATCGACGCAATAAGATAAATAAAAAATTAAAGAAACTAACAAAATTAAAGAAACTAACGAAGAAGAATTTTATACAATTTAAAAATTAAAATAAAAAAATGAAAAAAATAAAAATTTTGATTATCCTACCAATGTTTATATTTTTAGCATTGGCAAATTTTCAATTCACAAAAGCAGAGGAATATATTGTAGACCCAAGCGAATTACCCAGAGAAGACGCATTTAAAGCAATAGTAAAAATTTATACATTTTATGAGGATACTGATAATTATTTAACAACAAGTGGATCTGGTTCTGGAATTATTATAGATAAAAATGGTCTTGTACTTACAAACTATCATGTAGTAACAGAAGAAGATGAATTTGATGAAAGTGAATTACCAACATCTTATAAAGTGTGCATACCTCAAACAATTAACAATAAACCTGATTGTAAATATAGCGCAAAACTTATCGCAAGAAATAAAGATTTAGATGTCGCTATTTTAAAAATAGAAATCATAAATAATTTAAGCCCAATAATAAAAAATTTTCCATATTTAAATCTTAATTCAACTGATACAACAAATATAAATGATAAAGTAATAGCCCTAGGATATCCAGCAATAGGTGGGGATACAATAACAATAACAAGTGGCATCATAAGTGGTAAGGAATCAAAATATGGAAAAAATTGGATAAAAACAGATGCAATAATTTCATTTGGCAATTCTGGTGGAGCAGCAATAGATGAAAATGGCAATATTATAGGAATTACAAGTCGCACCCATTCTGATTTAGTTGGAAGTTTGGGTTATATTACCAATATTAATTCTTTGAATTCGTGGATAAATCAAAACAAAAATCTTCCACCACAGGATAATCATTTGCTAAATAAAACTAAGAATTTTATAAAAAGACAGAATATATTAGAAACAGCTCCGTTTTTCTTAAACGAAAATAACCCATATTTAATAATAACAAAACCCGAAGGTTGGGTATTTTCATTTGAACAAGAAAGCATAATATCAGTATATAATGAAAATGATGAAGATTCTGGTTATTTGGAGCTTGAAATGTCAAAAATGCCTTATTTTATAAGTGTAGATCATGCTATATCAATATATAAAAGCACAATAACTATTCCAACAGCTGTCAATTTTAATAAAATAGAAGATGTTAATATCAATGGCAGATGGGGTAAAAAATTATTAATCTCTAGATATGGAGCTAGCCACAATGAAATGGAAAACATATATCTTTTTCCAGTACAAAATATATTAATTCAAATATCTTATGATTATGGAAAAAATGATAAAGATAAAACAAATATTGATAATATGATAAATTCTCTTATTACTAGAGATTCTGATATAGTTTTTAATGAAATATACGAATATGTAAATCAAGATCCCGTTTTTAGCATAAAAACAAAAGATAACTTACCAATTGCAATATTAAATTCCAAAACATCGCCAATTGTTATTTTAAATAAAACAAATGATAATTTTTTCGCTGGCATTAAAATAGAAAAGACTAACGATAATTCAGAAAATCTAAGCAATGAAGAATATTTAGACAACATAAAACAAATGATACAAACATCTAACCAAATGGGTACATATCTTGATATTGAATTTAAAATAATAAATTCAAATGCTCATTATAGTATAAACAATGAAATAAAAGATGCTATAATGCTCGAATCAGAAATATACAAACCAAGCGAAAAGAAAAAAATTATCCATAGTATAAATTATTTTATAAAAATACAAAATGCATATATTAATATATCTCTTACTCTACAAGAAAATGATACTACAAAAATAAACAATGCTAAAAAAGAATTTAATGAAATGGTAAAAAGCTTTTCACTAACAGATACGCCAAACATTGTAAATTATGACCATGAAGATATTTCCGTTACAAAACCAGTTAATCAAGTTAATCAAGTTTATGACAAAAAACTAGCAACAAAATTAATGGGAAAACTTTTATTACAAGTAGAAGACAAAGGAAGAATATGGTATGTAAATCCAGGTGATTCAAAAAGATATGAAGTAACATTTGCTAATGCGCTTCCTTTATTTGAAAAACTATCCTTAGGAATATCCAATAAAGATTTAAATCAAATATCAGAGAATAAATATACAACCCTAGGAAATAGATTAAAAGGCAAATTACTTTTACAAGTAGAAGATAAAGGAAGAATATGGTATATAGATTTAAAAGGTATGAAACACGAAGTAACATGGGATAATTTAATGGATTTATTCACCAAACTTTCCCTTGGGATAACAAACGCAAACCTTGATAAAATTCAAGAAGGATTTTTAGAATAATTTGTTTCAGATAAAAATTGCCATTAATGTATATAAATCACTATTGACAAATTTTTCAAAAAAGCTATAATTTACTTAAATAATATAAGCTTTTATATTGTTTGTTTTATTTGACAAATTAACAAAAATAGAATAAATTAATATAGCTCACTTAAATAATTGAGTGAGGTTATTTATGAAAAACAAAAAAGAAAAAAACATTAATAAAGAATTTATAGAAGTAGATGGAGTTGTCACAGAGGCGTTGCCAGCAACTCAGTTTAAAGTGCAGTTAGATAATGGTCATGAAATAATAGCATATTTATCTGGCAAAATGCGTATGTTTAAAATAAGACTTCTTCCCGGAGACAAAGTAAAAATAGAAATGACTCCATATGATTTAAATCACGGAAGAATAACTTATAGATATTAAGTCTGAAATATGAGGTTTGAAAACTAAATATTTCAGCCTTAATAACTTAGTATAATTGAGTATTATATTATAAAAGATAATCAATTATCCAGAGTTATTTAATTAACAAAAAATTATATCGAGCTAATTGACTTAAACCTCATTGAGTTCGAAATGTAAAAATATGAAAGTAAGACCATCAGTAAAAAAAATATGTAGGGATTGTAAGGTGATTAGAAGAAATGGCCGACTTAGATGTATTTGTAAAAATCCAAAGCACAAACAAAGACAAGGTTAAAAATTAAGCAATTAAGAATAAAGTTCAAAGTATAAAGTTATAAAATTCACACTTCAAACTTCGAACTTAAAAATTAACATTATGGCTAGAATAGCGGGAGTAAATATACCACAGGAAAAAAGAATAGAGATATCTCTTACTTATATTTATGGTATAGGTAAAAATACAGCTAATAAAATATTAAAAGAAACAAAAATTAATCCAGACACAAGAGTAAAAGATTTATCAGAAGAAGATTTAAATAAATTAAGAGCTATCATAGAAAAAAAGTTAAGAGTAGAGGGTGATCTAAGAAGAGAAATTCTTATGAATATCAAAAGATTAAAAGATATAAAATCATACAGGGGCTCAAGACATGCAAAAAATTTACCAACTCGTGGTCAAAGAACAAAAACAAATTCACGCACAGTAAGGGGAAATAAACGTATATCAGCTGGTTCAGGTAGAAAACCAGCAGCACAAAAAACTTAATCAATAATTAATTTGCAATAATTAACTCTTGGAAGTTAATCTAGCAACATACAATCGATTAAATAATATGGCAGGTAAAAAAGCAATAAAATCAAAGAAAAAAAAGAAAATTAGCGTAAAAAGAGGAAGAGCATATATAAGCGCTACCTATAATAATACAATAATAACCCTTACTGATCATAATGGTAATGTTTTATCTTGGAGTTCAGCTGGAATTATGGGATTTAAAGGACCTAAAAAAGCAACTCCCTATGCTGCTGAAGTAATTGCAAAAGATGCCGTAACAAAAGCTAAGGTTTACGGACTTGAAGATGTTGATGTTTTTGTAAAAGGAGTCGGTGCTGGACGCGACGCTTCAATAAGAGGCATACATTCTGGGGGATTAAATATCATTTCAATAAAGGATGTAACACCAATACCACATAATGGTTGTCGTGCACCAAAACCAAGAAGGGTCTAATTTTAATTAAATAAATTTATTTTATATGAGAAAAGTCAGTTCAAAATGTAAACAATGTAGAAGAGAAGGTGCAAAACTTTTTCTAAAGGGAGAAAGATGTAAAAGCGCTAAATGTGCAATGATAAAAAAGAATTATAAACCTGGAGTTCATGGTCCAAAAAGAGCCATGACAAAACTATCAGCATATGGAAAACAACTTAGAGAAAAACAAAAAGCTAAAAGAATCTATGGAATGCTTGAAGCACAGTTTTATAATTTAGCAAAAAAAGCAATGAAAAATAAAAAAGACGCTGGTAAAACAATGTTGGCATTGCTTGAAAAAAGATTTGATAATGTAATTTATAGATTAAAATTAGCTCCATCTAGAATTGCAGCTAGACAATTAATATCACATTCTCAATTTACAATAAATGGACGCACAGTAAATATAGCCTCCTACACAACAAAATTAGGAGATCAAATAAAAGTAAAAGAAACTAAATCAAAAAGTAAATATTGGGAAAAAATAAAAGAAGCAATCAAAAATGAAAAAGACATACCTACTTGGCTTGCATTAGACAATAAAAATCTCACAGCACAAATAACCGCAGAGCCAAATGTTGAAGATGTTGCCAACTTTATTGATTCATCTCTTATCATTGGGTTCTACTCAAGATAAGCTTTATAAATTTAACAAAAAATCAAAATGGAAAAAATTCCCTTACCAAACAACATAGAATATAAAGAGGTAAAAAAGAACCAAACTCAAATTACCATAGAGCCTCTTTTTCCAGGTTATGGAATTACAATTGCAAATCCATTAAGGAGAGTACTTTTATCATCTCTTACTGGAGCAGCTATAACAAAAATTAAAATCAAAGGCGTCAAGCATGAATTTTCTTCTTTACCACATTTAAAAGAAGATATAGTTGATCTAATTTTAAATATCAAAAAAATTAGAATAAAAATGTATCAAGAAGAACCTGTTCAATTAATATTGAAAGCTAAAGGAGAGAAAAAAATTACTGCTGGCGATATAGAAAAAAATGCCCAAGCTGAAATTGTAAATCCAGAACTTGTTTTGGGTCATTTGACAGATAAAAATGCGGATATTGAAATAGAATTTACAGTAAAACGTGGTAAGGGGTATGTAACCGTAGAAGAAAAAACAAACGAAGACATAGCTGTAGATGAAATTAGCATTGATTCATTATTTACTCCAATTGTTAATGTAAGTTTTAATATAGAAGCCGTAAGAGTAGGAAAAATTACAAATTATGAGAAATTAATTATGAAAGTTGAAACAGATGGAACTATTTCCCCAAGAGAAGCTTTTGAAAATGCTAGCAAAATATTAATTGATCATTTATCATTATTATCTGGAGAAGATTATAATCAGGAAGATGAAAAACAAGAAGAAGAACAAGAAGAAGAAAAAAAAGAAAAAGTTGATAAAAAAGAAAAATCAACGAAAGAAAAAAAAGAGAAAAAGGAGAAAAAATCTAAAAAATAAAGACAATTATCAGTTATCAGCTCTTTGTGGTTAATAGCTGAAAAACTAAATACTAAAAGTTAATAATATGCGACATCAGAATAAGAACAAAATATTAGACAGAAAAAAAGGACCAAGAACAGCATTAATAAAAAATTTAGCTGGTCAAGTTATTTTATTTGAAAAAGTAAAAACAACATCTGCAAAAGCAAAAGTTATAAAACCGTATGTAGAAAAACTAATAACAAAATCAGCTAAAAATGATGTAGCAACCAGAAGATATTTAATAACAAAATTAAACTCAGTAAAAGCTGTAAAAAAATTACTTGAAATATGGGGTCCAAAATTTAAAGAAACAAAAGGCGGATATCTAAAAATTACAAAATCAGGAGAAAGAAAAGGAGATGGAGCAGAAATGGTATATATAACATTTACTAAATAAATTATATGAGTTCTATAAAAAGAGAAAAATTAACAATAGATGCGACAGATAAAATAATGGGAAGAATTGCAACTCAAATCGCCATGCATCTTATGGGTAAAACAAGAGTTGATTACAAACCAAATATAGATATGGGTGGTTCTGTTGATGTTTTAAATGTTTCAAAAATGAAATTATCTGGTAAAAAAATAGAACAAAAACTTTACCAAAGACCAACTCCATACATTGGACATTTAAAAACTACTCAATTAAAAAATATTTTCCCACAAAAAGCTGACTGGGTATTGACAAAAGCAGTATATAGAATGCTACCAAAAAATAAACTAAGAGATCAAATGATAAAAAGATTACACTTTAAAAATTAATATCTTAATTAAATATGGCAACAAATAAAGAACAATATCAATACGGCATAGGGAGAAGAAAAGAAGCAACCTGCAGTGTTAGATTATACCAAGAAAAAGGGGAAATAACTGTTAATGACAAATCTTTAAATGAGTATTTTAAAAATAAAAATCTTGTTGACTTAGCTCTAGAATCATTAAAAGTATTAAACCTCATTGGAAAATATAGAATCACAATCAAAACAAGTGGTGGTGGCATAAAATCTCAAGCAGAATCAATAAGATTAGCAATTGCTAGATCTTTAATAAAAATTGATCCGGAATACAAAAAAACATTGAAAAGTGCAGGTTTGTTAACAAGAGATCCTCGCTCAAAAGAAAGAAAAAAACCAGGATTAAAGAAAGCAAGAAGAGCACCACAGTGGTCAAAACGTTAATTTTAAACTTATTCGATATAATTATAAAAGATCCTTCATTAGATGGGTCTTTTATTTATACTGTTTTTAGTATAAAATAATATCTATGGATAAATCACCGTCAAATAAAATAGTAAAAAACACCGGATATTTTACCGGTGCTCTTATTTTACAAAAAATAATTTCATTTATATATTTTTCATATCTCGCAACTCAATTAGGTGCAGAAAATACAGCTCAATATTTTTTTGCACTTTCTTTTTCAACAATATTTTCCGTTTTTGTAGATTTTGGACTTGCAAATTTAATAAATAGAGAAATTGCCAAAAATCAAGAATCAGATCAAAAACTTCTTTCAAATGCAATGGGAATTAAACTACTAAACTCTGTTTTTGTATTTATTATAATAATATTTACTTCTAAAATTTTAGGATACTCAAACTATCTAATAAAAATGATCTTACTCTCATCTCTTATAATGATTCTAGATAATTTTACTTCATTGTTTTTTGCTATTCTACGCGGAAAGCATAATTTAAAATATGAAAGCATTTCTTCTGTCGCATTTCAAATAATAGTTGCATTTATTGGTTATGTAATACTTCAAACCACAAAAGATCCATTTACTTTGCTCTTTGCTTTACTATTTGCGAGTACTATTAATCTTATTTATTCATCTTTTATTATTTCTTCTAAATATAAGCTGTCGATTAAGGCAAGTTTTGATAAAAAATTTATAAAAATACTTTTAATTGCAGCTTTTCCTTTTGCAATATCTTCCATATTTACAAGAATTTCTGGGAATATTGATTCAGTCATACTTTCAAAAATGTCCACACAAAAAGCTCTTGGTTGTTATGCATTAGCATATAAAATAACATTTGCATTTCAATTTATACCAATGGCTTTTTCAGCGTCTCTCTATCCAGCTTTTACACATTTTTACAACTATGAAAAAGAAAAATTATACAGTATTTTCAATAAAAGTTTAAAATATTTACTCCTGATAAGTATGTCCATTAGTTTTGGAATTATTGCAGTAGCGTATCCGGTAATACTGAAAATTTATGGGAAAGACTTTCTTGATTCAGTGTTAACTTTAAAAATATTAATACTCAATTTACCATTTATATTTTTAACATTCCCAACTGGAGCATTTTTAAATGCTTGCAACTTACAAAAAATTCATACAAAAAATATCGGCATAATGATGATTACAAGCATAATTTTAAACTTTATATTAATTCCTATTTATGCCCAAAATGGAGCTGCTATTGCCTCTGTTTTATCATCTATTTTATATTTGGTATTAAATATTAATAGTTCAATTAGAAAAATAGAATATAAAAGCAGAGAATTAATAATAAACTTTGTAAAAATACTTTTAGCTTGTGGAATTATGTATATAGTGGTTATATTTACAAACAAAACCATAAACCTTATAGTTGCTATTATTTTTGGCATATTTTCATACATTTTGTCAATATTATTACTCAAAATACTAGATAAAACAGATACACAAACCATATTGAGTATATTCTTAAAAAAAAATAAATCTCAAGCTGATAATATCTCATAATTTACACTCTAAAACTTTGCTATATTATAAAAAATAGCATATAATTTATTGTATATGAAACTGATTTTCAAAAACAAAATCGGTATGTTTTTAGTAATAGTGGTGTGTTTATTTTCTACCTATTTTTTTGATATACAGAATAAAAATACTGGGGAATTTATAATACAATCCACAAACAATGACATTAGAAAAATAAACATCTCTCTAGATAATTTTGATAATGTAAAACAAAGAATATTATCTAACCCAAAAATTAAATCAATTTCTCAAAATTATAATTATCATATATCTGCATACCCAAATGATCCTGAATATATTTCTCAAGATTATTTAAAGCAAATAAACGCTGAACAAGCCTGGACTTGGGTAACCGATGCAAACGATGTTATTGTTGCTGTAATTGATACTGGAATTGACTATAATCACCCAGATTTAAAAGATAATATTTGGAAAAACGGAAAAGAAATTCCAGATGACGGAATTGATAATGATCAAAATGGCTATATTGATGATTATTATGGATGGGATTTTGTTAATAATAAATCTGATAATAGTGTTAAATTAAGTGTTGGGTACAATAAACATGCGGTAAATCACGGAACTGCAGTTGCTGGAATAATCGGAGCTGTTGGTGGTAATAAAGAGGGCATTACTGGAGTAGCTTGGAAAATAAAAATGATGTCGCTTCGCGCACTAGATAGTCAAGGAAATGGCAATACCTATGATGTAGCTCGCGCTATTGATTATGCTATAAAAAACGGCGCAAATATAATTAATCTTAGTTTTGTAGGTGATAATGATGATGAAATACTAAGAAATTCTATAGAAAGAGCTTACAACGCAGGCGTTATAGTAGTTGCTTCATCTGGAAATGAAATGGGCGCAGGAACTGATTTAACAAAAAATCCTAAATATCCCATATGTTATGACTTAGGGAAAAATACTGTAATTGGAGTTGGTTCTGTGGATAAAGATAATCAATTATCTACTTTTTCAAATTATGGTGAATCTTGCATAGATATATTAGCACCAGGAGAAAATATTTACAGCACCAAGGTTTATCAACCACAGCTTAGTGCTTTTTCAAAAAAATATGGCAATTCACAATATGGAACATCATACGCAGCGCCAATGGTAACTGGAGCAGTTGCACTTATAAAATCAATAGACAGAACATTTTCCAATGAGGAAATAATTCAAATATTAAAAGACAGTGCAAAAAATATTTCCTTTAAAAATTTTAGTCACAGAAAACAAATTGGTTTTGGTTTGCTAGATGTAAATCAGGCAATAATAGAAGCTCGGAGACATAAGGCTAATAAAGAAATCTCCATAATAACTACTCAAAACTATTCTAATAAATTAAATATAAAAATATTTAATCAAAAAACGAAAACAAGTCTTGAAAAAATTCTTCCATCTAATAATTATAATTATCACAGAGTTGAATCTGGGGATGTAGATGGAGATGGAAAACAAGAAATAATTATAATGTCATTTCGCGCGCCAAATGCTGTAATATACACATATTCCAATGAATTTAAATTGCTCGCAAAATTTACAATAAAATCAAAATCAATACCTTCAATATCCATAGGGGATTTATATAATACAAAAAGAGAGAAAATAATTATCGGACATTCAAATGAACCAAAATTAGAAATATATGATTTTCAAGGAACTTTATTGAATAGTTTCTATGCATATAACAAAGATTATAAATTTGGACTATCTGTGTCTGTATGCGACTATGACAATGATAAACAAATGGAAATAATAACAGCTCCTGGGATTGGAGGTGGACCACATATTAAAATTTTTGATAAAAATGGCGGCTTAAAAGATAATTTTTTTGCTGGTAATAAAAATTTTAGAGGTGGATTAAATATTGATTGTAAAACAGATAATTTTTTAAATGAGGCGCAAATAGCTGTTGCTCCTAAAAGTGGTAGTTCTTCATATATTTTAATATATAATTCAAAAAGAGAACTAATAAATAGTTTTATGGCATACCAATCATCGTATAAAAAAGAAGTATATGTAAAAATTTATGATGTTGACTCTGATTATCAAAATGAAATAATAACTTCCCCTGGTATTGGTGGTGGAGCACATATAAAAATTTTCGAAAAAAGTGGAAAATTAATAAATGAATTTTTCGCATATAATAAAAATCAAAACTATGGATCTTATATAGGTTTATTAAAAAAAGATGAATTTAATAAATAAATATAAAAATTTAATTATTCAAATAATAAAATTTGGAATTATTGGCCTCATCAATACGGTTATTGATTTTTTTATATACATATCTCTAACAAGAAATTGTGAATTTTTTACAAAATATTACATAATAGCGCACATATCTTCTTTCTTTGTAGCTAATATGTTTAGTTTTATAATGAATAAAAATCTCACATTTCAATCTGATAATCAAAACATAATAAAAAAATATCTTAGTTTTGTTTCCGTAACAATAATCTCTTTATTGATATCTGGAGCATGTCTTGTTGTAAGTGTTCATTATTTTGGTATTTCAGATATACTTGGAAAAATTTTAGGAACAATACTTGGAATGATTTGGAATTTTATTATGTATAAACAAAAAGTGTTTAAAAAAAATAAATTAGATAAAAATTAATAATTTTAAAACCCATTTGATTGGGAACAAAAATATGCTAAATATATTTAAAAAAAATCCAAAAGTGGATAATCAAAAGAGAGTCATTTTTGACAAAAAAAACATATTAGTCATAGGCGGAGCCGGATTTATAGGGTCAAATTTAATAGAGTATTTATTAGAAAAAAATAAAGTAATATGTATTGATAATTTCGTAACTGGAAAATTTGAAAACATAGAAATATTAACTCAGTTTCCTGATTTTGCTTTTATAAAACATGATATGAGTGAAAAAATTGATCTAGAATCCATGTCAGAACTAGATAAATTTAGAATACAATTTCAAGGCATCCAAGATGTAATATATCTTGCTTGCCCTACTTCTTACAAAGATTTGTCTAAATTTTCAGTAGAAACAATAGATGCAAATTCAATAGCATTGAAAAATGCACTAGATTTAGCAGTAAAATATAAGGCAAAATTTTTATTTGCCTCTTCTTCTGCTATATATGGAAATGCAGAGGATGTAACAGAACCTATAATTGAATCATATTATGGGAAAACAGACCATTTAGAGCCAAGAGCTCCATATAATGAGGGGAAAAGATTTGCTGAAATGATGGTAAAAACATATCATGAAAAGTTTAATCTCGATATAAGCATTGCAAGAATATTTTCTACATATGGACCAAAAATGATTCTGGGAGATGGAAGAATGATTCCTGATTTTATAAATAATGCAATGGAAAATAGAGATATTGTAATAAATGGAGACGAAAACTCAGTCAGTTCTTTTTGCTATGTTGATGATTTAATAGATGGATTATTAAAACTTATAGATAGTCCAGTATTTGAACCAATTAATTTAGGTCACCCGGATGAAATAAACATAAAACATGTTGCAGAAACAATAATACAAATTATGGGATCAAACTCAAAAATTGTTTTTCAGGATGATTTTGAAAATTTTCAAAGAAAATTATTTCCAAACATTAACAAGGCGAAAGAAACTCTATCGTGGATGCCGATGACACCACTTGTTAATGGACTAAAAACAACAATAGAACATTTTCAAAGGGAAAAAGTAAAATTAAGCCCTTTTAATAATAAATAATCAATAAAACAATGAAAAAATATTTATTTACATCAGAATCAGTCACAGAAGGACATCCAGACAAAGTCTGTGATCAAATAAGTGACACAATTTTAGATGAAATTTTAAAAGGAGATATGCATGGTCATTGTTGCTGTGAAGTTTTTACGACAACAGGTCTTGTTATTGTTGGTGGTGAAATTACAACAAACACCTATGTTGATATCCCAAAAATTGTAAGAGAAACATTGAAAAAAATTGGATATACAAATCCTGATTACGGAATTGACTGTAAGAGTTGCGCAGTTATAACAACCATTGATGAACAATCTAGTGACATTGCTCAGGGCGAAAAACATGAACACCTACAATACAAAGAAATGGGTGCTGGAGACCAGGGCATGGTGTTTGGTTATGCTTGCAACGAAACAGAGGAATTCATGCCACTTCCAATTACAATGGCACACAAATTGACTCAAAGATTAGCTGAAGTAAGAAAAAACGGAACGCTAAAATATTTAAGACCAGATGGAAAATCACAAATTACAATAGAATATGTAGATGGTAAACCAAACAGCGTACACACTGTTGTAATAGCGGCCCAGCATGATGAAAAAATATCCTTAGAACAACTCAGGGAAGACATAAAAAATCATGTTATAAAACCCGTGCTCGGTGATTATTTTAATGACAATATCAAAATTTTAGTAAATGAAACCGGTAGATTTGTAAAAGGTGGACCAGCTGCGGACACAGGACTTACTGGAAGAAAAATTATAGTTGATACTTATGGTGGAATGGGTCGCCATGGCGGAGGATGTTTTTCTGGTAAAGGACCAAACAAACAAGATAGAAGCGGAGCTTATATGGCTCGTTATGCTGTGAAAAATATAGTAGCAGCAGGTCTTGCTGATAGAGCAGAAATAGAGGTTTCTTATGCTATTGGTTATCCAAAACCAGTTTCAATAATGATAAATTGTTTTGAAACAAATAAAATTCCGGAAGAACAAATTTTAGAAATAATCAAAAAACATTTTGATTTTACTCCAAGTGGTATAATAAAAAATCTAGATCTACTAAAACCAATTTATGCACAAACTGCGACTTATGGTCATTTCGGAAGAAACGATCTTAATTTACCATGGGAAAAATTAGACAAAGTAGATGAATTAAAACAATATTTAAATAATAAATAGCTAAAGCTAAATATATGAAAATATTAGTAACTGGCGGAGCTGGATTTGTTGGCTCACACTTAGTTGATAAATTAATCAATGATAAACATGAAGTTGTTATAATAGATGATTTATCAACAGGTAAAAAAGAATTTATTAATAAATTCGCAACATTTTATAAAACAGATATTAGAAATAAAAAAATATCAAAAATTTTTGATAAACATAACTTTGATATTGTATACCACATAGCAGCTCAAAAAAGTGTTCCATATTCTTTAAAAAACCCAATTGAAGATGCAGATATAAACATACTCGGCGCATTAAATTTATTAGACAATTGCGTAAAATATAAAATTGAAAAAATAATATTTACATCAACTGGTGGAGCAATTTATGATGCCGCTGATTTTTTTCCAACGAATGAAGAATGTGAAGCAAAACCACTTAGTCCTTATGCTGTATCAAAATTCGCAATTGAAAAATACTTAAATTTTTATCAAAAAGTCCATGGGTTAAATTATGTAATAATAAGACCAGCGAACATATATGGACCCCGTCAAGATCCACATGGAGAAGCGGGAGTCATTGCGATATTTATAAGCAATTTATTGCAAAATAAACAATGTTATATTAATGGTGGTGACCAATCCAGAGATTTTGTATATGTTAAAGATGTTGTGAATGCGCTTATCTTGGCTCAGAAAGCAAAAAATGAAATCTATAATATTGGAACATCAAACGATATTTCAATCATAAACCTATATGAAAAAATAAGAAAATTAACAAACTCAAATCTCACTCCAGAATACAAACCATCAATAAAAGGCGAAGTTGTAAAAAGTCAATTATCTTCTAAAAAAATAAAAGAACAAATTGGCTGGACTCCAAAAATAAGTTTAAATGATGGAATATTAGAAACCATTGAATATTTTAAAAATGTTAAATAGCCATGTTATCAATTACTGAAAAATTAAAAATAATTAAAAACAATTTTATTCAGTCAATAAATGCTATTATAAAAAACCGTAACATCAAAATAAATAAAATAATTCAGAAACAAGACGAGGAAAAAATTAAAAATATTCGAAATAATTTAAAATAAAATATGTCGGAAAACGCCAACCAACAAGAAAACATATCATCAGTTGAACAAACAGAAACAATCGAAAAAGAGGTAAAAAAAACAGATGAAGAAAAAATTGAGGAAACCAGAGGGGAAGTTAAGGAAATAACTAATAATGCACTAGAAGATGCTAAAAATTTATCACAACAGTTCGATAGTAATTCCGAGGTAAAGAGCACAATAAGTGAATCAAATAACGAAATAATTAAAGCATTGCAAATTGCAAACGAAAAAATACAAAATATTGAAAAGGAAGTATTAGAAAAAGTGGGGGAGGAAATGGGGAAAAAACAATGGATAGAACACGTAAATCAATTACTGAAAGATCTTGAAAAGCCGGAGGCTAGTGTTGAGAAAGGTTATGTAAGCACATATGGATCTTTTGCAGAAAAAACAAGCAGTGGTCAAGATGTATTTTGTGATACCTTAACTTGGTTTGATACTACACCATTTACTCTTGAAAGTGTTGGTGGCGAAATAAGGCAAAGATTAGTACTTATAGCAAAAGACTTAACAAATAAAATAATTGGTTTCAGATTCTCTGACCTAAAAAGTATATCTGAGGATAATTGCAGTCTAGAGGCGTCTGGGGAGATAATAACAAAAATAAGAGGAGGCGGATTTTCTACGGCGATTGATAGAGTATTTGAAAAAGTATTAACAATAGTAGCTAATGAACAAAAACAATCTTTATTTGGCTCAAATTTTAATATAAAATGGAAAGTTGAAAATGCAAATCTGAGAAGAATAAAAGAAGATATTAAGAATAAAAAATATAATGAACAAGAATTGAAAACGAAAGAAGAAGAGCAAATAAGATGGCAATCTGTTTATGGAGAAAATGGAAAACTTGGATTTAAAAAAGAAGAATGTGGGGAAAATAATGATTTATACTCAAAAATCATTAAACCAACGATAGATGACAACACTCCAAGATATGAAACAGAATCAGAAAAATCTTCAGTAGATCAAAAAGATTTTCTCATAAGAAAACCTATAGACACACAAACATTTCAAAAAATAAAAGAATCCCTTAAAGAATCTTTAATATAATGGAAAATAATAAAAAAATATTTATAATAATACCTGCATGGAATGAAGAAAAAAATATTTCTTCAGTGCTCGATGAACTTACAACACAATATGAAAATATTGTAGTTATTAATGATAGTTCTACTGATAAAACATCTGAAATTGTAAAAAAATATCCAGTTGTATTATTAGAGCACATTATAAACAGAGATCAAGGCGCAAGTTTACAGACCGGAAATGATTATGCGCTCAAAAATGGAGCTGATATTATAGTTCATTTTGATGCTGACGGACAATTTTTAGTCAACGAAATAAAAGATTTAATAAATCCAATAATGAACGGGGATTATGATATTGTTTTTGGTTCCAGGTTTATGGAAAAGCAATCAGAAATTCCTTGGAGTAAAAAAAATATAATATTTCCACTTGCAAGAATTGTGAATAAAATAATGTTTGGAATAAAAACTACAGACCCACAATCGGGGTTTCGTGCAATGACGCGTGAATCCGCGGAAAAAATTAAAATAGAGCATGATAGAAAAGCTCATTGTAGCGAAATACTACACAAAGCATTTAAATATAAATTAAAAATAAAAGAAGTGCCCATGACTGTAATATATAATAGATTCGGTCAAAACTTTTCTGGGGGAATTACCATAGTAAAAGATTTAATTATTAAAAAAATATTTCGATGACAATTTTAAAAATTATAATAACAATATTTCTTGTTTTTGCAGTTTTAAATTTGATAAAGCAATTAAAAAAATCTAGAATTTCTAGAGCTGGATTTTTGTTTTGGTTTTTGATTTGGGTTGCTGTTGGAATTGTTTTTTGGCGTCCAGAATTAGCCACTCAAATTGCAAATCAATTTGGAATAGGTCGTGGCGCGGATTTTGTAATTTATATATCAATTATAGTAATTTTTTATCAAATATTTAGGATCTATTCTCGTATTGAAAAAATTGACACGAATATTACAAAAATTACCAGAAAAATTGCTATAAATAACGCACAAGATAAAAGAGAAAATAATATTAACAATTAAATAAAATGAACAAAAAAATCGCGGTAATCGTTACCAATTATAATGGCATGAAATACATGCCAGATCTTTTTGACTCCTTGAAATTAACAAAATATCCAGCTGATTTATGGAAACTTGTTTTTGTTGATAACAATTCAACAGATGAATCATTAAATTATGCAAAAGAAAGAATGCCTTTTGCAAAATTTATAGAGAACAAGGAAAATTTAGGATACACAGGTGGCAATAATTGTGGAGCAAATTGGGCAATAGAAAATAATTACGATTACATACTTGTGTTAAATCAAGATGTTATTGTAACGCCTGATTGGTTAAATATTTTAGCAAAAACCATGGAGGATCATCCAGAAATAGCTTGCTTGCAACCAAAAATCATGCTCCACCCAGAAACAAACAAAATCAATACAGCGGGGAATAAAATCAATTATTTAGGATTTGGTTATAGTACACTAAATGGAGTAGTAGATACGGGACAAATTCAATTCAGCGAAGTAAATTATTGTTCAGGTGCTTGTGTTATGACGAGAGTAAAATTAATTGAAAAAGTAGGTCTTTTCGATAATGAAATGTTTTTTGATTTAGAGGACTTAGATTTGGGATGGAAAACGCAAATTTTAGGATACAAAAATGTGATCAATCCAGACGCTGTAATTTATCACAAATATAAATTTGGCGGGACTGGGAAGAGAATGTATTACACAGAAAGAAACAGGTGGATAGTTTTTCACAAATACTACAAAACAGCAACGAAAATTTTACTTATTCCAATGATGATAATTATGGAACTTGCTCTTTTGGTATTCTCATTAAAAAATAAATGGTTAAAATATAAAGTAAAAAGTTATTTTTATTTCCTAAATGCTAAAAATTGGTCATACCTCAAAACATCAAGAAAAAAAATCCAATCCCTAAGGACCGTTAAAGATATTGATATGATAAAAAAATTTACTCCAATTATTGATTTTCAAGAAATTAATAATCCAATTTTAAAATATTTAGGAAATCCAATAATGACACTTTATTATAATCTAATTAAATTAATTATAAAATGGTAATGAAAAACAAAACATTAATAATTTTATTTGCAATAATCGTGCTTGCACTTATTGCAAAATTTGGCTTGCGTTTATACTCAAAAATTAGCGTAAAAAACGAAGAACAAAAACCCCAAATAACAGAAAATACAATAGAAATGGATTCTATTTATAATTTTAGTTTTGATAATGTAAATTATGAATTTTTAACATTAAGCGATCAAGTAATAGAAAAATCCAGCACTGGAAAAATAGGAGAACTTGAGGATAAATATGTAATAAAAAAAGATGACAAAGAATTAATGTCTCTCACTTTTTTACCAAAAGAAACAGAAAAATTTCTCGACCAAAGCTATGCTTCGTATTTAGAGGAATCATTAACAATAAATGATTTATCTGGTTCTGTTTATAAAGATAATGGAAAAAGTATAGCTTATTTATTGAGAGGAGAAAAATATAATTATTTGTGGATAAATAATGATTATGATAATTTTGATAACATTGTAAAAACTTTCAAACAACAATAATCCAACCACCTTGAAGAATTTATGCAAAAATTAAACATTACTCATATCACATGCGCCTTCCCGCCATACAGAAGTGGTATTGGAAACGCCTGTATGTCTCAGGCAAAAATGGGAAATGTTTTTAATTATGAAATAGTTGTTATAACTCCTAAATATAAAAAATTAGAAGCTGAATTGGAGGAAATAATTGATAATGTAAAAATAAAAAGGATCAAACCTGTTTTTGAATTTGGAAATGCTGGATATATTAACACCTACAAATATATAAAAAATTCTGATATTATTCATTTACATTTTCCGTTTTATGGAACTGCGTTGTTTGTAGTTTTATTTGCAAAAATATTGAAGAAAAAAATTGTTGTATTTTGGCATATGATTCCAGAGGCCAAAGGAATAAAGCAATTTATTTTTAAAATTTATGAAAAAATTATAACTCCAATTATCTTTAAAAATAGTAATAAAATATTGGTAAGCACATTTGATTATTTTAAATCCTATTCTCCTAAATTGTTTAATAAATTTCAATCAAAAATAATTAATTTTCCATTTGGTGTAAATTTAGATGAATTTGAAATACAGGAAAAAAATTTGGAAATTATTAACCAACACAATTTACATAATAAAAAAATATTGCTTTTTGTTGGGGGATTAGATACTCCTCATTATTTTAAGGGTTTGGAAATATTAATAAAAGCACTAAAAGAATTAAACGATGATTACAGATTGCTTGTTATAGGAAGCGGAGATATGCGAGAATATTATGAAAAACTATCAAAACAACTAAAAGTTGAAAATAAAATAGTCTTTGTTGGAAATGCGTCAAATCAAATATTAAAAAAATATTATTCTACTTGTGATTGTTTTGTATTTCCATCACTCACCAGAAGTGAAGCATTTGGAATTGTTCAAATTGAGGCAATGGCAAGTGGAAAACCAGTAATTTATTCGAATTTACCCGGAGTAAGAGAAGTTCCAATTGATGGAAAAACTGGATTTTCGTTTACAACAGGCGATTATTTAGATTTAAAACAAAAAATAGAAAAATTATTTAGCAGTAACTTATTAGAATTTTCAAAAAATGCAAGACATAGAGTAGAGGAAAATTTTAATGAGCATAAATTAACAAAAAAATTAAACTCAATTTATGAAAATTTGTATAATTAATCAACTTTTTTATCCAGACAGCGGAGGCGGAGCAGAATCTGTCGTAGAATTAATCATACATGAATTAAAAAAACTAAATCATGAAATTATTGTTATAAGCTGTTCCAAGCAATACAAAACGACCACAGAAGAAGATTTAAATGGTATAAAAATATATAGAATTGGTTTTGAAAAATATTTTCCATTCCAAGAAATTAATAATCAAATGTGGTTTACTAGATTTCTATGGAGAATAAATCAACTTCACAACGAATATTCCCTTAATACTGTTTATTCTATTTTAGAAAAAGAAAAACCAGATTTGGTTTTAACGCATAATATTCTAGGCCTAGGCTACAATATATTAAAAGCGATAGAATTACTAAAATTAAATCACATACATACAATTCACGATGTTCAACTTATAGAGCCATCCGGGATTTTGCTTCCTAATTCCAAAATTGATTCATTTAAAAATAAAATTTACAGAATTTTTACCAAAAATTTATTTAAAAATATAAAAAAAATTGTAAGTCCATCTGAAATTTTATTGAATATTCACCTAAAAAGAAAATTCTTTCCATTAGCTAACACAAAAATCATAAATAATCCAATAGTCATGGGAAAACCTATTGAAATAACTAAATCCAATGAATTGCGTTGTCTTTATTTGGGAATACTTGAGGAGCACAAAGGAATTAATTTACTAATAAAAGCTTTTAAAAAATTAGATTTAAAAAAATTTAGTTTAAAAATTGCTGGTCGAGGCTCTCTATCAGAAAAAACTAAAAACATTTCTCAAACAATGAGCAATGTTAGTTTTGAAGGTGAATTCGATAAAAATACTCAGGAAAAATTATTTAAAAATACTGACTTATTAATAGTTCCATCAATTTGTTTTGAAAACTCACCGATGGTTATTTACGAAGCAATGAAAAACGGAATTCCAACTTTGGCTTCAAGAATAGGAGGAATTCCCGAAATTATAATTAATGAAGAAAATGGATACTTGTTTCAATCTGGAAATTTAAACGATTTGTGCAATAAACTTGAATATATATATATAAATAAAAACTCTCTCGAAAATATGAAACAAGTATGCATAGATAAAGCAAAAGAGTTTCAGATATCAAATTATATAAACAAATTATTAGAATTTAATAAAAATTCTAATTCTTAATAGCCAACACATATTCAAATATATAAGCTTTTCCAACATCAACTTCTACCCACATATTAGACAATTTTTTATGTTCTTCTAGTAATTTACTAGTATAATCCCAGTAATTATTCAAAACAAATATTACAACATCGGCTCCGGTTTTTTCAGAAACGCTTTGAGCTATTTTTAATTTATCCGTCTCTTCTTTTGTCATTTGTATAAAATCTGTATAAATATTATCTTTTATATTTGTTGGTAGTGAATAATAAAATTCCTCATTAAAATATTTTTTAAATCCATGGCTATTGATAACTGCGGCGCCAACGCTTTGATCCGCCAAAACAACATAATTGCTTTTTTGAAAATTATTTTCAATATAATCTACTATTTTATAATGAGTATCTGATACGCTGTATCCTTTAAAATTTCCATATTTATCTGATCTAGGATAGCTCAAGTAAAAAGAAACCGTTATTATAAAAGAAAAAAAGAGAAAAATAAATACTTTGAATATATTTTTATGTTGTAGTAATGAATTCAAAATAGAAGCAAATCCCAAAATAAAAAATGGTAATAAAAAATAAAAACTCAAATCAAATATTCTAGTAGAAAAAACCGATAAGAATGGAAACTGTATATATTTTATGACCAATAAATAATTAATTATGAGTATTGAAAACATTAAAATATAAATTATATATTGTTTTATTTGTCTATAGTATAAAACAAAAACAAGTCCAAGTAATGAAATAAGTAAAATAAATAAATTTATATTATTAAAATAAAAATAAATAAAATCAAAAATATTTACAAATCTTATAAAAGATATGTTTTGTGGAGAAAGACTAGTTAATAAATTATTATTGGCAAATTGTTCAATTTTTGAAAAATCTATTTTATTTATATTATTATAAACCCAAAATGCAATAGGCAAAGACAAGCAAGAAACAAAATATGCAATTATCGTTAAAATAAGCTTTATAAATGCGTGAAATTTGAATTCGTACAAAATCAAAAGCAAAGCTACGAAAATAATTGCTGGCAATCCACTTATTGGATGTATAAAACATATTGATACTGCTATTAAAAATAACGGCACTATACTAAACAATTTACGATTTACATAAGAAATAGATAAAAATATTAAAACAACTGTGAGAAGATTAGCAAGTGCCTGAGGCGTTGTGTAGGTAAAATTTGAAAATGGAATAATTAAAAATATCAAGACACACCATAAAATTACTTTTCTTTTTATATTCAAATTATCTTTTAATGATTGAAAGATAACTATTGGCAAAAAAATTGCCGAAAGCATTGGTAACAAAATTTTATCAAAGATCCCCACTGGAATCATAAAAATTTTTGATAAAAAAACAACTAAACTATATTGTCCTATGTAATAAAATGGCTTGGGAAAGAATACTCCATTATTAAAAATCATCTTTTCTGAAGCTTGATGTAAAAACGGATCGTAACCAAATCCCAGTTTGTAAATAAAAATAATTACGGAAAATGATAAAAAATAATGAATACTCGCAAAAACTACAAAAATTCTATTTTTAGCAAAATAAAAAAGTAACAATAAAATAAATGTTGATGCGCAATATGAAATAAAAAAATTGCTAGAAATAACCTTCCAGGGTGTATTAATTGATTCAGTTACTCCTTTTGAATATAAATATTTGAATTGTAAATAACATAAAATCAAATATATGCAAGCAAGAATTATTTTAAAAATTAACAAATAGTTTGGTTTCTGAATTTTTAAATTTATTTTGAGTGGGTGTCTAATTAAAGAAAATCCAAAAAACATTGGCCCAACAACACATATAATAATTATTGAAATATTATAAATTCCCCAAAGATAATAAAAAATACTTCCAAATATCATAATATATGACACAAGAAGTATTATTCCAAACAATAATTTTGACAATATATTATATTTTCTAAAAAATAAATGTCCGGAAAATAACCCAAAAAATAAAAAATACAAAATGCCTGTAATAATTGATAAAATTTGATTTTGAAAATAAAAAAAATTTAAAATTAAAACCGAAAGCAATATAACGCAACTTATATAATATGTTTTCCAATTAATTTTCATAATATAAATATTTTATCATAAAAACTACTATATTTAAATTGCATATAAATCAAATAGGGTAAATACAAAGCTGGAATTTGGGAATTTTAATATAATTAAAAAATATTCATATTAGCTAATTGACTCATTATTTACTTTTCTTGAAAAAAATGAGAATATTAATCTATAACTTTATACTTTATGATTTTAAATATATTTACAATTCTTATACTGTTTATTTTGATAGTATTTTCTACTATTCAATTTTTTAATATTTTATTTCGTGGATACGCGCCACTCATTTCTACAAATAAAAATTTTATTAAAAAAATATTAGAACAAAATCCAATAGCAAAAAATTCTAATGTTTATGAGCTTGGTTGTGGATTTGCTTGGTTTTTAAGCGAGGCAGAAAAAAAATTTAAAGATGCAAAATATATTGGGGTAGAATACTCATTTCTCGTATGTTTATTAGCAAAAATAAGACTTCTAATAATTAAAAGTAAAATAAAAATTATTAAACAAAATTTTTTAAAAATAGATCTTTCTGATGCTGATATGATATATTGCTATTTAATTCCAGATATAATGAAAAAACTTAGTGGAAAAATACAAAATGAGTGCAAACCCGGAACAATAATTATAAGTTACAGATTTTCACTACCTCACATAAAACTAAAAAATACTATTAATTTTGGGAAAAACAGGTTTTATGTTTATCAACTATAAACATGGCTCATTTTGTTGATGCATTGTTAAAATGTTATAATAAACTTGAATGAATTTAGATAAAAAACAAATTATTGTTTTTATTTTAGGTATTTTTATATTATGCCTATTTTTCTATCTTTATAATTATTTTAATATTCACAATAATTACAATATAAAAGTATTTAATTCTCCAGACGAAACATCTAATTATTTTTTTACGGAAAATTTTGCTAAAAACAATTCAATAGTAAAAAAATTAGACTATAACGAAGCTGAAATAAAAAATGTTGCAAAATTAATACACCCAAGAAGCGTAGCTATAAACAATTTTAATTTAATTCCAATAAGCTTTATAGGTCTTATTTTAATTTATGGAACAATTGCAAAAATTTTTGGTATTTGGATAATACAATATCTCACACCATTTTTTTCAATACTTGGTGTTGTTTTTTTATACCTTCTTGTAAAAAAAATTTTTGATAAAAAAATAGCGATTATATCTTCAATACTGGTTTTAATAAATCCTGCGTATTGGTATTTTTCTTCGAAACTTTTAATGCATAATTTGCTTTTTATATCACTTTTAATTATTTCTTATTATTTTTTAATTTCAGCAATAAAAGATAAAAAAATAATATATTTTATTTGTTGGGGATTTTTTCTTGGATTATCAATCATTACGAGAACTTCGGAGTTTTTATGGATTTTAGTCAGTATTTTATTAATTCTAATTTTTTACAAAGTAAAAATTAATTACAAACTTTTAATTTCAGCTATTGTTTTAATTATAACAATTTATCCTGTTCTTTATTTTAATAAAACCTATAATGATTCTTATTTTAAATTTTCATATACTGAAAATTTGGACAAAAATGTTGTTCAGAGTGGAATTGTTAACCCAGAAAATACAAATATATTTACACAAGTATTTAATATTATTTTTCCATTTGGAATTAAAATAAAAAATATAATTAGCGTGATTTATAATTTTTTCTTAAAATTAAATTGGATCTTTTGTTTATTATTATTTTTATCACTATTAATTTTATTTATAAAAAGAAAAAGTTTATCGAAAAAAGACCTGGGCTTTATGCTGATATGGTTTATAATAAGCGCTTATCTCTTTGTTTACTATGGAAGTTGGCAAATATCTGATAATGCAATAATTGGCTCTGTAACAATAGGAAGTTCCTATATTAGATATTTATTGCCATTTTTTATTCTTTCCACTGTTTTAATATCTATCGCCATAAATAAATTGAAGAAAAATAAATTATCAATAATTATAATATCTATTCTAATAGGAATATTTGCTATTATGTCTAAACAGATGGTTTATAATAACGACATTGATAGTCAAAAAAATATAAGCAATAATATACATAATTTTTATAATTTAAAGAAAAATATTTTAAAAACAACGGAAAATAATGCTATAATTTTTACAAATAGATCTGATAAATTTATATTTCCGGAAAGAAATGTTGTTTATTTAGATGGGGATAATATTTATAATTACAAAAATACAGAAAATTTTAAAGATATAAAAATACCAATGTATTATTTTGACAATAAAAAAGAAATTTCAAAAGAAAATAATAATATAAAATTAGAATCAATTTTTGAAACAGAGGAATATTTTTTATATAAAATAAATTTTACAAATGAAGCATAAAAAAACTTTTTTAATTTTTAGAATATTTTTTAATCTTGTATTGATTGGTATTTTTTTTGTTGTTTTATATAATCTAATACAAAAAGATTTAACTTTGGATGGGAAATTGCATACTAGCTCTAATTTAAATAAAAAAAATCCATTTATATCGGTAATTTTCCCGGAACATAGAACTGTAAATCACGGCAATTATTATGAAATAAATGATGAGCCTGTTTATTTTACAGTTAGAAGCCCCATTAAATTTGATAACGCTGAACTAGAAATTGAATTTGATCCCGGAAACCAAGAAGCTATATATATAGGATACGCTGACAATAAAGAAGGTTGGAGCTACAGAGTTCATACACTATATAATATTACATTTGATAATATAAAGTGGGACAAACTATCAGACGAAAAAAATACATTATGGCAAAAAAATAAAGATTTCAATTCAATTGATGAATTCTATGATCAATTACATCAATTGCCAGGAATTGCTGCTCATGATTTTAATATAGGAGAACATTTTTTCATAAGAGATTACAAAAAATCAGATAAACAAATAGAAATAACAAATTGTCTGCGCGGTGAACATAAATTTTATACATATATAAAAGACGAACCACTTGATTTTACTTTTACAGTTTATGACATAAACAGAACCGAAGGTAGTGATCATGTTTTTATCAAAATTTTTGATAATACAGAAAAAATAATCTATTCAAAAATGTTAGAAGATAATGACATAAAAACTGATGGCGCTAATGAAAACCCAAATTATATATCAATTTTTATTCCAAATTTAAAAGAAGGGACATATAGAATAGAATTTTTATCTAATGACGACAATATAATAAGAAATATAAAAACCTCTCAAAGTAAAATTTCTATGATAGACAGAGTTTATCTATGCGACAATCCAGAATATGCGTATAAATTTTTTAACTTAGAATTAAAACCAACTGAATTATATGCTGTGGGGAATACAATTTCATTTTATACGGCACACAAAAACGGACTTCAGGATGTTTCTATAAATGGAAAAAAATTGCGCATCTCGGAACAACATAAATGGTATAATTTCAATAATGGTTCTCAAATGGCAAAAATTTATGTGCCAAAAAATGATATAAAAATTTCAACACGCGGAATTATTGCTCTCTCAAAAGAATTATATTTTAATCCAGAAATAACAAATTTAAAAAATTATTCCGAATCACAAGATATAAAATATTTTATTGCTCAATATAAAATACCTGAAAAAACAATAGATAATTGGCAAAAAAATAAAATTTATTTCGATCTAGAGGATGCAAAAATAGAAAATGGAAATTTAAAGTTTATAATTTCTTCTCCTGATTTAAAATTCGGTAACGAAACAATCAAAATCAAAAACATATCAATAAAATTAACTAGTAATGAAAAAATTACGAAAAAACAAGCATATAAAAGATTAATAAATCCTATTTATGAAAATTTTATAAAAAATTATACAGAATTAAAAAACAAAATTTTATCAATATGGCACATAAAATAAAAATTCTAATTCTTGACTTTACATTTATTAGTATATTTTCTTATGTAATACTTTATATTCTTGAATTTATAAAACCGGGCATTGTTTCAAATTATGTTGATTTAAATAAATTATTCACATATTTATTGATAGTTATCGTGTTTTCAGCAATAATATCTCAAATTAAAAAAGTTACATAATATATTTTATATTTTGTCAATTGATTTAAAATGATTATAGTTATATACTTAAACATTGAGTATAATATAAAAAAATAAAGTTATGGAATTATTCAAAGGATTAGTAATTAAAAGATTGGAAAAATATGAAGATCCGCGTGGTTGGCTTTGTGAGGTTTATAGGGAAGATGAAATAAATTATGCTCCGGAATTAAGCGAAGATACACAATCCAGTATATACAAACCAGTAATGAGCTATGTTTCTGTAACAAATCCGGGAATATCTCGTGGTCCACACGAACATAAACATCAATCAGATTGTTTTGTTTTTATTGGTCCTGGAGATTTTATGCTTTATCTTTGGGATAATAGAGGAGGGGAAGAATATAAAAAATTTATTCAGATGAAAATTAAAGTAGGGGAAACAAATCCGACTTGCGTAATCGTTCCCCCAGGCATTATCCACGGATATAAATGTATATCAGAAAAACCAGCATGGTCAATTAATCTACCTGATAAATTGTACAAAGGACCTGGAAAAATTGAAGAAGTTGATGAAGTAAGGTGGGAAAATATGGAAAATTCACCATTTAAGATTGATTAAAAAAAAATATGGGAACAATAATTTTTAGAGCAATTTATATTTTTATAATGGCTGTTATTCTAGCTGCATTGGAAGTACAGATTGAGGCTGAAAATGGTTGGGCAAAAAATATTCCCACTTGGCATCCCGATCCAAATAAATGGTATTCAAAACTATACAAAAAAATAATGGGCGGAAAAGAATTAACTGGTTATCATTTGTTTATATTCACTTTTGTTTTGTTAATATTTCACCTACCATTTTTCTTTAATCTTAAATGGACTATTGCGCAAGAATTAAATATAATTTGTATATTTTTAATATTTGTAATAATTTGGGATTATTTGTGGTTTGTAATAAATCCACATTTCACAATTAAAGACTTTAAGGGGGATCATATTTTTTGGCATAGCAAATGGTTATTAAATCTACCAACAGATTATTGGGGTGCTGTTGCAATATCTTTAATATTGGGATTTATAAATGATAAATTTTTTAATCCACACTATATCGAAGAATGGTTTATATTTTTTATAGTAATGGTAATTTTAACATTAGCAACAAAATGGTTTATAAAAACATTTAAACCTGAATGGGAATAAATTGGGTTTTAAGTTTTAATTACTAAACTTTGAATAAATTTGAACATTAAACAATTTAATAACTTATTATAAATTCAAAAATCATCATTAAATAATTAAATCTATGGAGCAATGTATTTTTTGTAAAATTATAAAAGGGGAAATGCCAAGTTATAAAATTTACGAAGATAATGATATTTTTGTAATGTTGGATATTAATCCTGTAACACCTGGGCATATTTTAGTTCTCCCAAAAAAACACTTTGAAATGTTTGAGACAACTGACAATGAAATACTTTCAAAAATGACTATTATTGCGAAAGAAGTTGGCATAAAAATTAAAAATATTTTAAAATCAGGTGGGTTTAATATTAATATTAACAATGGAAAATTAGCCGGGCAAGAAATAATGCATACACATTTTCATGTTCTTCAAAGATTTGACGGAGATGGAATAAAATTATGGCCCGCAAATGAAAATGAAAAACAAAAAGTAGAAAAAATATACCAAACAATTATAAATAACATAAATTAAACTTATGCAATTTAGAGATTCAAAACTTGAAACATCTGGAAACATAATTGGTTTTTTTGAAAGAGAATTCTATGTTTTTTCTAATTTTTCTAGTTTTCAGGTTGAGTGGTGCGGAAGAACATGGCAAACATCTGAACACGCTTATCAGGCATCTCATTTTTTTGAAACAGACCCAGATCTAGTTGAACAAATACATAAAGCAAAATCTGCCCATGATGCTTACAAAATCGCTAAAGCTAATAAAGACAAAGTGCCAAAAAATTGGGAAGATATAAAAATTCCAATAATGGAGGATATCATCAGAAACAAAGTAGAACAAAATCCGTATGTCTTACACAAACTTCTACAAACAGAAAACAAATTAATAATAGAGGATTCTCCGTATGATGATTTTTGGGGCTGGGGAGAAAACAGAACAGGAAGAAATGAACTTGGAAAAATTTGGATGAAGATAAGAGAAGAACTATATCAACAAAAAACAAAAGATAATTATTTATCCCAGAGTACAAATAAGGAAAGAAAAATATTAATTACTGGTGGGGCAGGATTTATAGGAACGAATTTTATTTATTACATGTTAAAAAAATATCCAAATTATAAAATTGTAAATTTGGATAAATTAACTTATGCTGGTAACTTAAAAAATCTTGAATCATTACAAGATAATCCTAATTATACATTTATAAAAGGAGACATATGTAACGAAGAAGATGTAAAAAAGGCGATGAAAGATTGCGACTGGGTAGTTCATTTTGCAGCAGAATCTCATGTTGATAGATCAATCATGGATCCAGATACTTTTATAAGAACAAACATACTGGGAACAAATGTATTACTTAGAATTGCCAAAGAATTAGGCATAAAAAGATTCCACCACATATCAACAGATGAAGTATTTGGAGAACTTGGAGCTGATGGAAAATTTCATGAACTAATGGCGTATAATCCAAGAAGTCCATATTCCTCTTCAAAAGCAGCATCAGATCATCTAGTATGTGCTTATTTTCACACATTCGGACTCCCAATAACAATTTCAAATTGTTCAAATAATTACGGCCCATATCAATTTCCAGAAAAATTAATTCCACTTTTCGCAACTAACTTAATTGAAGACAAAAAAATTCCTCTTTATGGTGATGGATTGAATATCCGCGATTGGATTCATGTTGATGATCACTCCAGCGCAGTGGATTTAATATTGCATGAAGGAAAAATCGGAGAAACATATTGTGTTGGTGGAGATAGTGAAAAAACAAATCTAGAAATAACTCATTTGATTTTGAACTATTTTAATAAAGGCGAAGAAATGATTGAACGGGTTCCAGATAGACGAGGTCATGATAGACGTTATGCAATTGACTTTTCAAAAATTAAAAATGAATTAGGTTGGGAACCAAAAATAAATTTTGAAGATGGAATAAAAGAAACTTTAAAATGGTACAAAGAAAATATTAATTGGTGGAAAGAAATAAAATCTGGCGAATACCTTGAATATTATGAAAAACAATATATAAATAGAAAATAAAATGAAAATACTAATCACAGGCGCAAATGGAATGCTAGGTAGAGATATTTCTGAGGTGTTAAAAAATCATGAATTACTTCTAAGCGACAAAGAAGACCTGGATATTACAAATCCAGAACAAATTGAGACAACACTACAAGAATTCACACCAGAAATAATTGTAAATTGCGCTGGATATATTGATGTTGAAAAAGCCGAAGATCAAGAAGATTTAGCAAACAAAATAAATGCAGATGGAGTGCTTAATTTAGCCAGAGCCTGTAAAAACAGCTCTTGTGTTTTATTACATATTAGTACAGAATATGTTTTTGATGGCGAAAATATAAATGGTTATGATGAAAATGCAATCACAAATCCAATAAATATTTATGGCAAATCAAAAGCATTGGGTGAAAAATTATTACAAGAAAATTTAGATAAATTTTATTTAGTAAGAAGTTCATGGTTATATGGAAAAAATCCTCAACTCGGTAAAGAAAGAGGAATGAATTTTGTAGAAACAATGTTAAAATTAGCAAAAGAAAGAGATGAATTAAATTTAATTACAGATCAAATTTCAAAACCAACATACACAAAAGATTTGAGCTTCGCAATAAAACAATTAATAGAAGAAAATTATCCTCACGGAGTTTATCATTTGGTAAATGAGAGTCCCATAACTCCATTTGATTTTGCAAAAGAAATTTTTTCAATAAAACATATAAATACAAAATTAAATCCCATCAGCTATACTCAATATCCCACAAAATCAAAAAGACCACTCAATGCAATATTAAATAACATAAAATTTCCAAAACTCCGAAGCTATAAAGAAGCACTTAAAGATTATTTAGATTCTTAATATAAAGCAAAAAGGCGCCGAAGCGCCTAATTATTTTTTGTGCCCTCCAGGGGCAAGCTCCCCTGGGGGATTTTTTTGTCCTGCTTTTCTTTGCAAGCAGGACAAATTTCTAAAAATTCTCCCTGGGATTTGGTTCCCCCAAATCTCCAGACAATATTACACACCGGGCATTTGGTATCCGGTGCGTCCTGTGATGAATTGGGAAGAAACATCTTTATCCTCCTATGTATTATATATCTATTTTATTTATCCTAACTTGTATATTATACAAGAAATGAAAAAAAAGTCAAGTGGATAAAAAATATCAAAAATCGCTTGCAAATTTATAGATATTAACCTAAGATATATTAAACTTAAAAAAATAAATATAAAGCCAAAAACCAAAAGTTAAAATCTAATGGTTTAAAGCTGGGGAGAAAATAATATGAAATTAAAAGGGGTAATATTAGCCGGTGGAACAGGCTCAAGACTACATCCACTTACAAAAATAACAAACAAACATTTACTTCCTGTTTACGATAGACCGATGATTTATTATCCAATAGAAACACTTCGTGATGCGGGCATAAAAGACATAATGATTGTTTCAGGCAGGGGACACGCTGGAGGATTTTTAGAATTACTTGGTTCTGGTCATGAATTTGGAGTTAATTTATCTTATGCAATACAAGAAGAAGCCGGAGGAATTGCTCAGGCGCTATCACTTACAAAAGATTTTGTTGGTGATAATAAAATGGTTGTTGTGTTAGGGGACAATATTTTTGAAGACAATTTAACAACAACAATAGAAACATTCGAAAAAACTCCGATTGGTGCAAGAATTTTCTTAAAAGAAGTTGAGCATCCAGAACATTATGGAGTTGCTCGAATAGAAAAAGACAAAATTATAGAAATTGTAGAAAAACCAAAACAATTTATTGGCAATTTAGCTGTTACTGGACTATATTTATATGATAATCAAGTTTGGGATGTAATAAAAAATCTAAAACCATCTGGTCGTGGCGAATTAGAAATTACTGATGTAAATAATTTTTATATTCAGCAAGGAACCATGAAATATGATATTATTCCTGGTTGGTGGGCAGATGGAGGGGAATCAATTGATACCTGGCTTGAAGCAAACAATTTATTAGCAAGAAGAAGCAAAACATCGATTCCTCAAAATATCGAAGTAATAATAAAAGAAACCACAGAAAAAGTTGTAAAAGAAACAATGAAACTAATGCAATCACACGCGAATCAAACAATGAATGATTATTCGTCAAAATATAGAAAAATTTATAACGAACAAGAAGAAATAAAAAGTCCAGAAGAAATTAAAAGTGAAACAAAAGAAAACCCTTTTAAAAATATAGTAAAAGATGAGGACGATGTTCCATTTGATATAAATAACTATTATACGAAAGATTAATATTGTTGTATAAATTCAAAACAACGACCTCGAGGTCGTTGTTTTATTTTAAAAATTTTCAAATCCAAACGCCAAAACTATTGAATAATATTTTTTATAAACCCATTTTTAGTAACATAATACAATATATTACCGCGTCTATTTTCTAAAACATGTAGCGATGTCATATCTTTTGTAATTAAAAATTCATTTCTTCCCCATCTATCATCAAGTTCTATGACCTTCAATTCATTATTTGATTCATAGAATATATGGTTATTATTTCTATGCCAAAATACATTATCTATTTTTTGACTTGATCTGTTTATTGTTTTTTCTTCCTGAGTTTTTACATCATAGGTCCGTATCTCTAAATCGTTCTTTAAAAGTAAAATTCTATTATATAAATCCCACGAAACATCTTCTACATTGTAAAGTATCTTTATAATATAATCTTTCTGATTTGGATCCATAAGATACATTCTATATGAATTTTTATCTAAAAGACAAAAATAATCTCTATATGGTTCCAAAAATTCATAATTATCGCTATATGGAACAATTATAAATTCGGCATCTTGTTGATTTTTTTTATAATAAGTAAATATTGTTTGATCTTTTTGTTTTTGAATATAAAATAATTTATCTCCCTCTGGTTTGACGGCAAGAATATTATTCAATTTTTTATTTTCTAATTTTTTATTCACAACATCAAATGCATATAAATTACCAGATGTATCAATTATATAAAGCATATTTGAATTAAACTTGTCCCAAGCGAAACTTTTTACTTTAAAATTTAAATATTGTGATAAATCCAAAACTGTTTTATTTAAATACGGAAAAGATATTAAATATTTATCATTTGCTTCAAGTAATAATTTTTGATTATCCGGAGACCACAATGAATAATTGATTGCTAAAATATTTTTTTCGATAGTGGAAAATTTATTAGATTTTATATCAAATATATTGATATTTTTATTTTCATTATCGTAAAATAAAATCATTTCTTTATTTGGCGAAATAGAAATTTCCTGAAAATATCCATCTTTCAGTATAGAAATTTCTGGATCTGAGTAAAACAAAGAAATATCTTCTAAAAAAACTGTTTCTTCGGCCTTTATATAAATCTGTTTACTCCATTTTTGATATTTATCTTTTACAACACCAATATTGTAAACATCTGGTTTTAGATAATTTATCTGAATCGGAGTTTTGGTTTTGTATTTCTTTTTATTTATAAATACATCTGCGCCCCTTGGATATGATTTAATATATGCAACAGATGTTTTTTCAAATTTCCTTTTTGTAAAAGAATATCTATATCCAAATGATAAAAAAATAAAAAAAGCAGAAGCAATAATAAAAATTATTACTGAAATATAAACTAAAATTTTTCTTAAAGCGATGTGCATAGATTTAATAAATTAAAAAATTAAATATTTGCATAAGCTGTTGTTTTCAGGTAAAATATCAATTATAAGCAATATAATTATATAATAGTATGCCTAAATTTATTATTCAAGGAGGTGCAAAGCTCCAGGGACAAATAGATGTCAAAGGAGCTAAAAATAATGCGTTAAAAGCTATTCCAGCAACACTTCTCACGGAAGAAAGAGTTGTGCTAAAAAATCTACCCAATATTATTGATATTAATCTATCTATAGAAATTTTAAAAGATCTCGGAGCAAAGATTGAAAAATTAAGCAAAGATTCTATTGCAATTACAGCAAAAAACATAAATCCCAAAAAACTCAATAGCGAAACCGCGAGAAAAATAAGAACATCTCTTATGTTTGTTCCTCCGCTTCTTCACAGATTTAAAATTGTAGAAATTCCTCACCCAGGCGGTTGTGTAATAGGAAAAAGACCGATTAACTTTTTTTTAGATTTTCTAAGGGACATGAATGTAAAAATTGAAATTCACAATGGAATATATAGATTTATAAATAATGGAATGCGTGGGTGTAAATATGTATTTCCTAAAATTAGCCACACGGGAACTGAAGCATTAATTATGGCAGCGGTCTTATCGCATGGAAAAACTGAAATAAAAAATGCAGCATGTGAACCAGAAGTAGCTGCTCTTTGTGAAATGCTTAATCAAATGGGGGCTAATATAGTTGGAGCAGGAACGCATAGCATAACTATAAACGGAGTTAAAAAATTAAAATCAACAGAATTTACAATAATTCCCGACAGAATTGAAGCTGGGAGTTTTTTATGTATCGGAATAGCGACTAGAAGCAATATTAAAATCACCAAATGCGATCCAAGTCATTTAGAAATTCCTATAAAAATCCTAAATCAAATGGGAGTTAATTTAGAAATCGGAAAAAATTATATACAGATAAAAGATTTTAAAAAATTAAAACCTGTAGATATTACAACTCATGAATATCCTGGATTTCCGACAGATCTTCAAAGTTGCTATACTGTTCTTTTAACACAGGCAAATGGAATGAGTATGATGCACGAAACAATTTATGAGAGTAGATTATTTTTTACAGATTTTCTTTCTAGAATGGGTGCAAAATTAGTTTTGTGCGACCCACATAGAGTTGTAATAAATGGACCAGTGAAATTATCTGCGAAAAAAATGGAAAGTCCTGACATAAGAGCTGGTCTTGCAATGCTTATTGCTGGTCTTATTGCTCAAGGAGAAACTCACATTGACAATATTCAACAAATAGACAGAGGATATGAAAACATAGAAAAAAGACTAAACAAATTAGGAGCAAATATAAAAAGAGAGGAATAGATCAATGGAAAATGAAATACTGCAAAATAAAGACCTGAAAAAAACAAAAAAAATTATTTTCACTACAATACTTATTGGAATAAGTTTTTTCCTTGGACTTTTAGTTGGCGTATCAAATTCAGATAATCCAAATTTTATACATGGCGAACAAAAGGGCGAATTAAAAAACAAAAAAGCAGAAGCGCCAGATTATTTATCAAAAAATGTTGATTTTAAACTTTTCTGGAAAACATGGGACACGATAAGAGATAAATATATAGATTCTAGCGTTTTGGACTCTCAAATGTTTTATGGAGCTCTATCTGGGCTCGTAGCTTCTTTAAATGATCCTTATTCTATATTTTTACCGCCAGACACAACAAAAGCGTTTAACGAAGAATTAGAGGGTAAATTTGAAGGAATAGGAGCTGAAATAGGTATAAAAGATGAAAAATTAACAATAATAGCGCCCTTACCTAATAGTCCGGCAGAAAAATCTGGTTTACAAGCTGGTGATAAAATTTTAGCAATAGATCAGATTGACACATCATTTATGACGCCAAGTCAAGCCGCGCAAATGATAAGAGGAGATAAAGGCACAACTGTTACTCTTACAATAAAACACGGCGAAGAAAAAGAAAAAGACATAACAATAACAAGAGATGAAATTTATTATGAAAGCATTAAAACAAGCACTGGAAACGCACAGACAGATAAATTACTAAATGATAAAAATATTGCATATATAAAAATAACTAATTTTAATCAAGATACAGAAGCCTTATTTGAAAAAGCAGTACAGAATGCTATAAATAAAAAATATATAATACTAGATTTAAGAAATAATCCCGGTGGATTTTTAACAACAGCAATAAAAGTTAGTAGTTATTGGGTAGAAAACAATATAATAGTAAAAGAAGTTTCACAAAACAAAGAAAAAATCCAAAATTTTTCATCAAATGGTGTAGCAAAATTAAAAGATAAAAAAACAGTTATTTTAGTAAATCAAGGATCTGCCTCTGCAGCAGAAATAGTTGCTGGAGCGTTACAGGATTATGGCCTTGCAACAATTGTGGGAGAAACAACATTCGGTAAAGGCAGTGTTCAAGATCTAACAAAATTATCTGACGGATCTTCAATTAAATTAACAATAGCTAAATGGTTAACGCCAAATGATCGGGCAATAGATCAAGAGGGTATCAAACCAGATATTGAAATAAAAATATCTGACGAGGAATATAATAACAACAAAGATCCTCAGCTCGATAAAGCAATAGAATTATTACAATAAAATACAATAAAATGAAAGTAATATTTATAAAAGATGTAAAAAATGTAGCGCGTAAAGACGAAATAAAAGAAGTTTCCCCTGGATATGCTTTGAATTTTTTATTTCCACAAAAATTAGCAGAACTAGCTGATGACAGAAAAATAAAACAACTAGAGAATAAAATTCGCAACAACAAACAAAAAGAAATAAACGAGCAAAAAAAATTAGATAATTTATTGAATAAAATTTCTAAATTAAAAATTACAATCAGCGCAAAGGCAAATAACGAAGGTAATTTATTTGGTGGAATAAGCGCAGATCAATTGTCAAAAATCTTACAAGAAAAACACGGAATACAAATTGACGCTTCAAAAATAGAATTAAAGCAAAACATAAAAACATTGGGCGAGCATAAAGTCGCAATAAAATTAGGACAAGAAAGTGAAACATTTTTGCTAGTGAATGTTGTTGAAGATACTGACAAGAAAAAATAAATAATAAACATTTAAATAAATACACAGATATTGACATTTCTTAAATAATAAGAGATAATATTTTACATCTATTATTTTTATTGGGGAGTAGCCAAGTGGTAAGGCATCGGCCTTTGAAGCCGACATGCGTAGGTTCGAACCCTACCTCCCCAGCCAATAAATTAACGAAAAAATATACTCATATATACGATATTCGGAGAGATGCCAGAGTGGTTGAATGGGACAGTCTTGAAAACTGTTGAACCTTCACGGGTTCCGGGGGTTCGAATCCCTCTCTCTCCGCCACAAACAATTATCACAATGATATATAAAATTGTCTATTAAATGGCAATTTTTATTTTACTTTTTGTTTGAATTGTGAGAAAATAAAAAATAATATTGTAATAATAAACATAATAAATATAGCAAAAAAACTTTGAAATAAAAACTGATGATTTAATGAAATAAAACTATGAAAGATACTACAACAAACAATATAAGAAAAGTTAAAGACGATCTCATAACCGAGATAGATAAACGTATTGCCGACAAGATTATAGAAAAAACGAATGCTGATCTCTTGAAAAAACTCATTACAAATACAGATACTATCAATGAAGCGATTATGATCGCCGAGCTTGGAACAACATATAAACGCACAGGCTTTCACTTTGACAAACGACTGGAGAAAATGACCGACACGATAAAGTATTTTAAGAAAAACAATGAATTGAGTTTTGTACAAGACAAGAACGCACAAACACACAAACTCATCATCGGAGATAACTATGATGCACTTCTCAATTTGCTGATTGAATACCGCGGAAAGATTGATGTGATCTATATTGATCCGCCATATGGCAAGGACTCTATGGGAGAGTTTGCACAGACAAATTACAACAATGCCATCACGAGAGACAACCTGCTTTCTATGCTTTATCCGCGCCTAGTTCTTGCTAGACAGCTTTTAAGTGATAATGGGGTAATCTTTTGTAGTATTGATGATAAAAATCAAGCGTATGTAAAGGGGCTTTTTGATGAGGTATTCGAGGAGAGTAATTTCTTAGCAAATTTTATGTGGAATAAAACCGCTACCCCCCCCAGCTTGGGTAAAGATATAAGAAAAAAATATGAATATGTCTTATGTTATCAAAATGGAAAAAGAGACGAGGGTTTGAGTGCGGGTATAATAGTAGGTGGAGATATGCCATTGTTAAACAGTGGAAACCCAATACGAACAATAAAATTTAATAAGGATTCTGTTATTTTTAAGATTAATGGGGAATTTAAAGATGGTTATAAAAAGAAAACTCAACTTCTAACTAATATAAATATAGCAAACGGTAAAGCAGATAAGGACTTTGAGTTGAGAGGTAATTTTAAATGGACTCAAGAGACAGTAGACAAAGAGGTTAAAAATGGCACAGTATTTTATATAAAAAGTAATGAATTCTCTATAAGGTATGAAAGAGAGGGAGAAAGAAAGAAAAAACCGTCAAATATAATAAATAAAGAAGAATGTGGGGTTGGGACAAATGAAGATGGTGGGAAGGAATTGATAAGCATAATAGAAAATAATATATTTGATAACCCAAAACCTATATCACTAATCAAATATTTAATTGGTTTAGTTAACAGAAATTTAATTATCCTCGACTTCTTTGCTGGTTCAGGGACAACTGGGCAAGCAGTACTGGAACTTAATAAGGAAGATGGTGGAAAAAGACAGTTTATTCTTGCCACTGCCAATGAGATAACCGACACCACACCAAACGGAATTGTGAATGATGTAACAAGCAAACGTCTCAAACGAGTAATGACTGGTGAATGTTATGACGGAAGTAAAGATTTTAAGTGGAACGAGAAAAATAAACCACTCGACGGCAATCTTGATGTTTATGATATTGCCACTGTAGCACCGTACTCTGACGAACCATTTGAAAAAATAGATGAAACTTTGTACGGGCAGGAAAAACTTGGAGTAAAAGAAAAAATAAAATGGGTGTGTGAAAATTTTGAAAATACACAAAAAACTCTTGAAGACGAATAATTATGAAACAAGAAGCAATAGACCTACAGCAAAACGCCGTCACTTCTCTTGTTGAACTCACCTCTGCACAAGATGAGATAACTTTCAAAGCGCCAACAGGAAGTGGTAAAACCTATATGATGGCGGATATGATGAACCGCATTTTATCAGCTGATAAAAATGTGATTTTTCTTGTTTCTACACTTTCAAAAGGCGATCTCGCCACACAAAATTATGAGAAGTTTCAACAATACTCAGTAAAAGGAAATTTTCCGGAATTGAAGCCATATTTAATTAGTAGCGAAATTGCAGGTGAAGAGAGATTGTTTGTGCCAACCGACTATAATGTTTATCTTTTACCTCGCGATTTATATAAAAAAGGCGGACGACTGATGCAAGGAGCAATGGAAGGATTTTTACGCACAGTAACTGGGACGGAATTGATAGGTGGCTTGGATAAAAAAGTCTATTTAATAAAAGACGAGTGCCATATTGCCACCAACAATCTGGATAGTTTATCAGAAAAATTCTTTACCAAAATATACAACTTCTCTGCCACGCCAAAACTTTCGCGTGGACAACACCCTGATGTTGAGATTAAAAACGATGACGCGGTAAATGCGAAACTGATCAAAGATATTGAGTTGGTTGACGACCCTGATGCCAAAGTGACTGATGCGATTACGAAGTTTGAAGAAATAAAAAAAGATTACCGCAACATGCTGGGCGTAAACCCATGTCTAATTATCCAGATTAGCAACAAAGACAAAGCGGATGCTGAAATTGCCGAGATTAAAAAGGAACTGGAAAAAGCTGAACACACGGATCTAAAGTGGATGCTAATTGTTAATAACGAGAAGCAATGCGACACCAACGACACTTTTAAGGCCAAAAAGTTGCCTGTGAGCAAGTGGAAAGATTATGCAAAAGAAAATTCAAGTACGATTGATATTATCATTTTCAAAATGGTGATTACTGAGGGGTGGGATATTCCACGCGCCTGTATGCTTTTTCAAATACGGGATAGTAAGAGTAAGCAATTGGATGAGCAAGTGATGGGGCGAGTAAGACGGAACCCGCGACTACTTGATTTTGAATCATTATCAGAAGACGCACAAAGACTAGCTATGACCGCATGGATTTGGGGCATTGTTCCCGGAGACTTGCGAAAAAGTTTTGGCGTGAAATTGTGGCAAGATAGCGAAATTATTACTAATGAGATCAAAATTAAGACAACACGGTTAAAATCCTTGACCAAAAAGGCCAGTTTTAATCTAACGACATTCTTGAAAAAACAATCAATCGTATCTACTCCGAGTTCTATTTTTTCTTTATGGAGAAATTTTGTGAAAGCCGAAAACAGCGTGCGAGAAATGGGCGAAAATTATGCGACGACTTATACAAAATGGCGTGAGTTTGTGGAAAATATTGATACCGTAGCAAATGAAAGCAGTCAATATGTGAATGATTATGAGAAAAGCATGGAAGTAGTAAAAGACGAAAACGGAAAAGAAGTAGAAGTTTCCTTTGCTCTGACTTCACATTACACCGACAACGGCAATTATGTAGATATTGGCGACTGGGTATGGAAACGCAATGACGGCAAAGAGAAGTTTGCATTTGATAGTGAAGCGGAGCGTGCGTGGACGAGTATCTTAAAGGACCTTGCAAAAGATGATGTAGCGGTTGGCGATGGACGAGTTGGTAAAAGAGTAACAGTTGGGAGGAAGAATCCAAAAGCCGGAGCAACTGATTTATTTGGAGAAACAGAACCAGAGTTTTTAGATACGAAACAAGTGTATCTGTGGGGTAAAAATTATGTGGCAAACTCGCCGATAAAGTTTGAGTATTATCTCGGCGCACCGCATTCTTCATATCCAGACTTTGTGATGAAAGACAGCTTTAATAGAATACATATTTTTGAAGTAAAAAGTGTAAATATTTCTGCAAATATGGTCGGGGGTTTTGATAATAATATCTATAAAACGAAGTTGGAAGAATTGAAAAAAGCATATAAACAAGCTTCTAAACTAACCAATCAGATATTTTATTTACCGATTTTGCGAGATGATAAATGGCGTATTTTTCAGTATGTGGAAGGTAACGAAAAATTATTATCAAAAGACGAGTTTGTGAACTTTTGTAAGAAGGTAACTATGTGAAATTTAGCGAGTGCATGAAGAGATATATTTAACTTTATGAATTACACCAAAAAAATATCTTGCCCAAGAGTTTTAGGAGCGAAGCCTAGGCAGGTGGACAAAAAGGAAGAGGATTGGGAGGGGATTTTCGTCAGCCATATAAATTTTGAGCAAAATCAGTTCAAATTTTTTCGAACGCACACCACCATAAATAACTAGCTAAATAATTATTATTTTAAAAACGATTTTTTATAAATTACGCAGATCATTGGGGATCAAGGATGTCCCAAATATACAAAAGATTATTGATTCATCTTTACTTGAAAATTTTTTTAAGTTAATATATTAATTAGCATTAAATATTTTAATAAATTTTATTAACAAGTAATTCTATGAAGCTTTCATTTTATAATAAGCTAGGTTTATTCATTAAAAGACATTTTTTTTCATTACTCCCATTTTTGACATTTACTAAGGCCATAAATGTTATTATTTCATTTCTTGAAATGACATTTAGACGAGGAAGGTGTATCTCGAGGCCATTTATTTATAGAATAGATCCATGTTCTGCGTGCAATTTAAGATGCCCATCGTGTCAGTCATGGCAGACCAATACAAAAGAAAAAAGAATAATGACACTAGAAGATTTTAAAAGTATTATTGATAAAATAAAAAAATACGCGCTTCGTGTATCATTGTATGATATGGGCGAACCACTTCTAAACAAAGATATATATGAGATGATATCTTATGCAAACAAAAATAACATAAGCACTCTTATTAGTACAAACTTTAATCTATTTAAAAAAGATGATATTAAAAAATTATTTGACTCAGGTCTTACAGTATTAGAACCATGTTTGGATGGTTTTTCACAAGAGAAATACTCTCAGTATAGACAAGGTGGAGATGTAGAAATTGTAAAACAGGGCTTAAGGGATGTAATGGAGTATAAAATAAAAAACAAAAAGAAATATCCCATTGTAGATGTTCAGGTTGTCACTTTTAATCATATAAAAGACGAGTTAAATCAGATTGATGAATTTTTGAGAGAAATAAAAGTAGACAGAATTACATATAGACAAGAAAATTTGGGATATGATGATAATAATGATAGCCCTAAAACAAAAACATATAAACGAACTTGTTTTTGGTTATATTTAGGATGCATGATAAGACCAGATGGAAGCTTGTATCCATGTTGCGGAGGGGACTTTGATAGATTTTCTTATGGAAATATATTGAATCAAAAATTGAAAGATATTTGGAATAATAAATATTATAAACTTTCAAGAAATTTTTTCTCCAAAAAATTAATTCATTCAAATAATAAAGATCTAGTGGACATTCCTTGTTCCACTTGTAATACTTTTGTAAGGAAATAAAAAATACCTCCATTCATTGGAATTACTAAATAGCAAAGAGGAATAATAATTCACTTTGAATTTTAAAATCCACTCAAAACAGATCAATAATAATCGCTTTTTTGAGAGCGATTTTTTTATTTTACTTTTTGTTTGAATTGTGAGAAAATAAAAATAATATAGCTATGATGATAAAAAAACGTTTATTAAAATATAAACACAAATATTAACTCAATAAGTTATAGCAAGCAATAAGAATAAAAATGGATATTGTGATAATTATATTAATCAAGATTGACAAAATCATATGCTAGAAAAAAATGCTTTACATTACCAACAAAAAGAACAAGAACAAAAAATAATCGAGCAAAACCACGAATCACATAAAATTAATGAATACCCAACAACTCCCGAGTACAAACCTCCTTTTATTCCCGAAAGTACGATATTTCCTGGACAGATTTCCAGACGCATTAAGGATTCTCTACGATCATATTATGAAAAATATACTCCTGAGGGTCTTACTAATTTAGAAAAACGAGAATTTGAAAAAACACCCGAGGTAACAGCTGTTGCTCTGCTTGAATATTTATCTGGACGTCCAGGGGAAATACGAAGAACTGGCAGTACATATAGAAGTCCAGAATACGACGCCAATATAATACACACGATGGTTGAAGCCATAAGAGAAAATCAACCTATTGTTTTTTTTGGCCTTTCATTTTCTCCAAAATTTAAAAATCCGGACATTTCTGATAGACAACTCTTGCCTGATATGGCAAATTATCTCGCTTTTTCCAACTTGCAACAAATCGCACGTGGCGCAGAAACGATTTATTCACCTGGCCTGCAAATTAATATTGGATATGAAGGTAATTTATATCGTGCATTGGGAAGATACCAAGACGAGACACAGGAAACGCTTAAAATTTTAGAAAAACTTAATGAGCAGGCATATGCTCAGTCCGGTCGCAACAAAGAAGATATGGATAATAGAGAAAATCCGGTTAAAATTATTGACGCGGCGGAATTAGTAAGACGATGTTTGATAAATGTTGAAGATCAGGACGAAAAAAAATGGCAATATCGTCTAAGAGAAAAAAAAGATACCGTACAGCAACAATATGAATCAGCCGTCACCAAGATAAACAAATACATCTCTTCTCATCGTTCCGAATTTGCTAAATTCAATATACCAGATATTAAAGACGATCAAAGCCCAATTGATACTCTGCGAGAAAACGGGGAACTGTTCAGCATTCTTATGAAAATCATGAAGGAAAAGCAAGAAGAGCGAAAAAATTTGGAAATAGAAGATGCTTTGCAAAAAAATCAAGCGACAGAACTGGACGAACTTATAGAATCCATTGATATATTGGGCAGTCTTGAAAGTTGGATGTCGTTTTATCGTGGAACACTTTCTCCAGATATGTTTAATACTAAACACTCCAAAGAAGAATACATTAAAAGAATGGCATTTTATTATCGCGCCTTTAATGAAATAAAGTATGCTGGTGGAAAATATGGACGGGGTATTTTGGACTTCAATCCTTCTGCTGTACCTATTACCGTAAATGGAACCTCAAAAAAAATGAACTTTCAGCTCGTTCCCGGTTGGGATTATTTTCCACATCATCGATTGACAACCCGCGCTCTGAAGCGAGATAAAAATGGCAATGAACGATATAAATGGATTCCTCTTGGACATAAACAGATGCGAGATTCAGATAATGTATACATCCCACGTTATATAGAAGAATATGATTACCCTTTTTACTATGAGCAATTAAAACCGGTCGAGGAAGGAAATTTGGACAAACGCACATCAATGGGCGCATCAGTCAGCATTATGGAAAACGAGCAAGGTAAAAAATTTGTCATAAAAAGAGCGCCGTATGGAAATCAATACGAACATTTGTTGCGACAAATCCAACGAACCTGTCAGATGCAGAAAGTTGGTATTTCCATTATACCTGAATTGATTGATAGCAATGTGAAAGATGATGAAGTATATTATGTATCACCCTTTATTGAAGGTGGTTCGCTTGATGACCAATACTTTGGAAAAAAACCAACTAGAGAGGTGACACAAAACGAATTTAATAATCTTTTTATGGATTTAAAACGAGAACTGTGGTCAAAAGGAGAAAAACATGTGGAAGATCGATATTTTTCCGATCATCATCTTTCTTCAATTGAACGCGGTCTTGAGTTCTTACAAAATATTGACGATAAAAATTTACAAGAATTTGCTCGCCATGAGCTAATAAAAATAAACGGCGAAACACGAGTTAATATGAGCACGTTGCTTGAGTGGGTAAAAAAATCAACTCCTATGCTTGATCGTGATTTTTCCGATTCAGTTATACCTGAATTCACTCACGGTGATCTACATTTCGGAAATATTTTAATGGATCAAGAAGGCAATATTCAACTAATTGATATAAATGGCAGTCCTGAACGTGACGCATCATCAATAGAGTTTGAGCTTTCTAGAATGCTTTTAAGTTTCTATCGCCAAATCATTAGGGATAAAGAATATTCAGTAAATGTCGGTGAGTTTGGTAATGCAACCATAGAATATACTGAGAGAGGTGAACAACTACTTAAACAAAGAGAGATGTTTCTAAAGTCAATGATTACAAACAATCAACTCATGGAATTTGGCTTACCAGACGGAGAGCAGTGCGATAAAAATGTAAAAAGATTTATTTCAAAAATAAAATTATTGGAAGCATTAGATATTACCACGGTATTTGGTAAACGGCCAGAAGATGAACAAGTCGCGACATATATTATTGGGACAGAGCTGTTGCATACAGCACTACAAAATTACGAAAATGGGGTTATTGATATTGCAGTTTTTGAACATATGAAAAATAAAATAACCGTAGAAAACTATTGTAATCCTCAGGTGTATACAGATATTGAATCAATATATCGCGCCATTCCGTTTGAGCGTTGGACAGAGTACTCTATTTCACACATGTTTAATCAGTTTGTTCTGTCAGCAACCAAAGAAAATGGAGAAACTGTCAGCGTCTTGATCGGATTACCTGAATTTGCCGATGGCATTGCTGGTAGAATAACCGGTATGCGACACGAATCCGGTCATCCAATAATCACAAAAGATTTTCAAAGTTTACTGGAGGTGTGGCAACGATTAAATTTTCCAGAAAACCGAAAAGATAAATTATTTAAAGATTTTGTTGCACAAGAACGAGCTATCTGGATGTCCATTTTTGAACAAAAAGGCGGACTTATTATAGATGGGAAGAAATATCAATTCTCAAAAATGCTTGGCTTAGGAAAGGAATCCAAAGTTTTTGAAGCAATTAATGAGGAAAGTGGTAAAAAGGTTGCTATTAAAATCGGTTTGCAATATTTGGATGAAGAATATCAATACACTCAAGCATTACAACAACAAGCCGGCGATTTGGCTAATCGTTTTCCGCAATGTTATGAATATGACCGCGAACGCAATATGCTCATTATGGAACTTATTAAAGGCCATCAAGCAGAGGATATTGTTGCCGAGATGAAAGAGCCACAAGAATGGGTTGTGTTTTTAAAAGAAATCTCAGCTGTTATTAAGGATATTGCTTCCTTGCATGAAAGAGGCGTCGTTGCTGGTCAATTCAATTTACGAAATGTGATGGTTGAGCAAGATGGGACGTATCGCATTATTGATCCTTTATACGAGGGCGACAAGCAAGTATATGAAGCAAAGCAAATGATGCGTATTCTAGGTGTATTAGTTCAAAAAATATATAAAACAAATCCTGGCATGTTCCCACTGCAAGTAAAATCCGCTAATTCTACGGAGGTATTGCGCAACCTTCCATATCCTGAAAAAGAATTAGACGCAATACAAAACAAAAATGTAGGCATTCCTGAACCTATTCATAGTGAATTCGTCCGAATTTGTAAAAAGTACCTATCTCACGGTCTTGAAAACAGAAACTTACAAGAGTTGGCGAATGATTTTTCTGAATTATGTAAATTGTGTATAGCTTATGAAATGCAAGAACAAGAAGAAGACAAACAATTTTTTACAGAAAAACCAAAAGCGGTGATACTGGATCTAAACGGCACACTTGAAGACGGAGGGTTTATAAACGCAAAAACAGTAGCATCATTACAACGTCTTAATGAACGCGGTGTTATGGTTGTGATTAGCTCGGGAAAACAATACGATTCTATTGCTGAAATCTTGGAAACCAATGGAATGAATCCGGCTAATTTTGAGATTAGTGCCGATACCGGAGCGGCATATTATCACAACGGTGAACTAGTTCAAAATTTTACTATTGAAGAAATTGATATAAAAATAACCAGACTTCAATCACTGCTTTCCAGAGAAAATATTTTGGCTGATATTCACAACAATGAACGTAGAATCAATATCGCGTTCTATGATTTAAATGATGAAGGTATTAAAGTATCACGCGTAGGTTTGGAAGATGAGATATCTCAAATTCAACAATTGGCAGAATCGCTTGGACTTGATGTTATTACAACTAATAGAGGCGAGCAACTAGATTTAGTAATGCGTGGAATAAATAAATCTACTGCACTTGCCTTTTTAGAAGAAACGCACGGTATTCGAGATGAATCTGTTATAAAAATTGGCAATGAACCAAACGAAAATGACCGTACTTTGTTGCTTGATGCGAATGGACAACTTAAAACAAATGCTTATGCTGTTGAATGGGTCGCGCAAACAACACAACTCATTGAGCGAGTTATGAATGAAGTTGGTTATGGAGCAAAATTTAAATCAGGGGAGATGGTGACTACTTTCGGTAGTATCAATGACTATACTGAAACAACACGTGCTGAACGCGTGCACCTTGATCGTGTGGCAGAAAAAAATTCCAATGTTTTTTACCCATATTTTGCTCTCAAAGAACGCATAAAGAAACAAGATGAAAAAACCGTTGACTACAAATGGGCACTTCGCGACACAGAAGATGAGATAATAGGTCTGAGTGCTTTGTATGAGTTGCCAAACAATCCTGGATTTTACAATATAGGTGGTATGTTCTTGACTCCGGAAATGCAAGGTAGGGGCGTAGCAACAGAAACAATTAACAAAATATTTGATTTCGCCAAAAATACTATCCCGGATTTTAAAGGTCTTCGGGTTCGAGTTTCTGAAATCAATCTTCCATCAAGAAAACTTGTGGAGAAAACTGGTTTTGTTCCGACTGAGGTGCGAGAAAATGACTACACACTGATTGTGGAAGGTCAAGAAATAAAAACACATACAATTGTATACGAACGCACTGTGAATGGTAGCTCTAAAAAAATTAAATTGATAGATGATCCACGTTTAAAAACTAAGGAAGAGGTTCAGGTGCTCTATAATGAATATAGTCAAAAACAAGCATAAGTAAATTATATAAAAATATGAATTTAGAAAAATGATAACCTATAATAGAGCAATCTAAAAAGCGATCACTAAATGGCATCGAGTGTGCATAAAATAAAAATTACGAAGAATGATTTTTTGCGGAACAGCGAGTGGCAACGGAATAGAGCATTCAAAATTCCAAATCCGAATTTTCTTCAAAAAAGGTCTAAAATTTATCCAACAAACACCTCCATTTCGTACTAACACGATGATCTATAAAATTGCCTATTAATAGTGGCAATTTTTTATTTTAAAATTAAAACTTACGAGTATATAAAAAGAGACGAACTAGTTCGTCTCTTATGAAAAAAATTTGTACAAATCCGGATTTCTTTTCGAGACTTTTTTTTCTGTCTCTCTAAGATCAATATAAGCCGGAATTGTTATTGAACCTTCATAGAATTTCTCAGGACCAATTTTGATCATGTGAAAACCCATGATGTTCAAAAGTTTAAATAATCTAGCATCTGTTGCCATGACAGCTCCATAGAATTTGTTTTTTATTGCAAATCTATAAAAAACTCTCATAAGTAGTAAAGATGCTAAATGATCATGTCTTTGAAATTTACGATCAAGAGTCATTAGTGTGATTTCCATATTAGCGATATCTTTATATTGACTCTCGACTTCAAAATCTTCAACAACTGGCAATAATTTACCAATAATTAATCTTATGGTTCCAATTGGTTTACCAAGAAAATAAAGAATAAAGTCTTCCGCAAACTCATCATATTTGCGATAATGCTTTATTAATTCTGCTAAAGTTGTTTCCGTGGCATATCCTTGATCAAGCCAAGTTTTTTGCCACAAATCAGCGAATAAATCTTTGTCCCTATTGTTTTTTACTTTCCTTATCCAAAAAAGAAGCAAATAAATTTTAGACAGAAGATTATTTTTTTTCTTTGTCATTTTACTCCTCCTTAATTTTATACTATAATTAATATGCTAATATTTTATTAGCATATTTTAATAATTATGTCAATTTAAAACAAAATGAAAAACCCTAGAAAAATTTTTGGATATCATATGGTTTTAGATCTCTACGGATGCGATCCTAAAGCCCTTGATAGTATGGATATTTGCTATAAATATCTAAATGATTTAGCAGATTTAATAAAAGTACACAAACAATCTCAACCATTTATTGTTTATACAGATCCAATTAAATATCCAGATAAAGCTGGTATATCAGGATGGATTCCAATTGTAGAATCCGGATTCTCAATTCATACATTAACTCCACAGAAATTTGCATCTATAGATATATATAGTTGCAAAAAATATAATCCAGATATAGTAAGAAAATTTACAGTCAAGATTTTTAAACCAAAAGAAATAGAAGAAAAACATTTTTTAAGAGGAGAAAAATATGTTCATCCGGCTAAAAAGTAATTTTAAAAAATGAGCTTTTTGATTCTTCCAATTATCACAATACTATTAGCCTGTTTTTTGGGGCTAATAGTATTTTTTCAAAATTTCAGAAGTAGACAAAATAGAATACTTTCTATTTTGTCTTTTTTAGTAGTATTCTGGACATTATCTGTTTTAATGGCAGATTTATCTAAAAATTATAATCTAGCTTTATTTTGGACAAAAATGTCTATCGTTGGTCCAGCGCTAATACCATTTTTTTTACTATGGTTTTCTATTGTATTTCCGTCGGATAAAAAAATTTCAAAGTTAAAACTCTTTTTTGCTTTTATACCCAGTTTATTAATTATAATTTTATCTCCAACGAAGTTAAATGTACTTGATATTAAAATAGAACCATGGGGAACTGAATTTACTCCAGGACCTCTTTATTGGGCAATGGCAATATTGCTTGCAGTATATATTAGCTGGTCTTTTGTAAATACTATTAAGAATTATAAAAAAAGCTCAGGAATTGAAAGATACCAAATTAAATATCTTTTTATTGGTTTTTTAATATCGCTAATTCTAGGAATTTTATTAAATTTGATTTTACCAACCCTAGGATATAGTAGAGCAAGTTCAATAGGTCCATCAATGGCGTTATTTTTTATAGGTTTCACAGGGTACGCAATTACAAGATATAGATTGATGGACATTAGAATTATTATTAAAAAAATATTTATACATTTATTAGTTTCTATTTTTGTATATGGACTTTTTTATTTAATAGCATGGATTTATTTAAAATCCTTTGGTGGAATTTTTAATAATACTTCGTATATAGCTGGTATATTTCTAGCGATAGGATTTGTAACAATATTTTCATGGCTTAGAACTTTATTAAAAAATGTTTCTGATAAATATTTTTTCAAAAATTTAACAAATTACCACAATTCTTTAATATTTTTAAGCCAAGAATTAAATAAATACAATGATTTAGATAAAATAATTTCTCTTATCGTGGACACTATAAAACCTGCAATGAATTTAGATAGAGCGGGCGTTCTCCTTGTTAATATAAATTCAAAACCAATTCATTATCAAATAGCAAAAACAATTGGTTTTAATGAACAAAATGGTATTAGTTTAGTACAAGATAATTTTCTTACTCAATACTTACAAAAAACAAAAAGCATTCTCTTGTTAGATGAATTGAGTTTGTTATCTAGAAATGCAAAGACAAAAAAAGATTCCAAAGGATTCTCTGATTTAAAAAGATACATGGAACACATCGAGGCCTCTTTGTGCTTACCGCTTATTAGTAATAATAATTTAATAGGTATTGTTGTTTTGGGCGCTAAATTATCAAAGGACGCATATACAAAAGAGGACTTAGAACTTTTAAGCGCTTTAGGTTCTCAAGCATCTATAGCAATAGAAAATGCAAGATTATATGATGAGATAAATGACAAAAAAAGAGAACTCGATAAATTTAACAGGGAGTTGAAATACAAAGTAGAAGAACAAACAAAAGACATAAAAGAAAAGAACAGACACTTAGAAGAACTTTTAAATATGAAAAGTGATTTTTTACGTACTGTAAATCATCAATTAAATACACCCCTTTCTATAATGAAAAATGCATTTTCTATGATAGAGGATAAATCGTTAGAAGTTAATAGGGGATTGGAAATAGCATCGATTGGATTAGAAAGAATGAGTAATACTATATCTGATTTTTGGGATGCTTTTGAACTCGAGGGACAGAAAATCGAAATGGCATTAATTGAAACAAATATTGAGAAGATAATCAATGACATGATAAAAGAAAAGAAAAATTTAAAATTAGTCAAAACTAGAAATTTAAAAATAAACCTTACTAAACCAAGTTTTAAAATACCAAAAGTGTTATGTGATCAGAAAAAAATTACTCATGTTATTTCAAATTTATTAGATAATGCAGTTTTCTATACTGAAAAAGGATCAATAAATATTGGATTTGAAAAAATCAATAAAAATGGCAAAAAATTTTTAAAAATTTTGGTCTCTGATACTGGTTGTGGAGTATCTGAAGAAGATAGGGAAAAATTATTTAGTAAATTTTCAAGAGGATCCACCGCTTCATCAATTCATCCAGATGGTTCTGGATTGGGACTTTATATAGCAAAAAATATTGTAGAAGATAGTGGGGGAGAATTAAAATTAGAAGATTCTAAAATAGGCGAGGGAGCAACATTCAGTTTTGCATTGCAAATATCAAATTTGAAATCAACAAATCAAAAATCAGTAAGCAATACAAAGCCAGTTATAAAAAATACAAAAATAAATAATTGTTCAATTTTATTCATTGAAGATGAGCAAAGTATTGTTGATCTATACAAAATTTATTTCGAAAAACATGGATACAATTTTTATTCAACACATGATTTAAGCGAAGCAGAGGATATGTTAAAAACAAAAAACATAGATGTGGTTATTTTGGATATTATTATAAGAAAAAAAGAGAAAGACGGAATGATAAATGTTGTAGCTGAGCAGGGATACACCTTTCTAGAAAAAATTAAAAAGGAAAAATTATTAAAAAATATTCCAGTTATAATGTTTAGTAATTTAAATACAGAACAAGATAGGGTCAAAGCAAAAAATCTAGGAGCAAGTGACTATCTATTTAAGGGTAGTGCAAAACCACAAGATTTAATAAATGCCATCAATAAGGCTATTCATTATAATAAAAAATATCTTAAAAAATAAAAAAATCACCCGCAGTAAACTGTGGACAGCTTTCATATTTTTTGGCTATCTTCAGAAAAATTCAAAAAGTCAAACATTAAATAATTAAAATAAATTACAAAAAGGCGGATGTTAAAAAGCTAAACTTACTTTACAATTGGCTTTTTTATTTTCTACCAAAAATGATATAATTTAAATCATGTCCAATTTCATAATGAATAAAAATAATTAAATAAAAAAATAAAAAACAATAACAATTAAAATTTTCTGTTTTACGATTAATATTGTATAATATAGAGGATTCATTTTAAATTATTATGCTTCATTCAATCACAAATTTTTTCCTTTCTATTTTTGGAAAATTAAATTATCCAAGTATTATAGCTCTTATGACAATTGAGAGTTCTTTTATTCCATTTCCATCTGAAATTGTTATTCCTCCGGCAGCTTATTTAGCGCAACAAGGACAATTAAATATTTATTTAGTTATACTATGTGGGACAATTGGTAGTTTACTCGGAGCTTTAGTAAATTATTTTTTAGCATTAACGCTTGGGCGAACAATAGTATACAAACTAGTAAACACAAAAGTTGCAAAATTATTACTTTTAAACGAACACAAAATAAAAAAAGCAGAGGATTATTTCCTAAAATATGATAAATTAGCAACTTTTATTGGGAGGTTAATTTTTGAAATAAGACAATTAATTTCCATCCCTGCCGGACTTGCAAAAATGAATATCTGGAGTTTTATGCTCTTTACAACACTTGGTTCTTTAATTTGGAATATAATTCTTGCATTGTTGGGATATTTTTTTGGCGCAAATCAAGCTATTTTCAAAAAATATTATAAAGAATTATCAATTATTTCAATAATTGTTTTTGTTTTAATAATTGCTCTAATTTTTTATAAAAAAAGAAAGAAAAAGAAAGAAGAAAAAATTTAAAATATTTGAAATTAATTAAAATAAAATCAGAATAATTTTTATATCCACACATATCAAATAAAAAGAATAAAGCGATGACCGAAGTCATCGCTTTAGTTTTAATAATTTATGGCTTTTATAACTCTTGCGAGTTAATGAAAACTATTGTTTTATTCCCCACATTCTCGTCGTTCAAGAATATTCTTGATTTAACCCTTATATTCGGGGATTCAATCATGTCTTTTGCCAGAAACGGATTTTGAAATCCTATTCCCGGATTCATGGACGACAAAAACGCTGAAACTGGATTTGCCAGGAGAAATTCTTGGAAATTGTTTCTAAAAAATCCGAATTTCATCATAGCTCCTATCTCAAGAGCATTGGCAATTTGCCCAATTTCAGATTTTTTAATAATATAGGGTTTATCATATCTATGAGAAACTCCCATTATTCTTTCCCTGACACTATCATCCTCCATACGAAAGGACACTCGCGTTACAGGGGACACATTACAAAACAAAACTTCCGCAGGAACAGGAAGCATAAGGAATGAGTCCTTGGGAATCTCTACGTCTTTGGATTCTTCGAGTTTCTCAAGCTGACTCTCGAGCTTGAAAATCTCTTCCCCATAGGTCTCGCGCTCATAGAAGAAACGCTTCGCCTTTGCATTTTTGATGCCATGAAAGAACAACCTCCAACATTTGATCCAATTTTCAATAATATTCATTTTTTCCTCCACTTTTTTTGTGTTAAACAATCTTACAATAAAATTATAAATTAGTCAATGGTTACTTATACACACAAAAACATATAAAAATAAAATCTTTTATATAAAAGGTCTTTGTGTTAAAATATAGTTATAAAATTAATTTTATGAAGTTTTTATTAGAATATCTACAAAAAATTCAAAACAAAAACGGATTCATATCTGAGTCTGATATATTAGAGGCATCAAAACAATTTCAACTATCTCCAGCTGAAATATTTGAAACTATTTCTTCTTATGAAAAATTTAATTTATGGACAACCAGCGAAAAAGTCATAAAAATTTGTGATAGTCCAATATGCCACTCAAAGGGCGGAGAAAATTTAATAAAACTTGCGGAAAAACTACTTAATACAAAAATTGGAACCTACAATAAAAAATTCATAATTGAATCTTGTCAGTGTTTAGGTGAGTGCGATAAAGGTCCGGTAATGACTATAAACGATGAATTATTTACAAATTTAAATGAGGAAAAATTAAAACAAATATTCAAAGATCAGAAACTAATATAAAATTCAGTTATTAACAGTTAATTACTAAAACAATGCAAATAAAAAGAAAAACAAATTTTGAAAATTTCAAAGTTGCAAAAAAATTAAGCCCAGAAGCGCTTATAAAAAAAGTAGAAAAATCTGGACTCATGGGAAGAGGTGGCGCTAATTTTCCTACAGGACTAAAATGGAAAATGTCTCGTCCTGCAAAATATTTAATTTGCAATGCTGATGAAAGTGAGCCGGGAAGATTTAAGGATAAATTTGTTTTAGATAATAATCCTGAAATTGTAATAGAGGGAATTAACATTGCAATGTATGCGCTTTCTACTAAACAATGTTTTTTTTATTTACGAGAGGAGTTTAAAAAATATAAAGAAAAATTAGAAAAAATAATAAAAGAAAAATCTAAATACAAAATAACAATTGTAATCGGCGCTGGATCATATATATGCGGAGAAGAAACTGCAATTTTAAACAGCATAGAAGGTAAACGCGCAGAAACAAGACACAAACCTCCATATCCATCAGAGCGTGGTTTATACGATGAAAAAACCTGTGTAAATAACATAGAAACACTTGCAAGAATTCCTCTTATTTTTGAAGATGATTTTGATAACGAATTAACGCTTTTTTCTGTTTCAGGCGATGTGCAAAGTCCGGGTGTTTATGAAGAACGCCAAGGTATTACACTAAAATATTTAGCAGAAAAAGTTGGAGCCATTGATCCTTATGCAATTTTTTTTGGCGCTTCTGGAGGATGCATACCATTTCAACAAGATTTAATTCTTTCATATAAAGAAATGGAAAAAACGGGAAACTTCTTTCAAACAGGAATCATGTTTTTTAATAATGAAAAAAGTGTTCCAGATATATGTCGCTCAATAATACAATTTTTTAATGAGGAAAATTGTGGAAAATGTCTCCCATGCAGAGAAGGAAATTTCAGATTATTACAATTATTTCAAGTTATATTAAAACGCAAATGGACCAAAGAAGAATTTCAAATAATACAAGACCTAATTGACTTTGTCCCAAATGGTTCTCAATGCGGACTTGGAAAAAGTTCAACAATAGCATTGAAATCAGCAATAAAATATTTTAAAAATGAGTTTGATAAATTAATAGAATAAAATGTTAGTTACAATAGACGGTAAAAAAATAAAAGTTAATAAAAAATGTACAATACTTGAATTAGCTACAAAAAATGGAATCAAAATTCCTACTCTTTGTTATCATCCTGATTTACGCTCAGATGGAAAATGTGGGGTCTGTGTAGTTGAAGTAAATGGAAAATTAATGACGAGTTGTAATAATGATATTTCTGATGGAATGATAATTCAAACAACTAATGAAAGAATTATAAAACAAAGAAAAATAAATGCGCAACTTGTGGGTTGTAATTTTGAAGATGAGGAAGAATTTAGGAAATGGTTAAAATTATCAAACATGCCAGATATTGATGAACTTAAATTTAAACCACACGCATCTCAAGAACTTGATGATTCATCTCATGATATTGTAATGGATTTTAAAAATTGTGTTTTATGTGGAAGATGTATTCAAAAATGCCGAGACATTCAAACAGTAAACGCAATTTGCTACAAAGGAAGAGCCAATGCAACAGTTGTTACAAAATCATTAGGCAAAAAATTAATCGATACAAATTGCGTTGGTTGTGGTCAGTGTTCACTAGTTTGTCCAACAAACGCAATAAGAGAAAAAGAATCTTATAAAGAAATAAAAAAATTATTAAAAGATCCCAAAAAACACATAATAGCCCAAACCGCTCCGTCAATTAGAGTCGCTCTTGGCGAAGAATTCGGATTAGAAGCGGGGATTTCAGTTACAGGTCAAATGGTAAGCGCGCTAAAAAAAGTTGGATTTAAAAAAGTTTTTGATACAAACTTCGGAGCTGATCTAACAATAATGGAAGAAGCCTCAGAATTAATTGAAAGAATAAGGAAAAATAAAGACCTACCACTTATTACATCATGTTGTCCTGCTTGGATAAATTTTATAGAAACATTTTATCCAGAATATTTAAATCATCTATCAAGTTGCAAATCTCCACATCAAATGTTTGGAGCTCTGATAAAAACTTATTATGCTCAAAAAACAAAAATTAATCCACGCGATATTATTGTGGTTAGTATCATGCCATGTACAGCAAAAAAATATGAGTCATGCAGAGAAGAAATGTCAGTTGGAGGAATTCGTGATGTTGATTTTGTAATTACAACAAGAGAATGCGCAAAACTTATAAAAAGTTTCAATATTGATTTAAAACTTGAGAAAAAAATGCAATTTGATAACCCCATGGGACCTGGCTCTGGCGGAGGAGCAATTTTTGCTTCATCTGGGGGCGTGATGGAATCAGCTATAAGAACAGCTCATTATTTCTTAACTGGTAAAGAATATTCTGCTATAGATTTTAAAGTTTTACGCGGTAATTCGGGGTTTAGAGAAGCAAGTATAAAAATAGGAAATAAGACCCTAAATTTGGCCATAATTCATAGTTTGAAAAATGCCCGTAAAATACTCGAAATACTCAAAAAAACACGCCACAAGTACCATTTTATCGAAATTATGGCATGTCCAGGCGGATGCATAGGCGGAGGAGGTCAACCAAAACCAACAAGCAAGGAAATTATCAAAAAAAGAGCAAAAGCAAGCTACGAAGAAGATAAATCATTAGAGTTTAGACAAGCCCATAAGAATCCAAATATTATAAAAGTTTACATGGAATTTTTAGGAAAACCACTTGGAAAATTATCTAAAAAATTATTACACACAAAATACTCCGATAAATCTAAGTGTGGATTGTAAATATAAAATGAAAGAGTTTGCCTTGTTAAATACAGCAAACTCTTTTTAGTTGAAAAATTAATTAGTTATAGGTGTTAACGCTCTTGGTCGCATTAACATCCTGCCTATTTTGCCACATATTGGGCAAAATTTATACACCGACGTCTTCTATCCAATAGCTTGGCAACACTTAGCAATCATTTGACTAGGTGTTTTTAGATTAATACCAAGATGTAATCTTTCTTCATTATAGTATTTTAAGTATCTTGATAAGTATCTATTAATAATATTAACATCTTTAG
>JAKPTO010000012.1 GCA_029555085.1 bacterium | reverse complement strand
CAGAATTTGATTTTTATGAAGATTATCGTCAAAGTTTTATTTCAAGTGAACTTGGCAAACTTCATCAAGCATTTCCTTTTTCGGAATTCTGCAAAAGCATTGGTTTGAAAGAAAAATCACGTGGGCGTAAAAGTTATTTTTCTCCCGAAGGCAAGGTAGCTTTAATGATACTTAAATCTTACACCAATTTTTCGGATGCCGATCTTATTGAACACTTGAACGGCAACATTCATTATCAACTTTTTTGTGGTATCAGTATTCATCCAAAATCTCCCCTTACTAACAGCAAGATAGTAAGTGATATCCGAGTTGAAATAGCTAGTTTGTTGGATATTGATTCTGCACAGCAAGCTCTTGCTGACCATTGGCGACCTTATCTTGAAAATTTGCACGTTTGCATGATTGATGCAACCTGCTACGAAACAGACATGCGCTATCCTACAGATATAAAATTGATGTGGGAATGTGTTGATTGGCTTAATACTCAGATTATTGCTTTATGCAAAGAACTAAAAATTCGCCGTCCTCGCAATAAATTTGCAGATGTTAGTGAAGCTTATCTTGAATACAGCAAAAAAAGAAAAAGCAATATGCGAAAAACGACCAAAAGATCAATTGCGCGTAGGCTTAAAAACTTATTATCAAAACTTTTAGGACAAATGGATTCTTTACTGAACGAGTATAAAAAACAAATGCTTTTGACACCAGTTTTTCGTAAACGCTTAGCAACGATAAGAGATATCGATGTTCAACAAGAACAAATATTTCAAGGAGAAAAAGTCTCTAAACGCATTGTTAGTATTGATAAGCCATATATTCGTCCTATCGTTAGAGGCAAAGAAACTAAAGCAGTAGAGTTTGGTTTAAAATCCAATAACTTTCAAGTAGACGACATATCATTTATCAACAAAATATCTTTCGAGCCTTTTAATGAATGTAAATGCCTACAACCAACAGTTTTCCAACATCAACGACTAATGAGAACTCGTGTTAAATTATTGGCAGCAGATGCTATTTTTGCTACTAATGAAAATCGCAAGTTTTGTACTCGCAATGGTATTTATACATCATTTGTACGCAAAGGTAAACCTGCAAAAGACGAAAAAGAAAGAAAAACACTTAGGAAAATATTAAGTAGTGAGCGAGCAACACGATTAGAGGGCAGTTTTGGAACTCAAAAAAGGCATTATTCACTTGCTAAAATAAAGGCACGAACAAAGAAAACAGAACTGCTTTGGGTATTTTTCGGCATCCACACAGCTAATGCTGTGAAGATGATTGAAAAAATGGAAAGGAAAAAGCTAAAACAACTATCTTAATAATAAAAAAAATCAGAAAAAAGAAGATCTTTTTGAAGTTCTTCAGGTTCTCTGTGTCTTTTAGTTTAATTTTGAGTCAAAAAATCTTAAAAAACAATAAGAAAAACTAAATTTCAAAAAATTAGAAAAAAAACAAGGCAAATATTCTATTTTTTAAACAAAATAAATAAATGACAAAATTAAAATTTTGAATTTAACGAATATCCCTA
>JAKPTO010000053.1 GCA_029555085.1 bacterium | reverse complement strand
CCATTATTTATAAATATTTCTTTTTTTTCGATATTTTCCTGCTTTTCTTGTTTTGCTTTTTCTTGAATTTCCCCCTTTGATTGCTCTAAATTTTTCTTATTAAATATTTGTTCAAAAAATTTCATATTTTTAGTTTTATTAGTTAACTAAATACTAATTTTATTTTACATCATCCAACTAAAAAATCAATATATTAAGATTATACATCATTAGTTAACAGTGTTACCTCTAAATATAGCAAGTGCTACCTATTAGTGTTAACTGTACAAAAAAGGGTTGCTCCGTAGAACAACCCTGGAAAAGGGAGAACTTAGTCAAGGAAAGTCAATTGGGCAGGAACACAATCTCCGTCTGAAGCGTCTAAATTACTTAGAAGCTCATCGAGATCCTCTATTAAGGACAGATTTTTCATTTGCTCATCTGTTGGTTCAGACACCAATTTCTTATTTTTCCTCAACCTTGCCACTTGTGATGACTCTTCTTTTTCCATTTTAATCCTCCCATTAATAATACTAATATATTAACCCTAAAATATACCACTGTCAAATATAAACCACCATAAAAACCTCTTGCATATTGTTCAATATTGTGCTAATATCTTATTCAGTTATATTAATAAATTTATATTTTTATGAAAAAAGAATTACATCCAAAATACAATGAAAAAGTAAAGGTTACATGTACTTGTGGCAATATTTTTTATACTGGCTCAACAATAGATCCTATAAACATTGAAATTTGTTCACAATGTCATCCTTTTTATACTGGTAAACAAAAACTTATTGATGACTCAGGAATTATCAATAAATACGCCAAAAGAATTGAAAACCACGGAAAAGTTTCAAAAACAAAAGTTGGTAAAAAAGCTAAAAAAGCAAGACAGGCGAACAAAAAATCAGCAAAATCTACAAAAAAATAACATAACAAATAAAAACACTTTTTGTGCTACAAAGGTGTTTTTATTTTATAAATTTTGATAAACTAAGTATATGATTAATAAGCAAAAAATAGAAGAAATACAAAAAAAACTTGAAGAATTAAAAAATCAAATAAACGATCCTGTCGTTTTTAATGACCAAAAAAAACTAAAAACAATTTCAATAGAATACAATGAAACAAAAAAAATTGTAGATAATATTTCACAAATAAAATTAATAGAAAAACAAATAATAGAATGTGATGAAATTATAAAATCTGACGATGTACAAATGATTGAAATTGCAAAAACAGAAAAAGAAGATTTAGAAAAGAAATTAAAAAAACTCATCACAGAAACAGATGAAATGATTTCTCCATCATCGCCATATGACAAAAAAAACGCAATCATGGAAATTCGCGCTGGAACAGGCGGTGAAGAATCCGGGCTTTTTTCAGCTGACCTATTTAGAATGTATTCTAGATATTGTGAAAGAAATGGGCTTAAATTAAAAATAATGAGCGAAAGTAGAACTGAAATAGGTGGATTTAAAGAAATAATTTTCGAAGTAATTGGGAACAATGCTTTTGGAACGCTCAAATACGAAAGTGGAGTCCATAGGGTTCAGCGTGTTCCTGAAACAGAAAAATCGGGCAGAATTCACACATCGGCCTCAACTGTTGCAGTACTTCCCCAAGCAGAAGATGTTGATCTCAAAATTGAAGATAAAGATTTAAAAATAGATACATTTTGTTCAAGTGGCGCTGGCGGTCAGTCAGTAAATACAACCTATTCTGCTGTTAGAATAACGCATTTACCTAGCGGACTTATTGTCTCATGCCAGGATGAAAGATCGCAATCACAAAACAAAGAAAAGGCAATGCAAATTTTAAAATCGCGTTTACTCGCAATAAAAGAAGAAGAAAGACAAAAAGAAATTGATAAGGACAGAAAATCTCAAGTAGGAAGCGGTGATAGATCTGAAAAAATAAGAACCTACAATTTCCCACAAAACAGAGTCACTGATCACAGAATAAACTTAACTTCATATAACCTAGATAGAATTTTAGATGGAGAAATAGATGAATTCATAAATAAATTAAAAGAATTTTATAAAAATGAAAATTAATGAACTGCTTGCATTTGGATATGAAACTCTCAAAAAGAAAAATATTGAATCTTTTGTTTTAGACACGGAGTTAATTCTCACGCTTGTATTGAAAAAAAACAGAGAATGGATTTTATCTCATCCAGAATTTATTGTAAATAAAAAAGCGGAGAAAAAATTTTTTAAATTAATCATAAAAAGAGCAAAAAATTATCCAATTGCCTACATGTTTGGTCATAAATATTTCTACGATCTAAAGTTTAAAGTAAATAAAAATGTTTTAATTCCTAGACCAGAAACAGAAATTTTAATTGAAGCAACCTTCGAGGTTGCCAACCTTCGAGGTTGCCAACCTTCGAGGTTGACGATTTTAGATATAGGTTGTGGTTGCGGAAACATCGCTATTACATTTGCTCATAAATTACAAAATACAAAAATAATTGCCAGTGATGTTTCAAAACATGCTTTAAATATGGCAAAAAAAAATGCAAAATTGAACAATGTATATAATAAAATAGAATTTATAAAAAGCGATTTATTGAAAAATATAAAAGATAAAAAAATTGATATTATAGTTGCTAACCTTCCATATATAAAAAATGACTACAAAACTATAAAATACGAACCTCGCAAAGCGCTATATTCCTCTAAAGATGGACTTGGTCATTATAAAAAATTACTGTATCAAATAATAGAGTTAAAATTTAATCCAATTTATATATTTTTTGAAATAGAACCCTCGCAAGTTGAAACTCTAACAAACTTTACAAAAAAATTGTTTAAAAAACCAACAATTGAAATAAAAAAGGATTTAAATGGTTTTGATAGAGTTTTTATAATAAAATCTATATTTTAATATCTAAATCAAAAAACAGCTCGTTACTCTGAGCTGTTTTTTATAAATATATTACTCTATTATTCTATTGGTATTCCCTCAATATAATCACCAAACAATGATTCATCTAAATCATATACTAATTTATTCCAATTTTTTCCATACAATTCTATTGCTTTTTCTTCTGTTTTGATCCACCTTATTAGTCCATTATCACCTACTAAATATACTTTTGGAACAGATAAT
>JAKPTO010000032.1 GCA_029555085.1 bacterium | reverse complement strand
ATATTAACTGCTTTAGCTCTTAATCTTGGTAAATTAGGATTAATAGTATATGCCATACACTTTAAAGATTAATAATTATTATATTGTATATATATTTAATTATTACACTTAAAGCGTTGCCAAGCTATTGGGCTATTACGCTGTTCTATCTTTAAATTGTTTTTTTAAAAAATCAAACATTTTTTGATTTTTTGCTACAACAATTAATCCTGAAACTTTTTTATCTAATCTATGTATTATTCCTGAGCGTAGTTTATCATTATCTCCAACTTTTTTAATTTTCGGATATTTTTCTAAAATCCAATCTAAAAGTGAATATTCTTTTCTTCCTTCTACTCGGTGAGTTAAAACTCCCGCTGGTTTTTCTATTATTAAATAATCTGATGTTTCTTGAATAATTTTTATATCTTTAACTTCATCTGGAATATTTATTGTCTCGTCTTCTTTATAATCCATTACTACGACATCTCCCTCTAACAATGAAAAATGTTTTGATTTTATAATTTCTCTATTTACATAAACAAAACCAGATTCAATAATTTTCTGAATTTTTGAACGCGAAAATTTTGACAGATTATTTGTCAAAAACTGATCAAGTCGAATCTTATTCTCATTACATACAAATTTTCTCTTCATAATAATTAGGATAGCAGATAAATAAAAAGAATTCCACAGTTGCAACTATTCGAAATAAAAAAAGAATTATAGTATAATAAAGTTAGTTATAAACTAATTATTTTTTATATGAAAAAAATAACAAAGGCGGTTATAGCAGTGGCTGGATCAGGAACAAGATTTTTGCCAGTCACAAAAGCGCAACCAAAAGAAATGCTACCAATAGTTGATAAACCCATAGTTCAATACATAGTAGAAGAATTAGTTGATGCTGGAATAAAAGATATCATAATGATAACAACATGGACTAAAAAACCACTTGAAGATCATTTTGATGTAAACACAGAATTAGAACAACAATTATTAAAAGCAAATAAACTAGATTATTTAGAACAAATAAGAAAAATCGCGAATTTAGCAAATTATATTTACATAAGACAAAAAGGTCCTTATGGAAATGGAACTCCTGTTTTATGCGCTGAATCAATAGTTAAAGATGAACCTTTTATTTATGCATTTGGCGATGATTTAGTAAAATCAAAAAAATCTTTCACGAAACAATTATTAGAAGAATATGAAAAAAATCCGGGTGTAATAATGGGTGTCCAAAAAATTCCTAAAAAAGATATACCAAAATATGGAATAGTGGGGATTAAAAAAGGAACTAAAAATCAAATTGAAAAAATTATTGAAAAACCGGAAATCAAGGAAGCTCCATCTGACTTAGCAATTTTTGGAAGATATATTTTAAACTCTGAAATAATTCAAATTTTAAAAAACCAAACTCTCGGAAAAAATAACGAACTTTGGATTGCGGATGCAATAGATACTTATATAAAAAATGGTGGCAAAGCATACGCAAAACAAACCGAGGGCGGAAAATGGTTAACAACGGGAGATCCTCTAAATTTTCTACAAGCAACTGTTGAATACGCGTTAGACAGAAAAGACATAGCAATAGATTTCAAAAAATATTTAAAACAAATTTTAAAATAAACCAATATGAAAATAAAAAAAATAATAATATTTTTAATATTTGTACTTCTTATAACATCAGGATTTCAGTGTAATACAAAAAAATCTAAATTAAATCCAGATGTAACTATAACTGTATGGGGGGTATTCGAAGAAAGAGACGCTCTTCAAGTATTATTTGATAAATTCAAGACACTCCACCCAACAGTAAATTTCCAATACAAAAAACTCGAATTCAAAGAATATGAATATAGATTACTTGAAGAATGGGCTAGTTTAAATGGTGGTCCAGACATATATTTCATACCAAGTAACTTAATTATAAAATACAAAAACAAGGGAAGAATTACTCCCATGCCAAAATCTGTAAATCTACCATATAGAGAAATCAAGGTGAATAAAATAGGCTCCTTTCAAAAGGTAGATCAATATGATTACACAAAAAGCGTTCCCACAACCTCAAGAAATGATCTGGAAACCAAATTTCCACAAATTGTAATGAAAGATGTTTATATGGATGGTAAAATTTACGGTCTACCATTAAGCATTGAAACTCTGGGAATGTTTTATAATAAAAATATGCTAGATGATAATAATATAATACGTCCAACTCAAGTATGGTCTGGCATTTCAGGTAGAGAAATAGAAGATTTTATAGGGCAAGTAAAAAAAATTAGTCGAATTTCAAAAGATGGAAAAATTCAACAATCAGGAACAGCGCTTGGGGCAACAGAAAATATTACAAATGCGTCTGATATAATTGCGCTTCTTTTACTACAAAGTAGATCTATTGATGTGGGAGGCGCAAGTGGAGGATTTAATGTTACAAATAAAAATAATTTTTTATCATCAATAAATTTCTATAATGATTTTTCAAATCCAATAAAAGAAACATATTCATGGAACAAAGAACAATCAAATTCACTGGAAGCTTTCAAAAGTGGGCAAGTTGCATTTTTCTTTGGATACCCACATGACATAAGTAAAGCAGAGGCGCAAAGACTTAATTTCGGGGTAACACAAGTCCCACAATTAGATTATGACATATCAAACAATGGAGAAATAATCCTTAGAAATCCTGTAAATATTGGAAATTATTGGGTAATGACAGTCTCACACAAAACAAAACATCCAGATATTGCTTGGGGATTTATAGATTTTGCAACACGAAAAGAAAATGTTAAAGATTATCTTGAAAAATCCAACAGACCAACAGCGCTCAAAGATTTAATTTCTGAACAAAGCAAAGATTTATATCTTGCTCCATTTGTAAATCAAATACTTACAGCAAAATCCTGGTACAAGGGCTCTAATCCAGAACTCGCCAGTCAATATATAAAAGAATTAACAAATGGGATAAAAAATGCTGGCGCAAATACTAATTTAGATGCTATAATAAATACATACCAGATAAAAATAAATCAAACCATTCAATAAAATAAAATCTATTAGATGAAATTTTATACCTTTTAGTAAAATTAAAAAAATTTATTTATATGAAAAATAAAAATAATAATAAAAAATTCAGTAGCTTAAAAAAAATATTTATATATTTACTTATAATTTTTCCAATAATAATATTCTTTAATTTTGCAGAAGCTCAAAGTTCTTGTGAAACTGATGATGATTGTCCTATATGTAGTGAATGTCAGTCTGATTATGCTCCGTATAATACGGGAATCTGTACATATGTAGATAACGATCAACGGTGTCCATCTGGAATGTGTAGTAACAATGGAACATGCGCAAACGCATGTACCGGAACATGCAAAAGTAGTTGTGATACTAGCATTGGAGAAACGATAGCGGGAGATCGGTGTCCCAACCCCAGTGATTTGTGTTGTGTGCAAACTCAATTAGAACCACCAACAATAACTCCACTTGAACCGCCACCATCCATACCACTAGCTCCAGAAAAAAAGGGTTCACATATTTTTACTGGAATAGAACATTGTAGAGATACCGGAGAGTGCTCAACTGAAGACCTGGTTACAGCTGGAATAAATGGAGCTAATATTTTACTTGGAGTTATAGCGTCTATAGCTTTATTGTTCTTTATTATAGCTGGAATACAAATGATAATTTCACAAGGCAATTCAGAAAAAATTTCTTCCGCAAAATCAATGATGATTAACTCTGTAATTGGACTTGCAATAGCATTATGTTCATTTTTAATAGTCCGTTTTGTTCAAGATCTTATTTTGCCAAGTAATTCTGAATATAAAATTCAAGATGTAATAAAGGGAAGGTAATAAAATTTACAATCTTTTAGAAATAAAAACAAAAAATATTTTTAAATCAATGAATTAATAAAAACATTAAAACAAAAAGGGAACTGTAGCATTATCTAAATAATAATTATTTAAACTATAAATAAAATGAAAAAAATAAACACACCTCCAATAAATTATGAAAATATTAAAAAAAATATATATCATAAACCAATCGGAATAGCTCTCTTAACAACATTATCAACATTTTTTATAAAAAAAGTTTCTGCTGACCAAACATTAGCAAACCCACTTGGTAATATAAATACATTTCAAACTCTTATTGGTAAGGTTATACTTGGTCTTTTGGGTATTATAGGTTCACTATCATTAATCATGTTTATTTATGGTGGATTTTTATGGATAATGTCTGGTGGAAATGAAGACAATGTAAAAAAGGGCAAAGAAACTTTAAAATGGGCAGTATTAGGATTGGTAGTAGTATTTGCAAGTTATAGTATTCTAAATTTTATATTAGATGTTTTAATTCAATAAAAAAATAAGTATCGTAATAAATACTCATAAATAAATTGCTCATTTTTATAAAAAGTGCTATTATAAACAATATTAATATATTTTAAATAAATTAATTCTGTTTTTAGAAAACAGAAAAAGAAAGAAAAAAATAATGAAAAAGCTAACAAAAAACCTAATTAGCTTAGGTGTAATGGCAATGATAATTTGTTTGCCACTATTCAATGTTCCAGTAGTAAAAGCGCAGCTAAGTGGATTCAATACACACAACCTAGGGTACATCCCAGATGTTGGTCTTGGAAACAGTACCAACGCAGAGGCAACAGTATTAAATGTTGTGAGAGTAGTATTGGGATTTTTAGGATTCATAGCTCTTATAGTAATTATAATTGCTGGATTTAAATGGATGACTAGCGGTGGAAATGAAGAAAAAATTGGCGCAGCAAAAAAAATGTTAGGAGCAGGAATAATTGGCCTTATTTTAATTCTCATGTCATATGTAATAACAAGCCTAATATTTGGAGCAGCTGGCAGCGCGCTAAACACTAGAAGTGGTGCAGGCGGTAGTGAATCTGGAAGTTAATCAATAATAATATATGCACACTTTCCTCATCTTTATAAATATAAAGGTGGGGAAGAATGTGAAATATATTTTAAAGAATATTAAAAATTTGATATATAATTTTTCAGTTTAAAATTATATATATGTTTTTAAAATAACTACATGAAAAAAATACTTTTATTTTTTGTACTAACATTAACACTTATACTTTCTTTTAATTATGCTATTGCAGAAAACACTTGTTCAAACAAACACCCTGGATATTCTTGTATAGAGTGTGGAAATAACTGCGGAACATTGGGTTGTATATCTGGAGAATGTCGTGATAACTCTAGTGTAACCAATCAATGTTGTCCAGCAGGATCGGCTACTAAAAGTGGATTAGCTCGGACAGCAGATATAGCTGGTCTTAAAACACAAAAAACTCCAAAAGACATGGCCACGACAATAGTTGGATATGCATTAGGTATAGTTGGTATTTTAGTTTTTGTTAATATAATTATTGCTGGATATCAATGGATAACAGCTGGCGGTAATGAAGAAACCATAACCCAGGCAAAAGCAAAAATAAAAAACTCTGTTTTGGGACTTATAATAATACTTGCTGCTTATGTTATAACATCCAATCTATTTACAATAATAAAAGATGTCGTTACTTAAAAACAAAAAAAACATAATTCTACCACTATTAATATTTATTATATTTCTAAATTTTTGTTTTATAAGCAATATAAAAGCTGAAGGTGATACCACAAGCAATGCTGAGGAAAGTACATCGGATAGTGCTACAAGTAGCGATGATATAGACAGTAACAGTGCTGGTGTTGAGCAAACATTTAATATGATAACAAATGATTTAGATGTAACAGCTGGCGAATTACAGTACAATAAATCAAAAACTGGAATACTCCAAATAATCATCGGAATTATATCTGCAGTTTTGGCCTTTTTGGGGGTAATAATATTTATTCTTATTATATTTAATGGCTTTCAGTGGATGACTGCTGGAGGCGATGAAGAAAAAGTCAAAAAATCAAAAGAAGCAATAAAAAATGCGGTTATAGGACTTGCGATAATTCTATGCGCCTATGTTATAACACAATTTATCCTATCCTTCCGTACATCTCTCAATGTCTAATATCTTAACTCAATTTACATATCTGAAAAATAATAAACAATATAATATATTTATAATTATTATTTAAAAATATAATGAAAAATTACTCCATAATAAAAAAACTACAATATGCGTTCATTTTGATAATGTTTTTCTTGGTAGTAACAAACCATGCGTCGGCATTATTAGAAAACCCCACAGCGCAGACAATTCAACTTACCCAAGCAGATATTCAACCTGGGATATCTAATGCTGAAAATAATCTAAACAATGTAGCCACAAATCCAGAGGTTGGTTATAAAGATAATATGGAAATTGAGGAAATAATAGGAAAAATAATAAAAACAGTTTTATCTATTGTGGGAATATTATTTCTTATCCTTATCATAGTTTCTGGTTTACAGTGGATGACTGCTGGCGGCAACGAAGATACAATTAATAAAGCAAAAGCGAGATTGAAAAATGCTACATACGGACTTGCAATAGTTCTGATGGCATATGCTCTAACAATGTTTATAACATTGTGGTTAATGGATAAAACTAAATTTAATTAAAGTGTATAATAAAAATATGAAAAAATTTTTAATTCCAATATTGTCAATAATTATAATATTTATTATATTTTCAAATATTTCTTTTGCCACAGAAGCGAACGACCCAGGTGGAGGTTCCGGCACTGAAGAACCTGCGGAAGAAGATAGTAATAATAGTACCAATGCTTCTTCTAGCAAAAATATGATTATTGGAAAATTACAAAAAGTTGGTGATGAAGCTGGTTACCCACAAGCGCATGATTACACAATAATAGACACAATAGCAATTATTATAAAATCCATACTTAGTTTACTCGGCATAATTTTTTTAATTTTAACAATTATATCCGGATTTCAATGGATGACTGCTGGCGGCAACGAAGATACAATTAATAAAGCAAAAGCAAAATTAAAAAACTCTATTATAGGACTGGCTATTGTTCTATTATCTTTTACAATATCAACATTTGTATTTAATGTACTAAATCAAAGACCATGAAAATAAAAAAAATATTGTTTATAATAATTTTAAATTGCGTTCTACTGCCTTTATTAAAAATCAATGCTCAAAGCGCTTATAGTCCAAATGGTGATGCGGGCTATAATATGGATTTATTTGCCGAAACGGCTGGCATTAAATCTACCTCTACCTCGCTACTAACTGAAGCATTGGTAATAAAATACATAAAAATGTTCCTTGGATTTCTTGGATTCATATTTTTGATATTAATAATTATTGCTGGATTTAAATGGATGACTAGTGGCGGAAATGATGAAATAATAAAAAAATCCAAAGCCATGATAAAGAGCGCCATAATAGGAATCTTAATAGTTCTACTTTCTTATATCATAACAGCTATTGTAATGAAGCTTATTTTGGGAAATATTCTCACTAATGGTTACTACTGGTAAAAATAAATTTTAAAGAGGGTTGTTGATTATCAACAACCCTCTTTTTTTAAAGTCTGTATCTTTTAGGGGGAGCGTTCCTCCACTCCTCCCATTTTTTATCCAGGTAAATAAAATCATCTACCTTCTTTCCAAAAATTATAAAGTCACCCTTATCCCATAGGATAACCTCGCCAGTATAGACTTCCCCATCTTTTTCAATAGAGAGCTTGTACTTCCCGGCTCCCAACATATGCGGAATAGCTTCTCCGGGACAAATCATTCTATTTACGCTAAATCCGCCCCCCGTCAGATTCATAAAAATTGGGGTATCTCCTGTATTGGGAAAAACTACATCAATAGGTCCGTTAAAAACCGATTTTCCAGTAGAGTCAATAAGACCCTGGTCATAAAAACCAGCTCTTATGTAACATCCGCTGGTAATCATCATCACCGCTAAAGTAATAAGGCTTAGTGTAAATACTATAAATATGTTTTTCATTTTTTCCTCCATGTTTGTATTTAGCATAATATATTACCACAAAAAAATATTTATGTCAAACAAAAATGTGTACAAAAAAATCGCCTTACGACGATATACCATACTTCTACATTTATAAATTATCTCTTGAATCTTAATCTTATTACATTCTTTAATAAATCTGTTATTTCTTTAAAATGCAGTTTTGACTTTCCTCTTTTTCTATCAATAAATGAAATTGGAATTTCTTTTATTTTAAATCCTGCTTTTTCTATATAATAAAGTATTTCTTCTTGAAATGAATATCCTGTGCTTTTAATTTTATTTAAATCAACTTTATCAAAAATTTTTTTATGATAACACCTAAATCCACCTGTCACATCTTTTGTTTTTAATCCTAACATTAATCTTGAAAACATTTGCGCTGATCTAGAAAATATTTTTCTCTTCGCATTCCAACCTATCGTACATCCACCTTCTACACATCTAGAACCTATACATAAATCATTTCCATCTTTTATGCACTGAACTAATTCTGGAATCTTATTCGGATTATGAGAAAAATCTGCATCCATCTCTACTATCATTTCAGCTCCCTGTGAAAGTGCATATTTAAAACCCTCTATATAGGCGCTGCCCAAACCCATCTTCCCGGGTCTTTTTATAATTTCTAGCGGAAAATCGTCTTTAATTTCTAGTAATGCTTCGTAGGTTCCGTCTGGGGAATTATCATCTATGACTAAAATTTTTAAATTTTCTATATTCAAACGAAATATCTTTTTAACAAGATCGCAAATATTCTCCTTTTCATTGTATGTTGGAATTACTACGTAAATCATAAAAATATATGCTATTTTTCTAGTATATAACTTATTTAAAAATTTTTCAATATCCGATTAAGTTTTTACACTTATTATAGTGATTAAAAAATTCTAATTGCGTTATATTTTTTTGATTATTTTCATACTCATCATTTAAAAGATCGAAATAATAAGCTCTTTTTTTCTTTATATTGTAAATATAATGATTATTTTCATAAAAAAATGTTATATACTTATCAGAATATGGCTGGATAGATATTGAACAATTATCAATATTACAATTTTTTGAATCTTTTAATAATTCGCAATAAAAAGAGTTTCCTAAATAATTATTGCTTGTTTTAATATTTAATAAATCTAATACGGTTTTCAAAAAATCAATTTCATTATAGAGACCAGAAACTCTCTGTCCTATTTTAAAATTTGTATTCTCTTTTCCGAAATATAAAAATGCAAATGGAATATAAAAATTTTCTTTATATCCATTGCTTTGATTTAAAAAATTACTATTATGATAATTAAGTGGCCAAGCATGATCGCTAAATAAAAAAACATATTTCTCTCTATTATCATTTTTTAAATATTCTATAATAGTTTGTAAATATTTATCTTGTACATGTACGGTATTTTGTATTCTCTCTGAGATATTTTTTGGACTATCTATTGGCAAATCTTGAAATTTATCATGAAGCTCAAATGGATAATGATTCGTGGTAGAAACTGCGATATAAACAAATTTTCTCTGATTTTTATATCTATCTAAATATTCATAAACTCTATTATAAAAAACATCTTCTCTAATCCCCCACTTATACTGTATGTCTTTGGGTTTTATAATATCATTATTATGCACCTCACTAAACCCTATTTGAGACATAAATTTCCCAGTTCCTGAAAATTCTAAATTGTGACTTTTAAAAAATAAAGTTTTGTATCCGGCATTAGATAAAATTTCAGGAATACAAATTAAATTTTCTGGATTAAATTTATATTTAAAATAACCATTCATAGATGGCGGAAGTGCGCACAAAATAGATTCCTGAGCTAACAATGTTTGCATAGAATTACTATAAAAATTATCGAAATTAATTCCATATTGCTTTGAATAATTATCAAAATTCGGAATAATTGACTTATCTTTTAAATAACCACTTACACTTTCCAAGTGTATGAAGTATATGTCTGGCAAATCTTTTTCATTATCAATTTGAAAATTGTTTATATCAAAGCTAAAATATCTATCAACTAAAGAATCATAATCATTATTATACTGTTGATACACCCGATCATTATGTATGAAAAATGTATTTATAAAATTTAGAAACAATCCTTTTTCATATCCTAAATAAAATTGTATAAAAACTGAAACTATCAAAATTATAGAAGAAATAATTATTATAATTTTAATAATCTTTTTAGCAAAATATGATTGCAATTTAAAAATATTTACAGAAATAAAAAATGTTGATATAAAAATCAAACAAAATACCAAAATAAAGATTATACTAAAACCATCAAAAAAGTGTGAAATGGTAAAAAATGCTTCATGAATATTGTCAACAAAAAAATCTAAATCAAAAAAATTCTCTGTTACAATAAAGTAAGACAGAAGGAGAAATAAAAATAAATAATATAAACAAAAAAATAAAAAAATAAAATACCAAAAATATTTATTTTTATTTATTTGCTTAATATATATAAGAAAAAATATTGGTAAAATTCCCAGAATCAAACTTGTTACAATTTTTAAAATATATTCATGGATCGGGACACTAGAAATCATCTCTTTTTTATGTATAAAAAAAACATCACAACCAATAAATGTTAAAACAATAGATGCGAAACAAATTAGGCAGAAAATTTTAAAAATTTGTAAAAATTTTAATCTCATTCTTGTTTAAAAAATAAACATTTTTAGATCACATTATTTTTAGTAAATAAAAAAATATTGTATATCAAAACTTATAAAAATTAACCTAAATATAAGTACTTATCTTCCAAAGATTACCTTAAAACAAAATAAAAACAAATCCCATACAAAGTAAAGAAAAAATTCATCATTAAATACACTTTCTTATTTGAAAAAAAATAAGATAAAAAATTTAGACAAATTATGGTGGTAAAATACCATGGCATCAGCCATGAAAAAAATGTTAAAATAAAAATTGTAAATATTATTGTAGAAGATATAAGAATAAGTTTTGAAAAATGTTTATTTTTCTTAAATAGCGCCCAAAATAAAATACCAACATAGGAAATTAAAAACACAAATCTGCTTACAAATGATGCAATATGAAAAAAATCTTTTCCAGAAAAAAAGTAAATACCGTACCATATAAGTTGAATAAGTGGGGACACAAAAATTGAACTTGTAAAGCTAGATTGAAATATTATTGGACTAATAATATCTTTAATATTTGTATGAAATGGCCAATATGAAAGAATAATAATTATAAGCAACAAAATAGTAGAAAAAATTAAAAATTGAAACCTCTGCTTTTTTGATTTTAATCCTAAAAACATTAATAAAAAAAATATTGGTAAAAAAACTAAACTAAATATTTTTGTTAATATAGATAAAACTAAAAAAACCATTGATAGTAAATAATTCTTTATACATGGTTTTTTAAAAATATAAAAAAATGCAAGTAGTATAAAAAATATCATTAAAACTTCATTATGCGCATTTAAACATAACTCAAAAATCAAAAGTGGATTAAATGCATATAAAAAATAAATCTTTTCGCTTTTAGTAATTTTATAAACCAAATAACCATTTATAATATTAATTATTATACAAATAAATTTCCACAATACAATAGACAAAAATAAATTTTTTGAAAAAAGCAAAACTGGAATTGATGACAATAATATAAATATCGGCCCGTAGTTATTCAAATGTGTTTCCCAACTATAGCCATGAAAAATATCTTGAAAATAATCCCCCGATAACGATGCATATGTATTTGTAAATGGGCTTAAATGATGAATAGCAAAAACTCTATCACTACAAATATAATAAAATATATCAGATGAAAAAATGGGAAAAACTATTATAGAAAAGAAACTTACAATCACAGAGAACAAAAATAATCTTTTAAATTTAATTTCAAAAAAATTATTTTTTATACCATAAAAAAACAAACAATATAAAATAAAAATAACAAACAAAATAATTATTGTTTGAGAAAATATTTCAGAGCGTTTATACAAAGCATAATAATTATTCGTGGAAAAATTAATATCCTTTATTAGGTTTATTTTTGGTAAATAAATAAACAATATTATATACAAAAAACTTATAAAAATTAATAAAAAATGAAAAATTCTATTTTTTAAATTTTCCATAAAAAACTATTCATTAATTCTTTTCTTCAAATAATCAACCCATGGATTTGGTTGTGGATCAATTTTATTTGAGTTTGCTAAATAAAGTGATGCATAGGAAGAAACTCCCAAAACATACATTGATTCTTCAAAAACATTTTTACCAGTAGCTTTAATTTCTACGAATTTAATTTTCTTTTTATTTAAAACCTGTTTCATTATTTCGTATCTTTTCTGATTTCTTTTAAAATATAAATTTGAATTTAACAAAATATAGATTATATTTTTGTCTAAATTTTTTGGAAATGTGAGTCCCTCAAATTGATGATGGCAAATTTCGGGAATTGCAAAATATGAGGCAAAATTCTTTCCTGTTTCATTGATTTGATTTTGAAAAATATGTGCATTTCCTACTAAATGTTCCGATGCGATAATTATTGGAATTTTGCCTACAATCTTCTTTGTAACTTTCCGTGATTGTAGCGTTCCCTTTGAAAATATTTTAATTTGTTTTAATATGTCTTTTTTATTAACTTTTAAAAATCCTAATTTATTCAATAAAACAATAAAACTTGCTATTGAATATCCGATGGCAAATCTTGGATTTTGAGCATAATTATATTTTGGATTATAAACAAATTTCAATGAATCCTCTTTTGATAAATTCCCGCCAGTACAAATTATATATGTTTTAAATTTTCTCTTTTTGGCTTCGTTGAAACAATTAATTGATTCCTCTGTTGTGCCAGAAAAACTTGAAACCACAATTAAAGTTTTTTTATCCACCCATTTTGGCAAATTATATTCATTCGAAATTATAATTGGAGTATTAATTTTATCAGCATACACACTTCTTACAAAGTGTGGCCCAAGCGCTGAACCCCCCATTCCACAAACAAGAATTTTATCTACTGTTCCTAATTTACTTTTCAAATTTGAAATATTAAACTCTTCAAAAACTTGCTCAAACTGTTTGTGGGTATTTTCAAAAGTTTTTAAAACATTATTATGCATAATTTCATTGCTTATTATTTAAAATATTTCAATATCTTTTATAAATCTTGGTCTTTGCTTTGTTTCTTTATAAATTTTTCCAATATATTCTCCTAAAATTCCAATTCCAAGAGATTGCAATGACCCCAAAAATAATATCAAAACTGTAAGAGAGGTCCATCCTGTAATTGTATGACCAGTGAAATGCCTTATCAAAAAATAAATTCCTAAAATTATAGACAATATCAAAATAAAAAAACTTATAAAAACAAAAAATCTTAATGGAGCTATACTAAAAGATGTAATTCCATCCCATGCAAAATTAATCATTTTTTTGAGTGAATATTTTGACTTTCCGAATTCTCTTTCTTTTCTATCATAAAAAACCTGTTGCGTTTTAAAACCAATTAGTGGAAAAATTCCTCTTAAAAATAAATTAACTTCATTAAATAAAAATAGGTTTTCTATTGCTTTTTTCGTTGCAAATCTATAATCAGCATGATTATAAACAATATTTACTCCCATAACAAGCATCAATTTATAAAAAATTTCTGCTGTAATTTTTTTAAAAAATGTATCTGTTTCTCTTTTTTTTCTTACTCCATAAACAATCTCAGCTCCATCATTATAATAAGCATCTAAAAATTTCTCGATTACATTCGTATCGTCTTGCAAATCTGCATCAATTGTGACAAAAAAATCAGCCCTTTCTTTTGTATAAAATAATCCGGCGAGTATTGCATTTTGGTGACCAAAATTTCTGGAAAATTTCAAACCTTTAAAAATTTTGGGATCTTCATCATGTAATTTTGAAATAATATCCCATGTTTTATCCCTACTTCCATCATTAACAAAGTAAATAAAACTATCTTCTGATATTTTTGATTTTTGTATTAAATTCAATAAAACGCTCCGTATCTCTTTTGCTGTTTTTGATAAACATTCTTCCTCATTATAACAAGGTATAATAATTGCTAATCTATTATTCATATTTTTTTTGCTCTTATATAATATTGTCCCCCAATTGGTAATTTAATTAAAATTTTTTCAAAAATAAAAAGGGGGTTGAATAAAAAAAATCTTGGAAAAAACAATGTAAAATTAACAGATATTTTTTTAAAATTATTATTTGAAACCAATTTTTTTAATCTTTTATGTTTTATCAACCTAACTCCCTTATCAAAAATACAGTCTTTAACAATTTTTCTTGTAAATGGATTTTTAGGGTTGTGTTCAAAAATATACAAAACCCCACTATCTTTAAGTATTCTATAACACTCATTTAAAATATTGTTCAATTTTTTTTCATCATCAATATGGTGGAAAACACATGATATAAATATCATATCAAATTTTTTATTTTCTATATTTTGTAAATCTCTTTCGTCGTTTATTAAAAAAATTGTACTATTTGGTATATTTTTATTCTTCGCCTTTTCAATGCTTTTTTCAGATATGTCTGTTCCATATAAATCTGCTTTTGGAAAATATTTCCTAAAATAGCTTAGTGGAATTCCATCGCCACAACCAAAATCAAAAATCGATTCTATTTTTTTATCACCATCTCTCCTTTTTATTTCTAAAATTTTATATTCACTAAAATAATTACTATCACCACCAGAAATTTTAAGATTTCCATCATGTATTGATCTATAATTTTCAGCAAAGTCATCAAATTCATTCACCATAAACACTTTTTTATTGATAATTATATATATTATATAACTTATAACCGCATACTTCAAATTTATACTAAAAAAACATGTTTATATTTATCAATCAAAAATCATGATAAATAATTTTCGCATTTCCCGACTTTAACAACGAATAAAAAAACAGTTTTTACGCTTTACACAAATATGTATAATTGTTAATATTTATATAAATAACGCTTATTTTATGCTTGATATTAAAGGTTCGTTTAAGGAAATTTTTAAATATAGATATTATTTTTTTTGGATATTTCTTTTTGCTTTTACTCTATATATACACATAGGCTATGGGTACAATCAGGACAATGGTGTTATTATAAATGGCGCATGGAATCTAATAAATAATAAAATACTATACATAGATTTTTTTGAATTTATTCCTCCGGCTAGTTTTTATTTAATTTTTTGGCTTTGGAAAATATTTGGCGTGAGTTATTTTGTTGCCAATTTATTTTCTATAATAATGCTTTTTTTTGCTTCTTACGGAATTTTTAGAATATCAGAACTAATATATAAAAATAAACTAAATTACTTATTACCAATCATATTTATTATTTCTTCTGGTTTTTGGCCAATAATAAATCACAATGCGTTTAATGCGTTTTTTATGATTTGGGCTTGTTATTTTATAATTAGAGGGCTTAATGATTGCAAAGAAAAAAATTTTATAATAGCTGGTTTGCTATCTGGAATATCCACATTATTTCTGCAACAAAAGGGAGCAATTTTAATTATTTCTATAGTATCTTTTCTTATATTTTATTCTCTAAAAGAAAAAAATAAAATTTATTTAAAATGGTGCCTATCTTATATAATATTTTCCGTACTACCGCTATTTATACTTTTTTTGTGGCCAATTAAATTAATTTACAATAATTTAGTTTATTTTATATTATTCCATTGCTTAGAAATCAATTATATTTTTCCATGGCGCTTGTATGTTATATTGTTTATTCTCTTATTATACATAAAAGTTTTTATCAGAGAAAAAAGAATAGATATTTGGTTTTTAATATTTATACAATTTTGTTTGCTTATAACGACATTTGCAAGGGCAGACGATCAACACATACTTATCGTAATATTTCCATTATATTGCTTAACTCCATTATTACTTAAAAAAATAAATTGTACAAAATTTTTAAAATTTATAATTTATTCATTTATTACCTTATTTCTTGTATATATAATATATACTGTTTCTATTTTTGTCACATTAACTCATAAAAAAATAATTCCCAAAATAAAACCTACTCAAAATATAATCCATAAATTTGTGGAAGAAAATTGCTCCGACTCAGAAGATGTTTATTTTGGACCATTTTTACCACAATTATATTTTGACAATAGAAAAATAAATCCAACTCCATATGATTGGCTAATAACAAATCACCACACGGAAGCGCAATTCAAAGAAGCAAGACAAATTCTTGAAAAAAAACAACCAAAATGCGCTGTTTTATATTATGCTATAGTGAAGAAATTTAATTATGAAAAAAATAATCCTGTTGATGATTATATTTTTAAAAATTACAAATTAATTTTTGAAGAAAGTGGATTTATGTTTTATAAAAAAAATAATTAAATATTTACTTCATCCAATTTATCAATCTTTTCTTGATTAATAAATAAACTTTTTATCATCATAATTAGAATAACTAATAATAATACATTTCTGATTAATAAAACTAGAACAATTAAATAATTAAGAGATACGAGAGCCTCGTAATAAATTGGAAAAATCAAAACTGATAAAAATGTTGCTATTAAAAATATAAAACTGATAGTATATTTTTTATTATTAAATACATCTAACATAAAAATCATCGGAAATAACCACAATAAGTATTGTGGTGAAAAAACCTTATTAAATAAAACGAAGATTAAAATAACAATAGTTGAGGAAAAAATGATATTTTTTGGCAAATTTTTACTCCAATTAATTCTTTTAAATACAAAAAAAATAAAACTACAATAAATAATAAAAAATATATAGGGGTATAATCTAGATAATAAAATAGGAATGTGTCCAGAGAGATTCAGTGAGCAAAAATTATGTACAACGCTTACATCGGATATAATGCCGTTGTTATATAAAAATAATATTATGGAACTGTAAAAACTTTCAATATGTATTCCTCTTCCTGAATGAAATTTAAGAAAAAATAAAATTCCAGGTATGGCACAAATAATAAAATAAAAATTTAAAATAATTAATACACAGCCATAAATAACTGTTTTAAAAAATGCTTTTAGATTATTTTGTTTTAAATCAGAAATAAAAAATATTGGTAGAATTAAAAATGGATAAAGTTTTAATAATCCGCCCAATACAATAACAATGTAAGACAATAAGTGATAAGTTTTGTTTTTAATCTTGTATGAAAGTAAGTATAAAAATATTCCCAGGGCAGTAAAAAACGCTGAATAAATGTCATATCTAAATATTATTAATATCAAATATAACAATATAAAAATCAAACAATAAAGAAAAATTCTTTTAAAATCAAATTTTTGATAATATAGTTTTAAAATTTTATATGAAATAAAAATACAAAAATATGCTGTTAATAAAGAAATAATGCTAAATATATACATATAAACAATAAAGTTGCTAGTAAAAATTCTTGGCAATACAAAAAACAATGCTGACAATGGTGGGTATTCAAAATGAAAATTAGTATATGGTATCCATCCCAAGATTATTTTATCTGATATGTTTTTGTATAAAACAACATCTGATATAGCAAGGGGGCTAAAAGTATTCACATTCCCTCCAAATATTAAATAGCTAATAAATAATAAAACAATTAATATAAATAAATAGCTACTTAAAAAAATAAAATGTTTATTTTTACTATAAATGTTCATAAAATTATTATATCAAAACAATTACTTTACACAAGCAAAAAGAATTGATAGTATTGATAATATAAATCTATATTTCAAAAATTCATTCAATCTAATCATTATTAAATGCTTAAAATTAAAATACTATGTCTGGACACTCAAAATGGGCAACAACAAAACGCAAAAAAGCACTTGTTGACTCAAAAAGGTCATCAATGTTCACAAAGCTTACAAAAATAATTCAAATAGCAGCTCGTGGTGGAGCTGACCCTGACACGAATTTTAAACTTCGTATGGCGATTGATAAAGCTAGAAGTTTTTCAGTTCCAAAAGATAACATAGAAAGGGCCATTGCTCGCGGATCTGGCACGGAAGATGGAAACGCGCTTGAAGAAATCACCTACGAGGCCTATGGACCAAATGGAGTTGCGCTTATTATAGAAGTTGTTACTGACAATAAAAACAGAAGTTCTTCGGATTTAAAACATTTATTATCAAAACATGGGGGATCGCTTGGTGAAAGTAATTCTGTTTTGTGGCAATTCGATAGGCGCGGAGTTATTTATACAAAAAACGCTTCTTTAAGCGAGGAAGAAGAATTATTAATTATAGATGCGGGTGCGCTTGATATAGAAAAATCCGAAGATGGGATAAGAATCATCACCCAAATGGAGGATCTACAAAAAGTTCAAGAAAAAATAAAAAACACCATAGATATTGATACCGCGGAACTCGAGTATATTCCAAAAACAAAAATCAATGTTGAAAATGACGAAACGCTAGAAAAACTTTTTGAAGCGCTTGAGGAAAATGATGATGTAGATAATTATTATTCAAATGCAGAATAAAAAACAAAAAATAATAATGGGTATAGACCCTGGACTTGCAACAATTGGTTATGGATTTATAACCTACGAAAAACAACCAAAATTAATTTCCTGTGGTTGTATTGAAACTCCAGCAAAGACAGAATTCAAGGAAAGATTAAATATAATATATCATGAATTAAACCAAATTATAAAAAAATATAAACCCGATTTTGTTGGTGTGGAAAAATTATATTTTTGTAAAAATATAAAAACTGCAATGGATGTTGGGCATGCTCGAGGCGTAATAATTCTTGCGCTATCGCAAAATAAAATTCCAATTTATGAATTTACTCCGCTTCAAATAAAACGCGCTATTACTTCATATGGAAAAGCGGATAAGAATCAAATGAAGGAAATGGTAAAAATTATTCTTAAATTAAAACAAGTTCCAAAAAAAGACGACACAGCAGATGCAATTTCCGCAGCTTTAACTTGTATGTATAACATGAATCATATCTAAATCTATGGATCGCCTTAATGATTCGCAAAAGGTGGAAAATAAAAGATATGTTATTAATTAATAATGCCAATATCAGAAACATAACAACCATTATTTACATCAGAACAATTGATAAAAAATATTTTTCCGCCACTTGCTTTATTTAATTTTATTAACTCAATCGACGCTTCATTGCTTTCCCATGCGGCTATATTTCTTTTTGCATAAAATATGATTTGTGGGACAACTTTCGCAACGCTATCAAAATTAAAATCATTCCTCTTAATAAATAAAACTTCATCATTTTTTGATAACCTATTAATATCCTCGCCTATATTTTTATATTGGCTTGAATATGGGTTATTGAACTTATAGTATATGGTAATTGAAAGGATGATGAAAAATATTATCCCTGTTATTAAAAACAATTGCTGTCCCCTTTTTATATTATTTAAAAAATAACCTACGATTAATCCTCCAAAAATAGATAAATAAATACTGTCTTTGAGTAAGAAAAAATCATGAGCGACCGTACCATTAAAAAAAACTATGTGATGTAAAATAATAGGAGTAATTATTATAAAAATTGGAAATAAAAAACGCTTTTTCCACAGTTTATTTTTATAAATTTTTAACAATACATAAGAAAATGGTAACATAAACAATAGAATGGGAATAAAGTTAAAAATATATACAAAAATTAATTTTATCCAAGCGCTTATTTCTGACATTTTTGTACCTACAGTAGATAAATCTGAAAATCCGCTTCTTAATAAAAATTTATATTTATATGAAGTAAATAGCAAAATTAATCCGGAAATTTTTGAATATTGATAAATGGTTAAAATAATTGGAATAACGGTAGTAATAATTATAATAAAAAATACAATGCTGTGTTTTTTCTTTTTTATATTCAACAATAGATAAAGACAAATAGTTGCCGCTAAAAATAATCCCAACCACTCAGTATAAATAGCAAAAAAATTAATAATTCCCAATAAAAAATAGTAATATTTATTTACTGATTCCGATAATATTATTTTAAAAAAAAGATAAATTTCTATAATATATAAAGCTTGAATTAAAATTTCTGCTGAATATATGTTGGAATGAAACCACAAATTTAATGGCAAAAATGTATAAATAATAAATCCCAAAATTGCAGAAATTTTTGTTTTTATTGTAGAATTTTTAGTAAATAAAGAAATAATCAAAAAAATAAAATACGCACTAATAAAATGGAGTATTATATTAAAAATCTGAATAGATAAAATAGACGGGTAAATATGGAAAATCTTAAATAAAAAATATGGCAGAATAAAGCTGAATGGGGGATATGAATTATAATAATAGTTACCAAATTTATCTTTTAACTGAAACAAAACCGATGTATTATCTATATTTTTATTTGCTGATCCCTCATATGTCGCAATGGGATTAAAATTATATTTAATGGCTCCATTATCATAAAAAATAGACACTACCCTCAATGAAAAAGCTGTAAGCCACTCATGATGATAACTAAGCGGTCGATTTAAATTTGGTATCCTAATAATCACGCTAATTATAAAAATAAACAACATTATTACTAGACTATTTTTTTTAAAAAAATTAAACATTTTATTTTTCAACATATACAAAAAATTTATATATAAAAAAATTCCAAATAGTTGCCAAAACTATATTTGACAACCTAACTAATATATAATTTTGATTTAAAAAATTGTGAAAAAACAACATCCAAAAAATAGCTATAATATAATTAACAATAGCCAGCATATAATACCTTATAATTTGTCTCAAAATTTGTTTTCTACTTCCAAAAACCCAAAATTTATTTAAAAAAAATACATAATTGTAAATAATCAATTGGTTAAAAATTACTGAAACAACAGCAGAAAAATGAAATATTTGTTTAAAAATATAAAGAGTTCCGAGGTCTAAAATAACAGAGCTTGATCCGACAATAAAATACTTCAAAAATTCCTTAGATCTAAATTTAATTATTATTTTTTGTATTATTGAACTTAACATTAAATAAAAAATTACAAATAAAAATTACCTGGATTCATGATATTCTTGTTCTGAATTTATATTCCATATATTATCTTTATCTTTTATTCCTTTTATAATATTATCTACCGACACCATTGCTGTTAACATAGAATGATCCATATTATTGTATTTATGCATCCCATTGCGACCTATACAAAATAAATTATCAAATTTATTTAAATATTTTTTAATTTCACCTATTTTCTCATAGGCACCTATATAAGATGGATAGACTTTCTTCATTTTTATCAAAGTTGAATCAATTACATCTTTTTTATCTATAATACCCATATTCTCTAATTCACAAATTGCAAAATCAATAAACTCTTGTTTCTGTTTTTGCCATAATTCATCATTTTCACTACAAACATATTCCAAACCAATCCAAACATTATTGATATCTTTCACTAAATATGGACTCCAATTATTAAATATTTGCATACGACACATTTTTACTTCTGGTTCTTGGATATATATCCATGTATCGGGAATTATGTTATTAATTGTTTTAATTTTAGTTTCGTTTTTAATTTTTAATTTATTCAATAACAGTCCAACAGTAATAAAATCCCTATACTGTAACTGTGATGCAATCTCTCTAATTTCTTGAGGTGCCTGCGCAAAATCAGCAAATAAATCTTTGATTGGCATACTAGAAAAAATATAATCTCCTGTTAATATTTTTAATTCATTATTTTTTAAATTTTTAATTTTTATTTTTGTTATATTATTTGCTTCACTTTCAAACCCCACAACTTCGTGCTCTAAATAAATTTTAGCGCCCCTCTCCTTAACAATTTCCGCAACTCTTGACCATATTTGTCCTGGTCCAAATTTTGGATAATAAAAACTATCAATCAGGCTTGTTTCTACTTTTTTATTGCTAATATTTTTAGAGCCAAAAAAACTTTTTTTTATTGAATGAAAAATAGCCTTCGAGATAGAAAGCCCCTTTACTCTTTGCGCGCCCCAATCTGCCTTAATTTTATTACAAGGCACACCCCATAATTTTTTAGTATAATCTTTGAAAAAAATTTTATATAATTCATTGCCAAAACGATTTATATAAAAATCTTCCAATGAACTCTCTTCTTTTATTGGAAAAATTTTAATTTTTATATAACTTAGGCCCACCTTTAATACTCTGATAAGACCTAAATTTTTTAAAGTATTGAAATTTAACGAAATTGGATAATTAAAAAACTTTTTTAAAAAAAATATTCTTGATAATCTATTTCTAACAAGCATAACGGAATCAATTTTTTCTGGATCGGGAGCATCTGACTTACTAGATGTTGAAATTTGCCTATTCAAAATTTTATCGTCTCTAGAGGGATAACCTTGTAATGCAAAAATATTAAACCACCAATCCATTACCCTGTCTGATTTTGAAAAAAAACGATGCCCACCAATATCAATTCTATTACCCTTATATTCAATCGTTGTTGAAATTCCTCCTATACGGTCACTTGATTCAAATATAATTGGTTTGATATCTGTCCTTTTCAAAAGCTCATATGCAGCTGTCAGACCCGCCGGTCCAGCGCCAATAATAATCGCTGTTTTCATAGAAATAAAAATCTTTAAGTTAATTATTTAATTATATCAGTAATTTAATAAAACGAAAAACTATCCTTTTAGAGATAGTTTTTCGTTATTGGAGCGGGTGAGCGGAATTGAACCGCCCTCTTCAGCTTGGAAGGCTGACATAATAGCCACTATACGACACCCGCAGACAGTAATAATTTAATCATTTCTGCACAAAAAAGTCAATTATACATCCTCTCTAAGGTCAAATGCAACATAGAAACAAATTCATAGGGTGTTTTCATATTTAATGATAAGTGGGGTCTAACCTTATGATAATATTCAATATATTTATTAACCTTGTTTTGAACCATATCTAAATCTTCTTTTTTGTATTTAACATATCCTAAACATTCTTTTCTAAGTATTCCATTAAATCTTTCAATATATGCTGTACAGTTAACACTAATAGGTAACACTTGGTATACTTAGGGGTAACACTGTTAACTAAGAAAAATATATAAATAAAAAAAACATATATGCCTTTAAAACCAAGTTATCCAAAAGAAAAGCGAGTATTATGGTATTTAGGA
>JAKPTO010000016.1 GCA_029555085.1 bacterium | reverse complement strand
TTGGGATAGATTTGGAAACAAACAAATATGTGGTCATAATATTAAAGAATTTGATGTTCCTTATATAGCTCGCAGAATGTTGGTAAATGGTTTAAACTTACCTCCTGCTTTTGATTTAGCTGGCAAAAAACCTTGGGAAGTTAATCATATCGACACCTTAGAGTTGTGGAAATTTGGAGATTATAAGAACTTTACATCTTTGGCACTTTTGGCTGATTTATTTAATATTCCTACACCAAAAGATGATATAGACGGAAGCCAAGTTTATGCAGTTTATTACGAAGAAAACAACTTAGAAAGAATTGTTACCTACTGCGAAAAAGACGTTTTGTGTGTTGCAAATCTTTTGTTACGTTTTATGGGAAAAGATATTATTGATTTTAAAGATCTTGTTAAATCAGTTAAAAGTTGAAAGAGTTTTTAGTGTTGAGTGTTGAGTTTTTAGTAGTGAGTTTTTAAAAACTTCACAATGATAGAATTTCTTTAGTGCAAGATTTGTCTGTACTTGCTTCGCAGGGTTCGCAAGCTCACTCTGCTCGCTTGGGTTGAAAGAGTTTTTAGTTTTTTTCCACAAAAGGAACAAAAGAGGCTGACGCATAATCAGTTGAAAGTTAAAAGTTAAAAGTTGAAAGTCGAAAGATTTTTTGATTTGGAATTAGTGAAACGTGCAAAATAAAATTCATCTCAACTAATAAACGAATTTTCCTTCAGTGGCGAACCATTTCATACAGCCAGTACATAAATTTTTATCAAAAGGCAAATATTCAACGTCAACAACCCCTTTTGATTTCGTATATTTTAATATTCTTGAGAGATAACCTATTTCACCGACATCAACTGTTTGCATTTTATCTTCGTTTGTTATTTGCTCTTTTTGAGGACAGGGCATTTTTTGCAAAATCTTGTATGTATTTCCATCTGTTTCTAACAATTGAGATATTGTACAGCTCTCATTACCTGAAGTCTTATAGTTGCCAGAGCGCACACAAAACAATGTGCTTGTGTCATTTAGATGTGCAATAGGAATTAGAAATATTTTATTTTCGGAAGAAAAATACTGAACAATAAAAAGGGTGTCGTTTCTCACTCCTGTTAAAAATAATCTTGATTTAACATCTGTCAGTTTTTCATCTGTTAACAAGGCATTCAACTCCTCGTTAGACGTAAGCATATCGTATGATGTGTTATCATGCTGTGCATCAGCAATCTTTATAAAAATTAGCAAAATGCAAAAAATTAAAGTTCCCGTTCTGATTAATAATTTCATATTTTAACGTGAGTTCGATGTAAGAAACTAAAAAAAACATTAAAATATTTTGAAAATAGCGATGTTTTATTTATCTTTAACCATTTGAAAATCAGATTATTAACAAATAAAAACATCGCAATATGAATAGCAACAAAATTACTGAAATTTTTTATATAATAGATGAATTTTGCAAAGAATTTGAAGCAGCCAAGGCCGACCACGTTTTGGTAAAAGACAGCTCTAAAAACACTAGAAATCGAAAATTTAAACTTAGTGATAGTGAAGTTATGACTATTTTAGTACTGTTTCATCTTGGGAACTTTAGATGTTTGAAACATTTTTATGTAAATTATGTGCAAAAACATTTAACAAATGAGTTCCCAGAAACCGTATCATACAACAGATTTGTTGAATTACAACAAAAAGCAATTATGCCATTGTGTTGTTTTTTGCAGATAATGTGCTTAGGTAAATGTACAGGCATTTCTTTCATAGACTCAACACCTATACGAGTTTGTCATATTAAAAGAGAAAAACAAAATAAAGTTTTCAAAGGTATTGCAGCAAAAGGACAATCTTCTCTTGGATGGTTCTTCGGATTAAAACTTCATATCATAATAAATGATAAAGGCGAAATATTAACATTCTTGTTAACTCCTGGTAATGTAGATGACAGAGAACCACTTAAATGTAAAAGATTTCACGAAAAAATATTTGGAAAATTAGTTGGCGATAAAGGTTATATAGGACAGAATTTATTTGAAAACCTTTTCATAGATGGAATTCACTTGATAACTAAACTCAGAAAAAATATGAAAAATTGTTTAATGCACATTAGCGATAAAATTTTATTAAGAAAAAGAGTTCTGATAGAATGTGTTAATGATGAATTAAAAAATATTTGCCAAATTGAGCATACAAGACATAGAACATTTACAAATTTTCTCTCAAATCTTATTGCAGGATTAATTGCTTACTCATTTCTAGAAAAAAAACCTTCTCTAAAGGTTGATATAGTTGATGAAGAAAGACTGAAAATGATTTGTGCTTAGGTCGAACTCACGTTAAATTAACTGATTATTAAACTACAAATATACATTTTTAATAATTACAAAATAGTTTTTGCCGAAAAACATCTAATTAAAAAATGTATTTATTTGTTGAAATATCAACTTTTTTTAGAATAAGATAATAACTTTTAACTG
>JAKPTO010000040.1 GCA_029555085.1 bacterium | reverse complement strand
TAATAAAACTAAAAATATGAAATTTTTTGAACAAATATTTAATAAGAAAAATTTAGAGCAATCAAAGGGGGAAATTCAAGAAAAAGCAAAACAAGAAAAGCAGGAAAATATCGAAAAAAAAGAAATATTTATAAATAATGGGTATTTAATAATTCAAGATGATAAAAGTATTGAACTTATAAATTTAGAAAAAAATTTAGATCCTGAGGTACTTCAAAGAGCATATAATCAATTACTTGAAAATAATACATTTGAGGATATAGAAAAGGTAATTGAATTAGCAAATAAAAAGAATTTAGAATTAGTTCCGGATAGCAAATCCTTACAATTGGCTTTTGAAAGAGCAATTTATGGTATGTTTGATTATGATGGTTTTGAGAATGTAGAAAAAATAGAAAATTTAGCTAAAGAGCACAACATTGAATTACATGTAAATAATGATGCTATGGTTGATTTAAATAGAGAATGCTGTAATGCCATTTTAAAAAGGGATTTTTTTGATGTGACTAAGATACAAGAATTTTCAGACTTTGCCAATGAAAGAGGCATAGAAATTGAAATAACACAAGATATACTTCAGGAAATATTTGATAATGCTCGTGATGCATATACAATACAAAAGATAGAAAAATTAGCCAATGAAAGAGGCATAGAAATTGACATAACACAAGATATACTTCAAGAAATATTTGATAATGCTCGTGATGCATATACAATACAAAAAATAGAAAAATTAGCCAATGAAAGAGGCATAGAAATTGACATAACACAAGACAAGCTCCAGGAAATATTTGATAGTGCTTATGAAATTAGTGATATGCAAAAAGTCGCAGATTTTGCCGATGAAAAAGGTATAAAACTTGAAAGAATACAAGACAAGCTTCAAGAAACACTTGACGATATGCATTCCTTTCCTGTCTATTTTTATGTAATACAAGAAGTCGTAGATTTAGCTAATAAAAGAGGTATAAACCTTGAAATAACGCAAGATACGTTTCAAGAAGCATATCATGATGCTCGCAATATTAATATGATGCAAGAAGTAGAAGATTTAGCCAATAAAAGAGGTATAAATCTTGAAATAACACAAATAGTAAGAGACAAAATTCAGGACAGTTATTGCTATTATTTTTATAATAATAATATAGAAGGAATGCAAAAAATAGAAGATTTTGCCAATGAAAGAGGTGTGAAACTTGAAAGAACACAAGATACATTTCAAAAGATTTTTGATGCAGAGGTATCTAATAAAGCAAATGCTACATGGGTTAGATATAATATTTCCAAAGCCTTAGAATCTGCTGAAAAGTTTGGAATAAAGATTGAAATTAAAAAAGAAATTATACAGCAAGCATTTGAAAATCTTTGTATGGCATTTAGCGAAGCAGGCTCTTTGAACCCAGGAGATATAGAGGAAATACAGGAAATCTCACAAGAACATGGAGTTGAATTAGAAAATGTTAAAGAATTAATAGAGAGAGCATATATTGGAATTATTCACAATAAAGAAATGGGACATGTTGATTCTCGTAGAAACACATTTCTTGAAATGCTTCAAAAAGTTGGATCTAATTTAGCATATGAAGATGTTGCTAAAATGGATTATCTAAAATATTTAGAGGTTCCAAAGAATGAAATATTAGATATTGAAAAAACCATAACAATCAATGATTCTCCAATTGATGTTGTATTCCATGGAAGAAAAGGTATTGAGTTTTTTGATCAAGTTTCTATGAATAGACGTAGAAAATCAGTAGGAATGAACGGCAAGTTTATCATGGGCACAACAAAAGATGATAATTTAAAGTTTGTTTTTGATTCTACTCTTGGAGAACATACAGATATTGCTACAAAATACGATCTTAAAGCTTTAGGTGGTGGATGGATACGAATAGATGAACAAAATAAAACCATAAGCATTTCCGGTACAAGCCAGAAATTTGGTGTTGAGCCAAGGTCAATATCTAGGCAAATTGTTGCTGATGTTTTTCCAGAATATGAGCTTTCTGTAGAATAATAGGTAAATTTCTATTTTTTGGATTATTCTCATAGAGTAGTTCTTTTCTTGATTTTTTTTGGCTATCGTGATAATATTTAATCACTTTAAAGCATAACAATGCTTAATTTTATTAATCTAAAATTAAATAATTTAATATGAAAACAGTATCAATACTAGATTTATTAAAAAGTGGAGCACATTTTGGTCAGGTAAAATCAAAGAGATATCCAAAAATGAACAAATATATTTTCGGTGTAAAAGACGGAGTTCATATTATTGATTTAGAAAAAACAATAGAATCTCTTGAAAAGGCATCTGAATTTATCAAAAAAGTTGTTTCAAAAAACGGCAAGATTCTTTTTATTGGAACAAAGCGTCAAGCAAAAGCAATTGTTAAGGAATTTGCAGAAGATGTAAAAATGCCGTATGTAATATCTCGTTGGCTTGGTGGAACTTTCACTAATTTTGAAAATATCATACGCCTCCCACATAAAATGAAAAAATTAGAAGAAGATGTAGCAAATGGTGTGTATGATAAATATACAAAAAAAGAGAAATTGATGATTGATAGAGAAATAGAAAAATTAAAAGAAATGGTTGAGGGTATTAGAGATTTAGATGCTATACCTCAAGCGATTTTTGTAGTTGATATAAACCATGAAAAAACAGCAGTAATGGAAGCAAGGGAAAGAAAAATTCCTATAATTGCAATTGCTGATACAAATACAAATCCAGAGCTTGTTGATTATCCAATTCCCGCAAATGATGACTCCATAAATACATTAAAACTTATACTTTCAGTATTCAAAGAATCAATAGATGAAGTAAAAAAATAATTTACTTGAAGTTAGAAATTTATAAAGTATAAAACATTCTTTATAATTTTTAATTAAAAATTTTATAATTATAATTAAAACAAATATGGAAATAGCACAAATAAAACAACTTCGCGATTTAACTGGTGCTGGAATGAATGATTGTAAAAAAGCACTAGAAGAAACAAATGGCGATTTAAATAAAGCCATAGAGCTTTTAAGAAAAAAGGGAGAACAATTAGCAGATAAAAAATCTTCAAGAACAGCAAATGAAGGCTGTATTTCAGTTATAAAAAAAGACAACAAAGTTTCTATTTTTGGATTAAATTGTGAAACAGATTTTGTTGCAAGAAATGCAGATTTTATTAGCTCTACAAAAGAATTAGCAGAAAAATTACTAGAAGTTGGTAAAGATTCTTTTGAAGAGTTAGCAAATGAAAAAATTAAAAATGAATTAATAGTAAAAATTGGAGAAAATTTAAAAATAGCATTTTTTGATATTATAGAAGGTGATGTTGTTGGATATTATTTACATACAAATAACAAAATTGCCTCAATTGTATCTTTATCCGGAGGAAACGAGGAGTTAGCAAAAGATATTGCGATGCATGCAACAGCTATGAATCCAAAATATTTAAAATCAGAAGAAGTACCCGCAGATATTATAGAAAAAGAAAAAGAAATTTATAGAGAGCAATTGCAACAAGAAGGAAAACCAGAAAATATAATTGAAAATATTATAAAAGGAAAATTAGAAAAATTTTATAAAGAAAATTGTTTAATAAATCAATTGTTCGTAAAAGATGACACAAAAACAATCGGCAAGTTATTAGAAGAAAATCAAGCGGAAATTGTTAAATTCACAAGATATAGTTTATAAATTTGTTATTTGTTTTTTCGAATTGTATAATAAAATTATAAAAATTTAATATACTTCATGAAATATAAAAAAGTAATTATAAAATTATCTGGTGAAGCGCTAAGCGGAGCTGGTAATTTTGGTTTTGATTTTCCGAGAATCAAAAAATTAGCAAATGAATTAAAATATCTCAATAAAAAAGGTGTAAGAATAGGAATTATGGTGGGCGGAGGAAATATTTTTAGGGGAAGAATGGTAAAACATAATGAGATTGAGCGCGTTTCAGCTGATTATATAGGAATGACAGCAACAGTTTTAAATGCAATGTGCCTTACTGCGGTTTTAAACAAAAACGGAGTAAAAGCAAAGACAATTTCAAGTTTTGTGGTGTCTAATTTTGTAGAAAAACTTGATATTAAAAAATGCATTAATCATTGGAAAAAAAATTATATTTTAGTTTTTGCTGGTGGGACAGGTAATCCTCATTTTACAACAGATACTTCAGCTGTGGATGTTGCAAGTAAATTAAAAGCAGAAATTGTTTTAAAAGCAACTCAGGTAGATGGGATTTATGACAAAGATCCAAATAAATTTAAAAACGCAAAAAAATTTAAAGAACTTAAACTATCTCAGGCAATAGATATGAAATTGGGTATTATGGATATCAAAGCGTATGAGATTGCGCATAAAAATGATATAAAAATACAGGTTTTTAAATTAGCAAATGGAAATATCAAAAAAGCTATCTCGGGTTATGATATAGGGACAACTTTAATAAAATAATATGAAAATATACGGAGTAAAATTTATTTCTTGGGATTCTGTAAATTATTTTCTTTCAAAAGATTCATCTAATAATCCTACTGATCTTTTAATAGGAGATAAGGTTATAGTGGAAAATATGGAAGTAATTGATATTGCGGAAATTTGTGAAATAAAAGAATACGATCAAACGCAAGATTTAAACCCAATTATAAGACACGCAAATGATAAAGATTTAGCGCAATCAAAGAAAAACAATATCAATAATGATAAAATTTTAAAAGATGTCAGGAATTTTATAAAAAAACAGGAATTAGAAATGAAACTTGTTGATTTGCATATTTCTCTTGATAATACAATGATGGTTTTTTCTTTTGTTGCTGACGGTAGAGTAGATTTTAGAGAATTAGTAAAAAGCATATCAAAGAAATATAAGAAAAAAATTAGATTGTATCAGATTGGAGTTAGAGATGAAGCAAAATCATTTGGAGATATCGGGGAATGCGGACAAGTTTTGTGCTGTAAAAGATTTTTAAAAACATTGGAAAGTATTAATACTAGTTTTGCTAGAGACCAACAGGTTGCACATCGTGGACTTGAAAAATTATCAGGTATGTGTGGAAGGCTTAAATGTTGTTTGGCTTACGAAGAGGATGCTTATAGAGATTTGCTTGTTGGAATGCCAGAAGTGGGAGATATAATAAAAACAAAACACGGAGAAGGCGAGGTAATAGAACTCATGCCACTTAAAAGGTCCTATAAGGTGAAATTAAATGAAGATCAAAGTATAATAATTATTAATTTAGAATAATTATGCAGTACAAAGAAGGAGACAAATCTTTTATAAATCATCCAAAATATTGTAAGGGTTGTGGGCTTTGTATAGAATTGTGTCCAAAAAAATGTTTGGAATTTACAGATAATGAGCGAGGAGTGTATGGAAATAATACCATTAAATGTGATATTTCAAAATGTATTCAATGTAGAATTTGTGAAAGAATTTGTCCTGATGGAGCAATAAAAATAGGTCTTTAGTTTTGCAATTAGCTTTTAGGGAATGATAAAAGTGAGTTTTGGCTCACTTTTTTGTGTTTTTTTCTTATTTCATTTATAATCTCTATGTGAAAGTTAAAAGAAAATATATGAGTAAAAAGTGGAAATTAGCAGAACCTATTCCTGATAATTTCACGGATCAATTTCCGGATATTAATCCCATAGTTTTGCAATTGCTTTATAATAGAGGAATTGTAACGCAGGAAGCAATTGATGAATTTTTTAATGCTGATTTTATCGCAGATATTTGTGATCCATATGTTTTAATTGATATGGAGCGCGCTGTAAAGAGAATTTTTCGAGCAGTAGATAACAATGAAGAAGTTTTAATTTATGGAGATTATGACGCTGATGGAGTTACAAGCTCGGCTCTTTTGTATGATATTTTTACTCAAATCGGACTTCGTCCAGAGGTTTATATTCCACAGCGAGAAACAGAGGGTTATGGATTAAACGAAGGCGCAGTAAAAGAAATAATTGACAGAAAATTTAGTTTAGTTGTTACCTGTGATTGTGGGGTAAGTAATTTTGATGAAGTTGAGCTTTTTAATAATGCCGGAGTTGATGTAATTATAACCGATCACCATAAAGAGCCAGAAAAATTACCAAATGCTTATGCCATAATTCATCCAGGGCTTGCGCGAGAAAATTATAAAACTAAAAATTTAGCAGGAGTAGGTGTTGCTTATAAATTAGCAAGCGGAATTATAAAGAGTGAATTATTTGTTAAAAGCGAAGCGGAAAAAGAAAAAAGTTTAAAATGGTTACTTGATTTAGTCGCAATAGGAAGTGTTACTGATATGGTTCCACTTATCGGTGAGAACAGAACTTTGGTAAAATATGGATTAATAGTTCTTAAAAAAACTCGAAGATTAGGGCTTCAGCAACTTTATGAAATTGCAGGAACAAATGTAAATAAAATAAATAGTAACACAATTGGATTTCAAATTGGTCCAAGACTTAATGCGGCAGGACGCATGGATCGAGCAAATAATGCATTTGAGCTTTTAAAAACAAATAATTTAGAAACTGCGATAAAAATTTCAAGAGAGTTAAATATTAGTAATTCAAAAAGACAAGATTTAACAAATAAAATTGTCAGTGAGGCAAAATCACAAATTGATTGTGTTGATGAAGATACGAAATTTATTTTTGTTCGAGATAAAAAATGGAATCTGGGAATTATAGGACTTGTCGCTGGGAAATTATCTCAGGAATATTATAGGCCAAGTTTTGTTTTGGGACACGATAATAAATATTGGGTTTGTTCTTGTCGCTCAATTGATGAGGTTGATATAATGGAAGAAGTAATTTTAAAATTTAAAGATAAATTAATTAGATTTGGGGGCCATAAATCAGCAGCAGGATTTTCTATTCCTGATGAGAATTTGGAATATGTGCAAAATGTTATAAAAAATGAGTTAGATAAAAAATTAGAAAATGTTGAGTTAAAACCATCTTTAAAGGTAGAAGCAGAGTTGAATTTATCAGATATTGATTGGAATTTGTGGGATTCTTTAGATAAATTTGAACCATTTGGAGTTGAAAATCCAGAACCAAAGTTTTTGTTAAAGAATTGTATAATAAAAGAAATTTCTACAATGGGAGCTGATAAATCCCATCTTAGAATCACATTAGAGCAAAATGGAATTATAAAAAGAGCAGTGGGATTTGGTTTTGCAAATAAGTTTCCAGATTTAAAAATCGGAGATAAGATAGATTTAGTAGTTACAATTTCAATAAACGAGTGGAATGGAAATAGGAATATAGAAATTTATATTAATGACATTAATAATTTCAATAAAAATGTATAAATTATTTACAGATGGTGGTTCTCGTGGTAATCCAGGACCTAGCGCAATAGGTGGAGTTATTTACGATGGAGATAAAATTATAAAACAATTTTCTGAGCGTATTCCTGAAACCACAAATAATCAAGCAGAGTATCGCGCAATTATAAGGGGATTAGAACTTGCCAAAAAATTAAATATAAAAGAATTGAATTGTTATCTTGATAGTGAGTTAGTTACAAAACAAATTAATAGAGAGTTTAAAGTAAAAGATAAAGATTTAGCTGTTTTGTTTGTGAAACTTTGGAATATTAAGCAGGATTTTAAAAAAATCACCTTTACTCATATATTTCGCGAGCAGAATTATTTAGCGGATAAATTAGTAAATCAGGCACTAGATAGCAATTAGTTTTGTTGGTGAATTTTAAAATTTTAAAAATCAGCAATAAGTTGGTTTTTTTTGTAAATAAAAAAGGACGAGAGAGAAATGAGCATTGACTCCAAGTATACTGCATTCTCTTGATCTCGCCCGAGCTTTCGCTCCAGATGTTATCTTAGGTGTAACATCCATTTTGTCCCTAAAGTCCCCTGGGACAACGGGTTTTTACAGTCCTTGCGTATATATTATATTGTTTTTTGATATTTGTCAACTTTTCGTTCTCTCTAAGGTCAAATGCGACATAGAAACAAATTCATAGGGTGTTTTCATATTTAATGATAAGTGGGGTCTAACCTTATGATAATATTCAATATATTTATTAACTTTGTTTTGAACCATATCTAAATCTTCTTTTT
>JAKPTO010000036.1 GCA_029555085.1 bacterium | reverse complement strand
TATGCGTTCTCACTTATTTTTTCAAATTGTATCAAATTTTTTTCAAATCGGCGTTTTTGGTGGTCTGCGATATCACGATTTTTTCAAAACGATATCACGATTTTTTCAAAATTAATTTCACGATTTTTTCAAATGGATTTCTTAATCGTTATCAGTGGAACAAGTTATGAATTTTGAATTGCAAATTGATAAAACGAAGCTAAATCAGGTGTAAATATCACGATTTTTTCAAATGGATTTCTTACTATATACCCTGCATATAATGTCCTCCGAGAGCTGGGAACCCCGCAAGGTGTTTCCATATTTTTCTTTGCCTGGAATTATGATCAATCTGAAGATAGATAACTGGTGTGCCAGTGACCTATTTGCAAAAACGGTCATAAGAATTAGCATCCCAAATGCCATTTACATTTTTTAATAATCAAAATTGCGTTTTTCCTTGATCAAATACAACTGAAAATCTGGATAGTACAAGTACTTGAACTAGAAACATTCACCATTAAAAATGATGATCTTTCTAATTCTGTACCTTATGGTAGGCTGTAAGATCTCTCAAATACCAATCAGTACCATACTCAGATTCTACTTTTACAAATTGTATGCCACTGTAATATTCCTTACCATGGTAGGACTCTTTAACGATAACGAAACAACCGTCAGGTGTTGTTTGCCATCCAGCTATTGAATATTGAAAGTCATAATGTTGTTGGATAGTATTGGTAAAATCTTCTAGAGGTGGTCGTTCACTGGTAACAGGATTCTCTCTATTCATCTTCACACCTAAATAACAGAGAAATCCCAATTCCAGAATAATAAGAAATAAGAGGATTATTTGCATTGTCTTCATAGTAGGTCTCCTTTGTTTTTTACTTGTGTACTATAATAAATCTATAGCCACATTTAACTTAATAATCGTTTTAATTTTTTAAGTCTCAAAGAGTGATTTAAATTTCAACTCATTGTTTATCAGCTTCTTTGAAGACATTCTATTGTCCTCGTTACTCACAATCTATAATAGTATATAATATTATTTACATTATCTTTATCTTATCAATTCTGGTCAAGTTTTTTTATCAAAACCTACCTCGCTGCAATGCTTCAAATGGGATCGGCTTTTTCAGGTTTTTTTAAGATTCATTCTAATAGCTCTGAAAGATACATTTTTTTGCATAGCCAATTCTCTCTTTTTCTCCTTCAGCCTTACCAATTTTACACCACTTTTGAAGACATAACCATAATCGTTGTCATTAGAGATTTATCTTGACGCACAAAGCTATATTAAAAGGTTGCTTTATATAAAAGAAATAAAATTATCAAAAGGAGAAAAGTAATGAAACGCAGAGTAGTGATTATGGGTGCAGCCGGAAGAGACTTTCACAATTTTAATGTCTTTTTCCGGGATAATGAGGAATATGAAGTT
>JAKPTO010000052.1 GCA_029555085.1 bacterium | reverse complement strand
TTCATTTATAGCTTCATCTATATTGAAGCCTCTTGATAATTTTTTTATCATTTCCTGCTCGATTGCTTGTTGATCTATTTCTTGTGAAATATCTACCTGTGGATCTGTATTTGGAAAATATTCTTGTTCTCTCATATTTTTAAATAATTATATTATATTAATATTACTATAATCTTCTCATATTTTGAGTCAAAAATCAATCAAAAAAACACTGATACATCAGTGTTTTTAGTATTAAATGCTATAAAGATATTTAGAATGATAATATAATTTATTGTCCTAGTGTGGCTACCATCACTGCTTTGATAGTATGTAAACGGTTTTCAGCTTCATCAAAGACAATTGACATAGGTGATTCAAAAACATCCTCTGTAACTTCCATGGATTCTAAACCATATTTTTGAAAAATTTCTTCTCCAATAGTTGTTTCTCTATTGTGAAATGCTGGTAAACAATGTAGGAATTTAACATTGGGATTGGCTGTTTTTTTAACCACATTCATATTTACCTGGTAGGGTTTTAATAACTTAATTCTTTCTGCCCATACTTCTGCTGGTTCTCCCATGGATACCCATACATCTGTATATAAGAAATCCACATCTTTAACTGCTTTTTCAATATTGTCAGTAATAGTTATTTTAGCGCTGGTTTCTCTAGCTATTTGTTTGCAAGTAGCTACCAATTTTTCATCTGGTTGACAGGCCTTAGGAGCTGCAGCTCTGAAATCCATTCCCATTTTAGCAGCACCTACCATTAATGAATTCCCCATATTGTTACGAGCATCACCTAAATAACAGAAAGAAATTTTATTCAGAGGTTTATTACAATGCTCTGTCATTGTTAAAAAATCGGCAAGTATTTGAGTGGGGTGAAATTCGGTTGTTAGTCCATTCCATACAGGTACACCTGCATAAGCACCAAGTGCTTCTACTATTTCTTGCGAATATCCACGATATTCTATTCCATCGTATAATCTACCCAATACTCTGGCAGTGTCTTTCATTGACTCTTTTTTCCCCATTTGCGAGCCAGATGGACCTAAATATGTGACATGTGCTCCTTGATCCAAGGCAGCTACCTCGAAAGCACAGCGGGTGCGCGTAGAATCTTTTTCAAACAACAATACTATATTTTTTCCTTTTAATCTTGGTTGCTCTGTACCTGCATATTTTGCCTTTTTTAAATCAGATGCTAAGTCCAGTAAGAATTGTATTTCTTTGGTGTTGAAATCTAATAGTTTAAGAAAGTTTTTGTTTCGTAAATTAAAAGCCATAAAATTTATTTTTAATTATTAATTATATTGTATTTAGATATTGTTTTAAGCTATGATACGCGTACCACAATCAGGATTAGACAATTGTCCGGCTTCAGTAATTATACACTCCTTTCCACCATTCTCTACAAAATGAAGAGCAGCACGAATTTTAGGCGCCATAGATCCTTCAGTAAATTGGCCTTGTTGGAGGTATGATTTAGCTTCAGCTACTGTTATGACATCCAGGGCTTTTTCATCAGGTTTGCGAAAATTGATAAATACATTAGGAACATCTGTTAAGATATAAAACTCATCTGCTTTAATTTTAACTGCCAATAAAGAAGACGCTAAATCTTTATCAATAACAGCATCTATTCCTTGTAGAGTATGGTTTGTTACATAAAAAACAGGAATTCCCCCTCCGCCAACCGTAATAACTATATGACCTTTTCTAGCTAATTCTTCTATAACATTGGTATTATTAATTTCCAATGGTTGTGGAGAGGCTACTACCCTTCTCCATCCTTTGCCTTTTGGATCTTCTGCAAAGGCATGCGTTGGATTTTTTACTTTTAACATTTGCATTTCTTCTTCGGAATAATACGGTCCAACTGGTTTGGTGGGGTTTTGAAATGCCTTGTCGTTCTTATCAACTACCACTTGTGTTATAACTGAAACAATATTTCGATTCAATTTATGTTTATTCAATAAATTTTTAAGCTGTTGCTCGATAATATATCCTATAAAGCCCTGTGAATATGCTCCGCAAATATCCATAGGCATTTCAGGAATGCCATATAGTTTCTCTCCTGCATTTACTTGTAAAAGTATGTTTCCAATTTGTGGACCATTACCATGTCCAATGACAATATCATAATCTTGTTTTATTAATCCCAATAAACCCTCACATGTTTGGTAAACATTTGTTTCTTGTTCTTCGATGGTTCCTTTTTCTCCTGCTCTTAGTAAAGCGTTTCCACCAAAAGCAACAACTGCTAATTTTTTCATAATAGTTAATTGATTTTGAATTGAGAAGTGTATTTTATTATAGCCCTTAACACACCTCACAATCATTAAATTTTAAATATAATTTTTAATTTACTATATTTATAGTATACAGTCTAAAATAAATTTTTCAAGTAATTTTTTGAGAAATGTGGAATAGTCTTTATAAATTATTATTGAGACTTTGCCTCTAAATATTCTTCTAAATCATTATCAAAATTATCTATACTTTTTTCTATAATATAAGCTCGCTCAAATTCGGAGCAACATTAGCGCATCTTTAAATTTTTTGTGAATATATAATTAGTCTTTTAATATTTTAACAATTCCATTGTTTGCATCAACCTCCACCAAATCTCCATCTTTTAATATTTTTGTAGCTATTTTAGTCCCTATTATGCAGGGTTTTTTTAATTCCCTAGATATTATTGCCGCGTGAGATATAATTCCACCCTCATCGGTAACTATTGCTCCGGCCTTATGAATGGCTGTCATAAGCGTTGGTCTTGTCTGGCCAGCAACTAATATATCTCCCTTTTTCATGCGCTCCATTTTTTTTATAAGATTGGGTTCTGTCCAACTAAACTTTATTACTCTTCCAATAACCCTACCAACACAGGCTATGGAACCTTTAAATTCTTTTAAATTATAATTTTCATTTAGAATTAATTTATTTTTAATTTTTTTTGCTGCAATGCCTTCATAAAAATTTATTTTACCATTTTGAACATTATATAAAAAAGCATTTTTTCTATTTAAAATCTCCCTCTTTGTTAATTTAAAATTTTTCTTTAATATAAGTTTATCTAATTCATCAAATTTAATATCCCAAATAGTATTTTCATTTATTAATTCATGAATTTTTCTTTTACCGAGTTCAGTAAACATAAGTTGTGTTGTATACCCTAATTTTGTCCAACCAAATCTCATATCTAAACGCAATATCCCAATTGCAGAAACTTTATTTGATAAATCAATTATTTTTTTATCGATATTGTATTTTTTTAGTATTTTTAATTTATTTTGAAATGCTATTTTTTTAGTATTTTTTATTTTTTGAATTTTTTTATTTAAATTTTTTTTAAAATCTTTATTAAAACGTTTCCAGTAAAATTTATAGTCCCACGGAGTATTAGCCTCAACAGTTCCTAGGGCAATATATTTATTAATATGATTTTTTATTTTTTTCTTATTTAAAAAATCTTCTTTGGATAATTTATAACTTTTTAAATTTTTAATAGATTTAACTATACTTAACCATTCAAATTCCTCAATTCTTATACAGTTAAAATTATCGGGTGTTGTTAAGATATTATATATTTTTAAAATTTTATTCTGTTCAAAATTTTTTTCCAAATATTTATTTATTGTGTCCTCAATTTTTTCAAAATATTGTGGCTGACAAGCATGATAAAAAGTATAAATATAGTTAAAAGCATAAACATGTTTTTTGAATTCTTTCCATAATTTTACATCATCCCACTTTTGCCAATCAGAATTCAAAAAATTAATGTATAATTTATCACAATTAACTATAGATTTTTTTGACAAATTCAAGTATCTAGAAAAGTTTTTTTTATCTGAAAATTTTTTATAGCCAAAAATTGATGAATTTTTTAACTCATCTAATCTATTATAGAATTGAGTCCCTAAATCCTTATCAAAGTAAAATAATACATTCTTCTCTTTAAGACCAGCAATATTTCTATATGGATTTTTCAAAGAAAAATTTTTTGCAACCATCTCTCCCCACAGTGCACCCATTGCGTGAGCTTCCCATGTTTTCTGGAATTTTAATTGTTTCATTTTTTATAGTTTAGCCTCTTTGTTGCGAAATTTTCCAGTAATACCATCACTGTCTGTTGTTATATGGAGCACTTCGCAATTATTGATTCCCTCTTCTTGAAATATATTTCTAATTGCATACAAAAGATAATTTTCGTGACCAAATCCCAATACTTTTATATTGCCAGTAACACCAGAGTCACCCGCCCTTTCTTTGCCAGTATTAAAATGTTTTAACAAATATCTAAATTTATTTTCATATTCTTGTTGGACATTTTTAATTTCTGGAAAGATTTCTTTCACCCTATCAACGTGTTTATAAAAATTATTTCCCCAATTTCCTTGATCATCTTCATCTACTATGGATGACGCTTTTTCAAATTTTTCTCTAAGATCTTGTGGAACATTGGATAAATTAATATATTTTTTTGTTGAAGCAGGTTGAAAAATAGCATCCAATAAAAGGTTGTCAGAATTTAAAGATAGTGCGTCTAGAACCCTTATATCGCCATCTGCAATTTCGTCTGAAATTTTACTTCTAGAATGTTCTGGATGTATTATCTCAAAACCCATCTCTTTGGCAATCTTTCTATATATTTCCGCAGTTTCAATTGCTCTTACCTCGTTACTAGAAGCAAAAAATAATTTATCTTCTGCTGGATTTAAATTTGCAAAATATTCTCTCGCTGAATTTTCTGCAAGCTCTTTCCCTTTTTCTGTTAAGTCATTTAATTCCTGATTATTTTTGTCAAATGGTATTGCGGGATTTTCTCCAGTAAGATCCCTTATGTATGCTTTATAAGACGCTTTACTGTGCCTTACAATGTCTCCTGAAAATTCTTCTGAAAATTTTTCTTTTTCCATGTTTTTTTAATTAATAATTATGTATTTATTTTCTCATTATTGGATTTAAAAATCAAGAAGTAAAACATTTTAATTCTAATCGTATTTTTTTTCAACAAAAAAAGCCCATAAATATCGGCTTTTTCATGGCAGGGGCGGTAAGAATCGAACTCACGTCCTCGGTTTTGGAGACCGATGTCCTACCACTGAACGACGCCCCCATAAAAATAAATTCTTTGAACAAAATAATTCAAAGAATTTTTATGTAAAAAATTAAAGAACTACTTTGTTTCTTTGTGCGGAGTATGTTTTTTACACCATTTGCAGTGCTTTTTTAATTCAATTTTATTCTTTAAAATCTTTTTATTTTTATATGTATGATAGTTTATTCTATGACATTCACTACATTCCATTTTTATCAAATTATCTTGTGACATATTTTTAATTATTTAATTATGAATTAAGAATTTCGGTTAATTTGTTAAGTTGTTTAATTTTTAGATATTGTTTAGTGGAGCCACCCGTCGGACTCGAACCGACGACCCACAGTTTACAAAACTGTTGCTCTACCAACTGAGCTAGGGTGGCAAATATTAATTTTTTAAATATATTAAATTAAATATGGTGGGTAGAGCAGGATTCGAACCTACGAAGACATATGTCAACAGATTTACAGTCTGTCGCGTTTGACCACTTCGCTATCTACCCACTTTAATGGAGCCGTTGCGCGGGCTCGAACCGCGGACTTACTCCTTACCATGGAGTTACTCTACCAACTGAGTTACAACGGCTTATAACTCCAAGTTTACATTTTATTTATCTTATCTCTATATTCTGGAATATTGTTGTTTTCCGGATTAACTTCTATTAGTTTAGTTATTGTTTTCTCAGCTAAATTTTTATCTTTCATAATTATACTTAAATTAAGTAGAAAGTCAAGAAATTTAGGGTTTTCGGGTTCTAGGTTTAAAGATCTATTGATATTATTTAAACAATCTTCGTATTGTTCTAATTTTAGGTTGATTTTTGCTAAATTAAAGTAATATATTGGATTGTTTGCTGTCATTGATATTGATTTTGAATAGCTTATTGCCGCATTGTTTAAATCACCCATTTCTGTTGAAATATCTCCTAGTTTATTATAAATATAATCATTTTCTTGTAATTTTATTGCATATTCGTATGTTTCTTTTGCTTTTTCATAATCCTTTTTTAGGTGATAAAGATCGCCTAATTTTATATATATATTAATATTATGAATATCAATTTTTAGAGCTTCTATGTATTCATTTTCTGAATTTATCCAATCTTTTTCTTTAATGAAATTTTCAGCATTTTCTAAATGTTTATTAACTTTTACTTCAGAGTTTATTTTATCGTCAAAATGCACTCTTGCCAATTTTTCTCTATATTTTTTTTCAATTCTTAAAATTCTTGCTTTAATTTTTTTTAACCAATTTCCAAGATTAGAAAGTATTGGTTTTAGTTTTGAATTTACGGACTTCTTGAAAGAGCTTATATCTCTGCGTAATTTTTTTTCTAGAATTTTATTTTTTATCTGATTTTCCCTATATGAATCTATTGTTGTGACATCGACTCTTTTTATTTGTGGGAGTTTTTTTATAATTATGGACCCAATAATTCCTATGCTAATAACAACAAGTATTGTTAATATTATGTTTATAATCATATTTTTATTATATTCGTTTTCAAAAACGAATTATTTTATTAAATATTAATTTATTGCTTTTGTTAAACTACAAAATGTTTCAAATTTTACTCCAGCACCGCCAACCAATACTCCATCTATATCTTCTTCATTGAGAAAGTTTGATACATTGGTTGAATCAACACTTCCCCCGTATAGGATTTGTATTTTATTTTTAAAATTTTCATCATTTAACTCTATTCCTTTTTCGTAAAATATATCTAACAATGTTTGTTTGATGATTACATTTGTTTCTTGCGCTTCGTTTGATTCTATTGCTTGTCCAGATCCTATAACCCATATTGGTTCGTATGCAATAATTAATCTTTTTAAATTTTCTAAATCTATATTATTTAAAGCGTTTTTTACCTGATTTATTATTACCAAATCTTTTTGATTATTTTGTCTTTCTTCGAAATTTTCACCAACACATAGTATTGGCACCATGTTATTTTCTAAAACGGTTTTCATTTTTTTATTAATGAATATATCGGATTCTTGCATATGCGTTCTTCTTTCACTGTGACCCAGTATAACAAATTCAACACCAAGTTCTTTTAAAAATACAGGGGATATTTCTCCAGTATAAGCCCCCTTTTCATACCAAAAAGCATCTTGCGACCCAAGTTTTATATTTGACGCTTTGATGATTTTAGATATTTTATGCATTGATAAGAAATCTGGACAAATACCTAATTCAATTTTATCTAAATTCAAATTATCAAATTCGTTATTAATTTCCTCCGCTAAAGCGCAGGAATCATTTACAGATAATTGCATTTTCCAGTTCAGTATTAATATTTTTTTCATATAATTTATTTTATTTGTTAATTTTATTTTTAATTTATAATTGTCGCGGGATTATATTTTTATAGTATTATTTCCAAACATAATTATTAAAAACCCAACTTGAGACATCTTTTAAATCAGAAAATCTTTCAAAATGAGAATCACTTCCTAAAACAACTACGAGAATAGGACCCTTATTATCATACCCTACTTTTGACACAAGGCAATACCCAGCTTCTTCTGTGTAACCAGTTTTTCCAGCTTTTATATCTAAATAACTTCCAATTAATTCATTTGTATTTTTAACTTCTATGGTTTTTCCAGTATCCGTGGTAAATGAATATTTTTTTTGTGCTGTTTCTAATTCTATATCTGGATATGAAAATGCTATTTTTGTTATTTTTAAAATTTCATCCGCTGTTGATACATTTTTATTGCTTAATCCAGTTGCGTCATCGAAATGTGTATTTTTTAGATTTAATTCCTCTACTTTCTGATTCATTTTTTTTACAAATTCCTCTTCTGATATGTCGGAATTTTTTATCGCGCAAAGCATTCCAGAATTCGACGATACAACGAGTGATGCTGAAAGTAAATCTTTAAATTTTATTTTATCACCAGGAGATATTTTTGTTTTTGAAAAATCTCCAACATTATCACTGGATGTTATTTCTACTAATTTCTCAGGATCTACATTTAAATCCTTTATTATAATAGCAGACATTAATTTTGTTATGCTTGCTATTTGTCTTTTTTCGTCTTTGTTTTTTGAAAATAATATTTTATCCGTATTTAAATCTTTTACTAAAACTGATTTTGCGCCAACTCTTACTCCAAGAGAATCATTTATTAGTTTTTTGGGAAAAGAATTTTGATCCTTATTATCAATAAATTTTATAAAAATTTTGTTATTATCTTTATAAATTTCAGGATATACAAAAACATTATTGGTGCTTGTTGTGTTTAAAATGGATAATATTATTGGTATTATAATTAAAAATTGCATTTTATTTTCCAAAATGTTTAATAATTTTTTTTCGATTATCAATATTCTAACATTATTTCGTTATTCGTTTTGATTTTGATTTAGTATTGTATCTATTATCTCGTTACTATTTAATTGTTCATAATTTGGGAGTTCGCTTGAATTATTAATTCCTAAATACTTTAGAAAATCAACTGTTATATTATATTCATCGGTTATTTTTTCTTTGTTAAATTCAGATTCTATGAGTCCTTTTATCATTAAATTTTTTAATATGACACTGCAATTGACTCCTCTTATTTGTTCAATTTCAGACCTTGTAATTGGTCCACGATATGCAATTATTGTAAGCGTTTCAAGTGATGCGTCTGATAAATTGCTATTAATTTCTTCTTTTACGAATTCTTTTACAATTGCTTCGCATTTTGGATTTGTTGTAAATTGAATTTTCCCCCAAGATTCTGCAATATGAATTCCACTATTTTCCGTATTAAATTTATCTTGAATTTCTTTTATCAATTCTTTGGTTTCTTTTTTACTTGAATCGATTTTTTTTGCAATTAAATCAATAGATAGTGGCCTATCAGAGATAAGTAATAAACTTTCTATTATTGTTTTTTTGTCCATTTTATTAGCTTTCTTCCTCGCCGGTGGCTAGGTAAGTATTAGTACTTAATTTATAGTCGATTTTATTAATTGTAATTTCATCAAATAAATTATTTTGCTCTACTACTATTGTCCTCTGTTTTATAAGCTCTAAAATTGCAAGAAATGAAACTATGATTTCTATTTTATCCTTTTTGTCATTAAGACAATCAGAAAATTTTATAAAACTAAAATCGTTAATTTTTTTATAAATATTATCAATTTTTTCTTTTATATTTATTGTTCTATTTATTGTTTTTGCAGAAATTTTAATAACTGGTTTTATAAATGATATTAATTTTTCAAATCTTTTTTCTAATTCTTCAATTTTTAATTTTTCAGGTGGAATAAATGATTTTTTAATTTTTACTAATTTTGTAGTTCTAGAATATGAAAAATTTTTTTTCAATATCATTTTTCCAATTATTTTTCTAGCTTCATAATATTCTTTATAAATTTTTAATTGTCTTTCTAATTCTTTTGTATCTTCCTCGTCTTGAGCATTAATTAAGTCCGGTAATAATAATTTTGATTTTATATAAATTAACTTTGAAGCAATTAGTAAAAAATCAGCAATTTCTCCAATTTCAAGAGATTCATTGTCTTTTATATAATGCAAATATTGATCTGTAATTTTTGCAAGGGAAATTTCGCTTATATCTAGTTTACTCTCATTTATTAGTGAGAGTAATAAATCAAGTGGCCCCTCGAAATTTTCAAGTTTTATATTATAATTTTTCATTATTTATTTTTTTTATTTGTTTTTTTGTTCAATGTAGATTTTTTAACTGGCTTCAATAACTTTTTAATATTTTTTTTATTTAGTTTTTTACCTTTGGTTTTCTTTATATCTTTTACGCCTTTTTTTATGACTTTTTGTACTTTTTTCCCTGTTTTTACGGCTTTTTTGAATTTTTTTACAACTCCGAATTGTGCAATTTCAGCTTTTTGCTGTTTTATAAAATCATTTACTTTTAATTTTAAACTTTGTGTTAAATCTCCTGAGGAAAAAACCGCATCGTTTAGTTTTGCTAAATCTTTCTCAATAACAACTGGAATTTTGTAAATTTCACCAAATACATGCGCTGTTCCTGGCTTTATTCCTAATTTTTTCATTAAAACTTTTTCATCCGGAATTTTTACATCAATTGGTTTTGCGTTAAATTGTTTTGCTAATTTTTTGAAATCAATATTTTTGTCTGCAGATAATAAGATTAAAGCGAAATTGTTTTTTACTTTCACAATTAATGATTTTACAATTTGTTTTGGTTGCATTTTTAAAGTTTGAGAAGCATCATAAGCAGTGTAAACTTTTTTGTGAGGAATTAGCTCATGAGATAAATTTGTTTTTTTTAGATAATTTTGAACTTTTTTGTCCATATGTTTTTAATTATTTTTTATTTTTATATTTAAATGGTAAATGTTCTTGAACTCCCAATAATTGTTTTGCTAATCTTTTTCCTTTTGGTGTTAGAGTAACGCGTTCAATAAATATTTTTTCTTTCGTTTTTTTGCAATATGCAATTAATAGATTGCGTTTAATTAATTTGTTAATACTGGAAGTAATAATTTTTTCTATATCGCGTGGTTTTACTTTTTTATCCTTATAAAATCCAGCGAAAACGCTCTTTTTTGTCTCTGTGTTTAAAAGAGATTTTCTGAGGATAAAATTTTGTAATTTTGATAATTTTCGCATAAGAATTTTTAGTAATATCCAATATACGACGAATGTGTTCTAGCGATACTAATCATAAGAAATTATTTTATTTTTATTCAGTAGCGTTTTCCTCTAGATAGTCATCAAAGAAAGCTTCATTTAAATCATATATTAGTTTATTCCATTTATTCCCATATAATTCTGTGGCTTTTGCCTCTGTCTTTATCCAATGAACTAAACCGCCATCAGAAGCAAGGTATACTTTAGGAACAGATGGTATTTTAAATAATGTCCCTTTTTTAAATACCACATTGTTTCCTAATGGATAACCAGATAATTCTTTATTAGTTATTATTTTTACGAATGAAAAATCTTTGCCAAAGTATGATTTCCATATTGATTCACTTGGATATATGTGTCTAATACCATCTCCATCTACAAAATATACTGTTGACATACTATTCGTTTTTACAAAAAATCCGGTAATCCAAGAATTAGTTCCCGATATTTGAATAATTTTATTAGTATTACTGTCATTATTTGTATCATTTTCAACATTATTATCAATAGTCGGTGGTAATATGGTCATCCCCCCTCCAATACTTGGCCTTGTTAATACATTAACTTGTCTCGTTGAAGTAGAGGTGTTTCTAGCTGTGTCGCTTACTACATAAGTATATGTGTATGTCCCAATTGTATTTATATCTAGATCATTGGTCACCACTATGCTACTTGTTAAATTTCCATCTATATTATCATAAGCTGTTGCTCCAGCATCTATATAACTATCTTCTTTGTATATTGATGCTGGATTAGAACCCAGGATAGTAATTTCTGGTTCAGTATTATCTAAAAGAGCGGAAACATGAGTGACTTCGCTTTCATTTCCAGCATTATCTTTTGCCTGGACATGTATGTAATATGTTCCATTACCAGATGATTGTGTCGCTATTTGCACACTAGAATAATCGCCACTTGGATTAGTATCTGATATTTGATCTATTGTATACCTATATGTTGCATCTTCATTACTAGACCATTGCCATGTTTTTGATTTTGTAGGTGTTGTAGTCGACGATAGTCCCGATATAATTGGAGGTGTGGTATCTGAAGAAGTTATAGTATAATTATATGGATAACCATTATTAGTGGTCCTTGTTGTATCATGATGCCAGATATTATCAAAATCCCAATTTAGATAAGTATCATTAATACTATTATCATATGGATATGTCATTTCAGTTGTTGTTCTAGGATATCCTCTTTCGTCATTATCTGATTGTCCTGATGTGTTACTGTTGTAGTAACTATTTACAATATCATAAGAAGTCCATTGTTCACCAACCAATCCACCAATATCATCCCCCATTGCCGTTACTAATCCAGTTGAATATGAATTTTCAATAACTCCATAATTTGCACCAACAAGTCCCCCGACAGCATCATCAGTACCGCTTACATTTCCCATTGCATATGAATTTAATATTGTATCATCATTTTCACCGACTAATCCACCTATTCCCCAATTACCACCTGTTATATCTACAGTAGAATATGAATTTGATATTGTACCCTGCTCATTGTAACCAACCAAACCTCCAACAGCCTGTCCTGCTTCGGTAGTAACGATTGTTCCAGTTGCGTGTGAATTTGATATCGTATCTTTATTTTGACCAACTAATCCCCCAACTCCCCATACACCTCCCGTCACATCCACAGTAGAATATGAATTTGATATTGGACCAAGATTTCCACCAACCAAACCCCCAACAGCCTCTCCTATTGAGGAAGCATTTACTGTTCCAGTTGCGTGTGAATTTGATATTGAACCAAAATTTTGACCAACTAATCCCCCAACCCCCCAATTATCTCCTGTTACATCCACAGTAGAATATGAATTTTCGATAACTCCATAATTTGCACCAATAAGTCCTCCAATAGCATCATCAGTACCACTTACATTTCCCCTTGCATATGAGTTTGATATTGTACCTTGCTCATTATGACCAACTAATCCCCCGATCCCCCAATCACCCCCTGTTACATCTACATTAGAATATGAATTTGATATTGTACCTTGCTCATTATAACCAACTAACCCTCCAACAAAAAATCCTTTTTCAGTAGTAACTATTGTTCCTGTTACATATGAATTTGATATTGTATTATAATTTTCACCAACTAATCCCCCGATGGCCACAGCAGAGTAACCATCATCATCTATCGCATTTATATATATATTTTCTAGACATATGTTTGTAAGAATAGACATATCACCAGCTGATCCAAATAGACCAATGTTTCTATATAGGCCAGTATTGTCGGTGTTTATATATAGATTTGATATTTTATATGAATTACCATTTAGAGTTCCCTTAAAAAGATTATTTTCATCTCCTATTGGAATCCAACCAGAATTACTTGTCATTGCTGTTTTAAAATCTGAAACATTGGAATATCCATTTGGTATTGTTTCGTCGTAGCTATTTACATCATTAAAGTCCAAATTTTTAGTTAAAGAATAATTTCCAAACAAATCATTTCTTATGTTGTATAAATCCTGAATACTATCTATCATAGTTGTTGCAATTGCATTAGTAATATTTACCATAAAGAATAAAAATACGGTACAAGAAAATATTAAATATTTATTTATTTTTAGCATATTTTATTAGTTAGTCATATATTATATTTATTTTTTTTCTTTTATTTCTAATCCTAATTCATCTAATTGCTCTTTTGAAACTTCAGCAGGAGATTCCATCATTGGATCTCTTCCGTCTGATGTTAATGGAAATGCTGTGACTTCTTTTAGATTTTTTTCATTTAATAAAACCATAAGCAATCTATCAATTCCTGGAGCAATTCCTCCGTGAGGTGGCACCCCATACTTAAATGCTTCAAAATAATGTTTAAATTGTGCTTTTTGTTTATCCGTAAAACCAATTAAATCCCAAATTTTTTCCTGTAATTTTACATCATGAATTCTTATTGCTCCACCACCCACTTCAAATCCATTTAAAACCATATCATGTTGATATGATTTTACTTTTCCTGGTTCCTTATCTAATAATTCCAAATCTTCTTCTTGTGGCGCTGTGAACATATTGTGCGATGGCGCCCATTTTGCATTTCCAGAGCCGTGAAAAAAATCTTCTTGGCTTTGCTCTACAAACAATGGAAAATTTATTACCCAGGCAAAAGCTAATTCATTTTTATCATTTTTATCTTTTCTTAAATCCGGTTTGTCTGTTTTGTATTTTTCCATTACATCTTTGTAATTTAATTTTGGCCATGGAGAAAATGTAAAATGTTTTTCTGGAAATAATTTTTTTACCATTTTTGTCATCATTTCTTCAACTAAGTCCAAAATTTCAGATTGATTCATAAAAGACATCTCCATATCAAGTTGATAAAACTCTCCCGGCGATCTATCAGCTCTTGCATCTTCATCGCGGAAGCATGGAGCAATTTGAAAATATCGTTCCAATCCTGCAATCATGAGTAGTTGTTTGTATTGTTGTGGCGCTTGTGGGAGCGCAAAAAATTTTCCTTTGTGTAAACGAGATGGCACAATATAATCTCTTGCTCCTTCTGGAGTTGATTTTGTAAGAATAGGGGTTTGCACTTCCGTAAAACCATTATCAGTTAAAAAGTTTCTGAAAAAATGAATAACTTTGTGTCTAAAATGAATATTTTTCATCATTCTCTCGTGTCGTAAATCCAAGTATCTGTATTTTAATCTTAATTCCTCTCCGGCTTGTCTTTCTTCATTGTCAATTTCAAATGGTGGGACATTTGATCTGGAAATTATTTTTACATCTTTTGCTAAAAGTTCAATTTCTCCAGTAAGCATTTCTTTATTAATTTGTTTTTCTCCTCTGTTTTGAATAATTCCAGTTATTTCAACAACATATTCATGTCCTAAATCTTTTAAAATTTCACCATTTGTCATTTCACTTGGTACACAAATTATTTGTAAAAGTCCAGTAGAATCTCTTAAATCAAAGAAAACAAGTTTTCCCATTTTTCTGAGTTTATTTATCCAACCACAAACAGTAATTTGTTCACCGATTTGTTTTTTTATTGTTTCGTTAATATAGGTTTTCATAGAAATTTATTTAAAAAAATTAATTATAGGATTCCAAAACACTTCTATCATTTTTTTATTTTTTTATTGATAAGAGTTTTCATATTTATTAATGATTATGAATTATATTCTGCTATTTCATCACTCTCTTTTATCATATTAAGCGAATATTCTATTTCGTTTTCATATTCTTCTATCTCTTCCTCACATTCTTCTATATGCTTTTTATATTCCTCTATTTCGTTTTTATATTCTTTTATCCTTTTTTCATGTTTTTCTATTTCATTTTTATATAGTAGTGATTGTAATTCTTCGTCTGCTATTTCTTTATCAATTTGAATTTGTATAAGATCGTTATTTAATTTTTGATGTTCTTCTATTAACATTGCGTATTCATTTATTATAGTTTCATAGTATTCTAACGATGTTATGTACTTATTTATAAGCTCGCCAGTTTCTTTTCTTAATTCCAACCTTGCTATATTAAACTCTATAACAGAACAATGACTTCCTAGAGAATCATTTTTTAAATAATTTAAAAGATCTTTTTTGTCTATAAATTTACTTTTTACAAATGGTCTTAGTTTATTTATTGCGTATGCGCTTGCTGTTCTTTCTCTTCTTAATTCTTCTGCATAATCACTATATTGGTCTTCATTTATTAAGCTTTTAACATTATTTTTTTTCAAATTTTCTTTATCTACAATATGTCCAATTTCATGAAGTAGAGTTATTGGAAAAGCTTTTGAAGTTGGGTCTCCATAAGTGTATATAAAATTATCAATTATATTTAAACATCCGCTTGATTTTGTTTCCGGTGGATTAATTGTATGTGGTGTGAATATGATTTCGTAATCATTAGGTAGTAGGGTAAAAATATCTAATTTAGTTTCGTTATTTTTCAAGCTAATGATAAATTTTTTTAAAATGTAAAGATTTTTTATATCAATGTTGTATTTTGGTTGTAGATCGTTCAAAATTTTTTCTTTTAAATAGGGCTCCTCTAATTGTACATATTTAAAGTTCAATGTGCACTCACTATTTTCTAAACTCATGTCTTTATTTAAATATTCTTCGCTATTATTTACAATTTCCGAATCTTGGAACATGGATTTTTCTAAATTTTGCACTGAAGTTAAAATTTCCTCAGATTCTGGATCATATTTGACTTGATTTAGTTTTTCTAAATAAGATTCTGAATTTATAAATTTTGTTTCGTTCATTTTATAGAATTAAAAGTTTTAAAATATTAATTTAAAATAAAAGTTATGAATATGTATACAAGTGGAATTAGAGAAGCGCATATTAACACAAATAAACCAATTTTATTTAGAATATTTGTATTTGATATTTTTCCACTCTCAATATATTGATCAATTATTTTTTTAGTTTTATTAGTTGTTGGGAGTAAAACATCCTTATCTCTGTTATATATTATTTTATTATCAACTTTAATTACGATTCTTTTATGTGTTGAGTTGTAGGGACTTCCAGTGGTAAAGAGTTCAACTCCTTCTCTTGTATAATCCAAAGAGGGCAAATTCTCGTTTTCTTTTAGGTGGTATAGTGATTCTTCTATAGAAATATTTTTATTTTTATATAACCCCTCTATTTTGTAATATTTTTTAATTTTAGAATTTTCATTAAAATTTAAATTTAATTTACTTGCAAATTTTTTCATCAAATTTTTTCTGATTTTCCATGCCCCATTAGAAATATAAAATATAGCTGGTATTATCCACAATAAGGCAATTATTAATATTGTGTAGGACTTCCACATATTTTTTTACGGTTTAAATCTATTTAATGTTCTTGGAAATGGAATTGTTTCTCTGATGTGGTGAACTCCTGTAATCCACCTTACAACGCGCTCTAATCCAACTCCGAATCCTGAATGAGGAACTGAGCCATATTTTCTGATATTCAAATACCATTCATAGTCTTCTAATTTATATTTTCTTTTCTTTAATTCTTCTAATAATTTTTCATAACTTTCCTCCCTTTGACTTCCGCCAATTATTTCTCTAGCTTCTTCAGGAGCTATTAAATCAGTATTTACAGCTCTTTCCATACCGCGTTCATCGGTATATTTTTTCATGTAAAATGCCTTAACTTTGAATGGATAATCCTCTACAAAAACGGGAATTTTGAAAATATCTCCGATTGCGGTTTCTTCCTCTGTTGTTAAATCATCCTCATAATCAACTTTCATCCCCTTTTCTTCTAATAATTTTTTAACGTCATAATGTTTCATTCTTATGAATGGTTTTTTTACAATTTCTTGCAGTAAAGTTATATCGCGTTCTAGAATTTCTAGTTCTATTTTACAATTCTCTAACGCGTCCTTTAAAATTCTTTTTATAAGCGCTTCTTGGATATTTTCGCTCTGTTGTGAATCACAAAATGCCATTTCAGCATCCATCATCCAGAATTCAGATAAATGATTTCTTGTTTTACTTTTTTCAGCACGAAAAACTGGTCCGAAATCATAAGCACGACCAAAGCTCATAATCCCAGCTTCTAAATACAATTGCCCTGATTGAGTTAGATACATTTTTCCTTCATCATAATATTTTATGGAAAAAAGTTCTGTTGTATCTTCACAGCTTGTTGGTTGAAGTATTGGAGTGTCAAATCTTATAAAATCATTTTCTGCGAAATAATTTGTAATTGAACGAAATATAGAATCTCTAATTCTCATTATCGCCCAAGGAGTTTTACTTCTTAAATATAAATCGCGTTTATCAAAAAGAAACTCTGGACCATGTTCTTTTTTGGCAATTGGATAATCATCTGCAATTTGTAAAATTTTTAAATCCTTGACCTGAATTTCGTATTCATCTTTTTTGGGATGTTTTGTGACAACCCCACTTAATTCAATTGATGATTCAAGTGTTAAATTATTGCAATTATTCCATGTCTCCTCATTTACCTCATTTTTCGAAACAACACACTGAATAAAACCACTTCCATCTCTTAGTTGTATGAAGTAAATTTGTCCAGAAGACCGGAAATTGAGAACCCAACCTTGTAATGCTATTTCTTTGTCTATGAAATCTTTTATTTTTGAGACAAGAATTTTTTGCATAATTTTCAATTATTAGTTTATAAAATCAAACCATCCACATGAAAATTTTTGTGGATTTTTATAAGGTTTTTATTAATTTTTAATATTATAATTATAACATTTATGATGTTTTTTTCAATTATTGACATAAATAAATTAATATGTTGGATGATTCATTTTTAAAAATAAAAAATTTTGAAATTTATTCAAAATTAAAAATTTATAATTGAAAAATTCTATAAATATTCTGCTTTATGAATTACAATACTTTGTAATATTCCAATAGCCACAAAAGACATGAGAATTGAACTTCCTCCGTAGCTTACAAATGGAAGAGGAACTCCTATAATAGGCGCAAGACCTATATTCATAGATATATTCATAACTGATTGAACAAAAAACATTATCAGAAATCCAAGCGCAAGATAAATAGCTAAATTATCAGTAGTGGTTCTTATTATTTTTACTATCCTTGATAATAATAGAATTATTAAAAGTATTGTAATAGATGATCCCAGGAATCCAAATTCTTCTGATATTACTGCAAAGATAAAATCAGTTCTTTGTTCTGGTAGGAAATTTAGTTGACTTTGGGAACCCAAACCAAATCCACGACCCAGAAATTTACCAGAACCAACTGCTGTTATTGACTGAGTTACATTGTATCCATATCCAAGTGGATCGCTTGATGGATTTAAAAAAGTCATTATTCTATTTTTTTGATAATCTTTCAAAAAACCAAACCAAGCAAAAGATAAAGCAATTAACACCAAAAGCGCCATTATTATAATTTTTTTCTTATCAATATTTGTAAAAAAAATCATTATTAACCAAATTGCAAAAAGTATGAGAGCTGATCCCATATCTGGTTGAGCTAATACTAAAAATATTAAAAAGAAAGCAACGAGGCCAGATACGATTACTGGTTTCCATGAAAAATAAAACTCTTTAGCATTTTTTGATAAATATGTAGCCATGAAAATCACAAGACATATTTTTGCAAGTTCAACTGGTTGAAATTGTATACCAAAAAATTCAATCCAAGCGCTTGTTCCTCTTATGACGCGGCCGGTTATAAGAACTATTAAAAGTAGTATTGATGAAAATATTACAAAGATTTTATAATATGCTTTTAGAAATCTATATTCTAGAGCTGCAAATATAAACATTATAAAAATACCAAGTATTACAAAAACCATTTGTCTGTTAAAAAAAATCATTCTCGTTTTAATGTCGCTTAGACCCACACTGTATATACTTATTAAACCTATTGTTGTTAGCAGTAATACAGCAACAAGCATTAGAATATCCATTCTCCAAAAATTTTTTATTGAGAATCTCATTTAGTTTCTATAAAGTAATTATTTTTATCAAGTAAATTTGTTTCATATTGGACTTCTAAGGTAGCATAAGATGGTAATACATAATACCAACTAGATTGCATATTTCTTTCCTCATTTGATTTAAAATAAGTCTGTTCTATTTGATTTGTAGCTACGATTTGTGAGCCAACATATAAAAATACATAAAATTTAGATTGTTTGAGATTGTATGGGGATATATTTTTTACTTTGAATTCAATCCAGTTTCTTATTGATCTGTCTTCTGGATTTATATTTATACTTTGTTCTTTTATTTCAAAAACTTGTTCTTTTAGTTTCTCTACATCTTTTTGTTTAATTCTATACCATGCTATTTCTATGAATGATATATCTACATCGTCTATTAGATTGGCCGAGGGTATGGATAATTCTACTATTTTTTTTGTTTCCCCTGGCATTATAAAAGTTGTTTTTTCTTGTGTTTGAATACCACTTATTACAATTTTGTATTTTACCTCTTTTGCAAAAAATTTTTCGTTTGGATTTTGAATTGTAATTACAACATCGTATTTACCATCGCCTCTATTTATTATTTGCTGATCTTGTACTACAAGGTTTTGAGGTCTTGTTTTGTTTTCGAATTTTACGGATGCAAAATTATCAAGTTCAACATCTTTTTCTGTAAAAAATTTTATAAATCCAAATATGGCAAATGCATAAATTATTAGACACGAAATAATCAGTATTAAAATTATTGCCTTTTTTATTTTTTTTAAATTGTTTATGAACCACAGATTTCTTTCTATTTCTTTGTCTGATATTTTATTTTTTATAATCATATAATTATTTATAAAGTTATAAAAGTTAAAAAATTTTATTTTTTACTACTTATATTTTACACTTTTTTATAAATAATTGAAAATGTGCTATAATAAATTTGTTCAAAATTAAAAATTAAAAAACAAAAATATGATAAATTCATCGTTGGATATATTGTATTTAACATTATCCATTTGTTCATTGTTTGTCGCTGTGTTTTTGTGTTGGTTGTTGTTTTATTTAATAAAAACACTTAAGAAAACACATGATGTAATTAATTTCATTTCGAAGATAACTACTTCTGTTAATGATTTTGTTTCAGATATGAAACAAAAGGCTAAGAGTTCTGCAACATATTTTAAGCTATTTAATGTAATTACAGATAAGCTTATACAATATATTGATAAGGGTTTTTTTAAGAAAAAATCATCAAAAAAGCAAAATACAAAAACAAAAACTAGAAAACAAAAATAATCTTTACTATTTCTCAAATTAAAATTTTAGAATTAAAATATTTTTTAATTATATTTTTGTTTTTATAGCTTTATAAAATATTATGAAATTTGTTCATTTGCACAATCATACACATTATAGTTTGCTTGACGGTCTTCCAAAGATTAAAGACTTTGTTGCTGAAGCAAAAAGTTATGATATGAACGCGCTTGCAATTACTGATCATGGTTCCATGTATGGAGTTATAGAGTTTTATAAAGAATGCTTAAAACAAAATATAAAACCAATAATAGGATGTGAATTTTATCTTGCAAGGAGGAGAATAAGCGATAAGAATTCAAACATGGATGCAAGACCATATCACTTGATTTTGCTTGCAAAAAACAATATTGGCTATAAAAATCTTTTAAAATTAACTTCAATCGCTCATTTACAGGGCTTTTATTATAAGCCAAGAATAGATTTTGAGTTGTTAGAAAAATATCATAATGGATTAATATGCTCTACTGCTTGCTTAAATGGGCAAATTCCTAAAACAATTTTATCCGGAGATACAAAAGGAGCTGAAGAATTAATTAAAAAATATGCAAATTTATTCGGCAGGGACAATTTTTATTTGGAAATGCAATATCACCCAAATGAAAAAGAGCAGATAAAAGTTAATGAGGCAATGTCTATGTTTTCAAAAAAATTGGACATTCCTCTACTTGCTACAAATGATGTTCATTACCTAAAGCCAGAAGATAAAGAAGCTCAGGATATTTTAATGTGTCTTCAGAGCAAGAAAAAAATTGATGATAAAGATAGAATGAGCTTGACAGATTTCGATTTATCTTTTAGATCTCCAGAGCAAATGACAGAAGGATTTAAAGATTATCCAGATGCAATCTCTAATACTTCTAAAGTAGCGGATATGTGTAATGTGGAGATAGAATTAAATAAAATTTTACTTCCACACTTTGAATTGCCGGAAGGAAAAACAGATAATTCATATTTGAGAGAATTATGTGAGGAGGGTTTGAAATACAGATATAATGGGAAGGTTACTGAAAAAATTAGACAACAATTAGATTATGAATTTAGTATTATAGAAAAAACCGGTTTTGCTTCTTATTTTTTAATAGTCGCTGATTTTGTAAATTGGGCAAAAAAAAATAAAATAGTTGTTGGTCCTGGTCGTGGGAGCGCAGCCGGAAGCATTGTTTCATATTTGTTAAATATTACGGATATTGATCCATTGAAATATGGATTAATTTTTGAGAGATTTTTAAATCCAGATAGAATCTCAATGCCTGATATTGATATGGATTTTGCTGATACAAGAAGAAATGAAATTATAAAGTATGTTGAAAATAAATATGGTAAAGATCGCGTTGCTCAAATTATAACCTTTGGAACTCTGGCTGCTCGTGCTGCAATAAGAGATGTTGGCCGTGTACTTGGTTATAGTTACAATTATTGCGATAAAATAGCAAAGATGATTCCGCAAATGGCCAGTTTTAAAGAAGCTCTTATCATGTCTCCCGAATTAAAAGATGCATACAATAACGATCCTCAGGCAAAGGTTTTAATTGATTATGCAAAAAAATTAGAAGGCGTTGCAAGACATCATTCAATGCATGCGTGTGGCGTTGTTATAAGTAAAGATCCATTAACGGATATTGTTCCATTGCAATACGCATCTTCTTCTGATCAAACCATAATTTCTCAATACTCTCTTCATCCAATTGAAGATATAGGACTTTTAAAAATGGATTTTTTGGGTTTGTCCAACTTAACAATTATAGAAAATGTAATAGAAATTATAGAAAAAATTCACGGAATTAAATTTGATTTAAAAAATATTGATTTAACAGATAAGAAAACTTTCGAACTTTTACAGCGTGGACAAACAACCGGAGTTTTTCAACTTGAGTCCTCTGGAATGAAAAGATATTTAAAACAATTAAAGCCAACAGAATTTGAAGATATAATTGCTATGGTGTCTTTGTATCGTCCTGGACCTATGCAATTTATACCAGATTTTATAAATGGTAAACATGGAAGAAGAAAAATTGTCTATGATGATTATAGATTAAAACCAATTTTACAGAATACATATGGAATTGCTATTTACCAAGAGCAGGTCATGGATATTGCGAAAGAACTCGCGGGATTTACTTATGCTGAGGCTGATGTGCTTCGTAAGGCCGTAGGAAAAAAAATAAAAGAATTATTAGAGGAACAGAAAGAAAAATTGATAAATGGAATGATAAAAAATGGTATAACAAAGAAAGTTGCAGAAAAAATTTGGAAAACAATTGAACCATTTGCGAGTTATGGATTCAATAAGTCACATGCAACTTGTTATGCAATGATTGCTTTTCAGACAGCATACTTTAAAGCAAATTATCCGGCTGAATTTATGGCGGCATTGCTTACAGCTGATCAAAATGATATAGAGAAAGTCGCATTTAAAATAAAGGAATGTGAAAATATGGGAATAGAAGTTTTAGCACCGGATATAAATAGAAGTTTTTCAACATTTACAGTTTTAGCAGATGAGTTAAAAGAGGGACGCAAAAAAATAAGATTTGGATTAAATGCAATAAAAAATGTTGGAAATAATATTGTTAAAGCAATAATTAAAGAAAGAAAACAAAACGGCGAATTTCAAAGCATTGAGGATTTTCTTTCAAGAATTCAAGACAAGGATTTAAATAAAAAATCATTAGAAAGTTTGATAAAATCTGGCGCAATGAATGCACTGGGAGAGCAGAATTTATTATTAAAAAATATAGATAAATTATTGGAGTTTAATAGAAATCAAAGAAAAGAATCAGAAAATGGACAATTTAATATTTTTTCTGGAATGAGTAATTATGAAAAACCAAAAATAAGACTTGAACAATATCCGCCAGTTGATTCAAGAGAAAAATTATCATGGGAAAAACAGATGCTGGGACTTTATATTACAGGACATCCATTTAAAGCATATGAAAAACATATTTCCGATAGGATAAAGCCAATTACCAAAGTAAGGCAATTGAAAAAAGAGCAAGTTGTAGAGCTTGCGGGTATTATAAATTCGATTCAAAAAGTTTTTACAAAAAATAATGAAAGAATGTTGTTTGTTACAATTGAGGACTCCTCTGCACAGATAGAAGTTATTGTATTTCCTAAATTATGCGAAGAATATTTAGATATATTAGTAGAAGACAATATAGTTTCTGTGAAGGGTAAATTAAATTTTAAAGACGACCAACCAAAAATTTTAGCAGAAAGTTTTTCAAATATTGACTCAAATACTAATTCAATTGAAGAAATAAAACCAATTGAAATAGAGATTAATTCTAGGTGGACAAATAGAAAAATTTAAATCTTTATTTTCAAAATATCCTGGTAAGTCTCCCGTGTATTTTTATGTAAAAAGAGGCAGTGAGATAAATAAGATTAGGATAAATGGACTTGTGTTAGATTCTTATGATTTAAGAGAAAAGATAGATAATATTTTAAATGGGTGATTTTTTTGTTATTTTGTTATATAATTATATTGTAAAAATTAAAATAAAAATATGGTAATTAATACAAATTTTGAAAGTAATAATATACAAAGAACAAGAGCAAACTCTATTAGCTCTACTTATAAAAAAATTGCAAGTATATTTATTTTTGCAACAATATTTTTGGTTGCGATTATTTTATATTTTTCTTTATCAAGAGCAGAGATAATAGTAAAAGTAAAAAGTCAAACAGCTAAGATAAGCGCAACAACTCAAGTGAAAGAAGGAATAACTAATAATAATTATTTAGAAACTAATATTTTAAACGGGAGAATGGTTGAGCTAACCTTAGAAAAAACTAAAGAATTCTATGTTTTGGAAAAGAAAACATCCGCAGATAAATATGGTGGAACAATGAAAATTGTAAATAATAGATCCACAAGTCAAACACTTATTGCCACAACAAGATTTCAATCGCAAAGTGGAAAGATTTTTAGGATACAGGACAGAGTTACTATTCCGGGAAATGGATCCATAAATGCTTATGTTATAGCTGATGAAATTGGAGAAGAATATGCAGAACAACCTGGTAAATTCACTATTCCAGGACTTAATGCAGATTCGCAGAAATATGTTTACGGAGAATTAGAAAATGCAATGACAAAAGAAAGCATAACAATAAATCAAATAACGCAGGAAGATTTTGATAAAGCAGAATTAGAACTTACAAATGATTTGAAAGTTGACGCAGCGTTTAAAATAAAAGAAGTTTTAAGTCAAAATGAAACAATAGATGAAAATTCTATATATACAGAAGTTGTTTCAAGAACAGCTAATAAAAAATTAGGAGACAAGGTTTCGAAATTTGAATATACAGTAAAATTAAAAGTTGTGGGCGTGGTTTTTAATGAAGAAGAGCTAGTTAAATTAGCGCAATCACTTTTGGATAAACAACTTTCTCAGGGGCAAAAACTTTTAAATTACGATGACGAGTCATTTAAATATCATATTAGTGGTTACATATCTGAAGAAAAAAGCGCTACTATAGAATCAGAATTATCTGCAAGTATTGTTGCTGATTCAGGTGCAGAAGCCTTTAATACAGAAAAATTCAAGGGGTTAACACAGGAAGAAATAATTGATTATTTTAGAACAATAGCGGGCGTTGAAAATGTAAAAGTGAAATTTACTCCTTTCTGGGTTAAAAAAGCTCCTAAAATGGCAGATCACATAAAAGTTATTATAGAGTAATAATTTATTATCTTTTTTGAGAAAGAGTCGGGATATGTTCCCGGCTTTTTGTTTAGAAAGGGTTTTGATTGATATAATATTTTTTTATTTGCATTTTAAAAATATTTTTGATATACTTCTTTTCAGAAGTGATTGATTGGTTTACCAAACCAATACTCGTAAGAGTAGCTCCATAAGGCGCTCTAAACTTTAAGACAATTTATAAAGTGCTTTGTGAAATTTCATGAATTTTGCAGAGAATTTGGGTGGAACCACCCTTCGCTCACTTTGTTCGTTTCTAGTAGTAGGTTGTTTACATTTGTTGAGTGATAAAATAGGGTCCCAAAATTGGTAAGTTTTTTGGGATTTTTTTATTGATTAATAATTTACAAATATATGAAAAAAGATATGGAATTATTAAGACATTCACTTGCTCATGTTATGGCGAGCGCTGTTTTAAAACTTTATCCAAAATCAAAATTTGGAGTAGGTCCTAGTATTGAAAATGGATTTTATTATGATATTGAATTGCCATCCTCTATCTCAGAAGATAAATTACAGGAAATTGAAAATGAAATGAAAAAAATTATTTCATCTGATTTGAAATTTGAACGAGAGGAAATGAAATTAAAAGATGCAATAAACTTATTTATAAAATTAAATCAGGATTACAAGGTAGAATTATTAAAAGATTTGGATAAAAAAGGTACAACAAAAATAAATGACGAAGAAAATTTTGGAACAGTTGAAAAAGTTTCAACTTATAAAACTGGAGAGTTTGTTGATTTATGTCGTGGTCCTCATGTTGAAAGCACAGGAGAATTAAAAGATTGCGCATTTAAATTAACAAAACTTGCTGGCGCTTATTGGCGCGGAAATGAAAAAAATAAAATGTTAACTCGCATTTATGGAATTGCATTTGAGAATCAAAAAGAACTGGATGATTATCTAAAATTGTTAGAAGAAGCAGAACGCAGGGATCATAGAAAAATTGGAAAAGAATTAGATTTATTTAGTTTTCATGAAGAAGCACCTGGAATGCCATTTTTTCATTCAAAAGGAACGATTATTTGGGATAAATTAGTTGAATTTTTGACAGAGAAAATGCATAAGAGAAATTATGAAATAAATAAAACTCCAATAATTTTAAACAAAGCTTTGTGGTTACAATCAGGGCATTGGGATCACTACAAAGACAATATGTATTTTACAAAAGTTGATGAAGTTGATTATGCTCTAAAACCAATGAATTGTCCTGGAAATTTATTAATTTACAAATCCCATCAATATTCTTATAGGGATTTGCCGATTCGTGCTGGAGAATTTGGAATTTGTCACAGACATGAATTGTCAGGAGTTTTATCGGGATTATTTAGGGTGAGGTTTTTTACTCAAGACGATGCTCATGTGTTTTGTACCCGAGAACAAATAAAAGATGAAATATTAGATTTAATAAATTTAGTTGATGAAGTGTACTCTACTTTTGGATTTTCATATCAAATGGAATTATCTACAAGACCAGAAAAAGCAATGGGAGATCCGGAACTTTGGGCGCTTGCTGAAAATACTTTAAAAGAAGTGCTTGACTCAACTAAAAAAGAATACAAATTAAATGAGGGTGATGGCGCTTTTTATGGTCCTAAAATTGATTTTCATTTAAATGATGCAATTGGTCGCAGATGGCAATGCGGAACAATTCAACTTGATTTTCAAATGCCAGAAAAATTTGATTTAACTTATGAAGCACCAAATAATCAGAAAATGAGACCAGTTATGATTCATCGCGCAATTTTGGGAAGCGTTGAAAGATTTTTGGGAGTTTTGGTTGAACATTATGCTGGCGCATTTCCTTTATGGCTCTCCCCTGTTCAGGTGAAGATTATTTCAGTTGGTGAATCACATATTGAACATTGTAAAAAATTAGCAGATGAATTTGAAAAGTTTGGAATAAGGGTTGAGATCGATGATACGAGTGAAACAGTTGGAAATAAAATAAGAAAATCGTCACATGAAAAAATTCCTTATGTTTTAGTTATTGGAGATAAGGAAATCGCATCTGTAAAATTATCAGTTCGCGTGAGAGGTCAAAAAGATTTAGTTGAAATTTCAAAAGACAAATTCGTGAAAGATTTATTGGAAAAGGTACAGAATAGAAGTTTGGAAATATAGTTATTATTTTTTAGATTATTTATATTATTATTTACATTCCATATAATTCTTTTTCAACAAATTCAAGATAATAATAGATGTTTTTCTCTATTAAATCTGCAACACTCATATTATCTTTGATATTTTTATTTATTTCATTTATGGATGTGTTAGATTTTATAAAATTATGTGTTAAATCGTTTCTAAGATTCACAAGATCAGTTCCATTCTTTATTATATTTTTCATGTATGGATCGTTGAATTTATTGATTTTTTTTATTACTTGTCCTATGGTTAATTTTTCAATTTTTTTTTCATCAAAATAGTCCGGTTTATATGGATAATTTATTAATAAGTATTTTAAAGAAAATTCTATTAATTGACACCTTAAAAGAAAAATTGGTAACAAATATTGTTCTTCTTCATATAGTTTATTTATTAAATTTTTAAGGAATAATAATTTTTCTTTATATTGTAAAGAATTATGAGTGGGTATAGTTATTACCTTGTTATTATTCATATTTTTTAAAGAAGGGCAAAGCAAAGTGCCATTATTATAACTAAAAATAAAACCAACAAAAAATTTTTAACAGAACCATCGTCTTTTTTAGATGCTATTGTAAAAAGACCAGTCACAATAAGAAGAATTAATGGTATACTAATAATAAATCCCACCATATTTTTAAATTTTATTTTTATACCCTATTGCCCAATATATAAACATTATAAATAATATAATACCCATCAATATAAAAATACTACCAGTATTGAAGTGGTCTGATTTATAAAATGTTTTTGTAATTACTAATAATAAAAACCACCAAAATGTTGAATATGGATTATTGTTAGATACCTGAGGATTATCACATTCCATTTTTATAACTTTCCCTCCCTAATCTCTTTTCTAATAAGGGCATTAAAACTAGAAGACTCTTCTAATTCCTTTTTATACTGTTCATTATCATTCATAAATCTTTTTTGAATATAAATATTTATCCTATCCTTTAATTCTTCTGGTAATGGAGCGTCTTCATCCGAACCAAATTGAGTACCTTTCTCCTGCTCAAATCGAGGATGATATTTTGATATTATGGGAAATGTTTCCTCTATGCTTTTGCCTTCTCTTAAAAGAGAGGTATATAAAGTTAATTTATTATAAAAATCAGACATTCTCATCATTTCTCTTTCCAATGGATCTAAATTCCACCACCATCTTATATCCTCATCTCTAACACCTTCTTTTTTGATTTTTTTAAGATCTTTTTTGAATCTTGTATCACCAGATAGTATTAGTTCTGCAAAGTTTTTCGGTAAAGAATCCTCTCCTTTTTTTATAATGTTTTCTTTTGCGATACGCATTAATTCCTCAACCGTCTCCGTAGCTTCTGAGTCTGACATACCTAAATTTAACATCATTTTTATATATTGTTTTTTTATTTGTTTTTCCATGGATGATAAAAATAATCCCATATGTTTTTGTAATTAATTATAACTATTTAAATTCTATCACTATCAAAATAAAAGGCAAATAACCATTTCTTTACACGAGATAACTCTTGCATTGTAATATCTATGCAGTAGGATGGCTCAGCTATTCCCCTTTTCTTTTAATTGTTGTAAACTAAACAATGTTTATTATTAATAAAAGCTATTATGAATATACGCGAAGCTCTAACTTATGATGATGTACTACTAGTACCAAAAATGTCTCAAATTAGATCTAGAAAAGATGTCAATACAAGTACAAAATTATCAAAAAATATTACATTGAATATTCCTATTGTTTCTTCCAACATGGACACTGTAACTGAGAGTAAAATGGCTATTGCAATGGCAAGTATTGGAGGAATTGGAATAATTCACAGATTTTGTTCTATTGAATATCAAGCAAAAGAAGTTTTGAGAGTAAAAAGACATCAAAGTATGATTGTTCGAAAACCTTTGACAATAGATCCAAACAGCACACTAGAAGAGCTCCGTGCAAAAGCAAAAGAATACGGATACTCTGGATTTTTGGTTTGCGAGGAGGGTAGCACAAAACTTTTGGGAATTATTACAAAAAGAGATTATGTTTTAGAAAATGGTGATGAAAAATTTGTTCGTGATTTGATGACTCCGCAGGATAAATTAATTACAGCTACAAACGAAATTTCAATCGAAGACGCAAAAAAACTTTTTGTAAAATATAAAATTGAAAAACTTCCAATAGTTGACGAGAATTTTAATATCAAAGGATTGATTACAAAAAAAGATTTAGTAGAAAATTTTGATGATAAGTTTTCTGCGAAAGATAAACATGGTAGATTGCTCGTGGGAGCTGCGGTTGGAGTTGGTGATGATTTTATGGAACGCGTCGATGCTTTAGTTGATGCGGAGGTTGATATAATCGCTTTAGATATTGCGCATGGCCATTCTTTAATTGAAATTGAGGCATTACAACAAATAAAAGCAAAATATCCAAATTTAGAAATAATGGCAGGAAATATTGCGACAGCAGATGCGGCGCGTGATTTAATAAATGTTGGGGCTGATTGTGTGAAAATTGGAATTGGACCGGGATCAATTTGCACAACAAGAATTACAACGGGATTTGGCGTTCCGCAACTTACTGCAATTATGGATATTTATCCAGTGTGTCGTGAATTAGGAGTTCCTATGATTGCCGACGGTGGAATAAAACAACCAGGAGATTTAGTAAAAGCACTTTCTGCTGGCGCTGATTCAGTTATGCTTGGCGGTCAATTATCAGGAACCGAAGAAGCCCCAGGACCAGTTATAAATTATAATGGCAGACGATATAAAATTTCTCGTGGTATGGCATCACTAACAGCTTCAATAAGTCGTCCTGGCGCAAAAGAAGATTTGTCTAAAATTACACCAGAAGGAGTCGAGGCAAGAGTTCCATATCGTGGACCAGTGAAAGATGTTGTAAGTAGGTATATTGGCGGGCTTCGTTCTGGGATGAGTTATGGAAATGCAATGACTATAAAAGATTTAAGAGATTGTGAATTTGTAAAAATTACTAATTCAGGCATTAGAGAATCCAATTCGCATGATAATGAAATATTGTAAATTATGAACTATTACATAAAATATTTTGGTTGTGATATGAATAAGTCAGACGCGCAGCGCATTTGCTCTGTTTTTGATTCTATGAAATTCAAAAAAACAGAAAATATTTTCGATGCTGATGCAATTATTATTTTAGCATGTAGTGTAAGACAAAGCGCCGTTAATAGAATTTATGAAGTTTTTAGAAAAAAGAAAATCAAAAAAAGTGCAATAAAGATTTTAACAGGTTGTGTATTAAAAAAAGACATACAAAAACTTCAAAAAATATTTGATATTATAATTGATATTACAAAAATAAAAAATCTTCCAAAGCTAATTAAGGAAAAGAAATTTTATAATTATAATCCAGAAGACATTGATTATTTAAAAATAATTCCAAAGCAGAGCGATAATCTTTTAGCATTAATTCCTATTTCAAATGGATGTAATAATTTTTGTTCATATTGTGCTGTTCCCTATACTAGGGGTTTAGAAAAAAATAGATTAGCAAAAGAAATTTTAAATGAGGTAAAAAAATTACCTAAAAACATTAAACAAGTTACATTACTTGGCCAAACTGTTAATTCCTATATTAACCCAGACAAAAATTCTAGAATTAAAGATTTTAGCGATTTACTAGAAGCTGTTGCAATTTTAAAACCAGATATGTGGATTAATTTTATGGCTCCATATCCAACAAAATTTAATAATAAACTTATAAAAGTTATTGCAAAATATAATAATATATCAAATCATATTCATATTCCTCTGCAATCTGGAAGTGATAAAATTTTAAAAATCATGAACAGGCAATATAATTCAGGACAATTTTTAGAAATTATTAAAAAAATATATACAGCAATTCCGGACGCAAATATCACAACAGATGTAATTGTTGGCTTTTGTGGTGAAACTGAAAAGGATTTTAAAGACACTTTAAATATTTTAAAAAAGGCAAAAATAACCTTAGTTTATAGCGGACTTTATTCTCCTCGTCCACAAACTTTAGCTTATAAAATGTATAATGATAATGTATCACAAATTAAAAAAAGAAAGCGTGATGAAAAAATGACAAAATTAATCGCAAAGCAATCATTAGAAAGAAATAAAAAATATTTAGGTAGTGTTGTAAAGGTATTAGTTACAAATAAAAGTAAAAAAGGAATTTATTTAGGAAAAATGCAAACTTATGAAACTGTAAAGATTTTTAATGCGATAGATTGTGATTTAGGACAATTTGTAGATGTGAAAATAAACAAAGCTCTTGAATGGGGTCTTGAAGGCAAAATAATCAAATAAATTTTTATTAATATTTAGATGTCATTCTTAATCTATTTCAGAATCCCATTGAGGAAGTACAATATCGAGATCCGACAGGTGGGGGATTTCAAGTTCAGGATGACAGGTGGAGGTTTTAATTTTAGGATAATAAGTCAGGAATGAAAAAACTCCTATTAAATAATATATGAATAAAAAACAAAAAATAATTTGTGTGGTGGGGCCCACAGCATGTGGCAAAACTAAATTGGGAGTTAAGCTCGCAAGTAGATTTAATGGTGAAATAATTTCTGCAGATTCTCGACAAGTTTATAAAGGAATGGATATTGGAACTGGAAAAGATTTATGTGATTATGGAAAAATACCATATCATTTAATTGATATAGAAAATCCAAAGAAACAAATTACTCTATTTGATTGGCAGAAACAAGCTATAGAAAAAATAAAAGAAATTAATAGTCGAGAGAAAGTTCCTTTTATAGTTGGTGGAACGGGACTTTATATAAATTCAATTGTTGATGGTTATATTTTAGCAGATCAAAAAATTAACAAAGATTTTAGAAAAAAATTAAATAACACTCCTCTGCCAGAGCTTCAAAAAATGTTAAAAAAATTAGATTTAAAATCTTACAATAAAATTGATATAAAAAACAAAAGACGCGTAATAAGAGCAATTGAAATTGCAAAATCAGACAGTTCAATATCTAAGAAAATAAAAAAGAAATTATTTAAATCGCTTGTAATTGGAATTACATTTGATAGAAATATAATTAACAAAAGAATTGATGAAAGATTAAAACATCGTTTAGAAAATGATAATATGATTGATGAGATTAAGAATTTACATAAAAATGGCGTTTCATGGAAAAGATTAGAAGATTTTGGACTTGAGTATAGATTTATTTCAAGATATTTACAGAAAAAAATAAATTATGGCGAATTGTTTACACAATTATCAATCGCAATTCATCAGTTTGCAAAGCGACAAATGACTTGGTTTAATAAAAGAAAAGATATAATATGGATAAAGGATTATAAGCAGGCGGAAAAATTAGTTAAACAATTTTTAAGTTCCTGAATTAATTAGAGTTAAAGTAATTTTTATAAGAAAATAAGTGCATGGGAAAATCACCTATGTTTTTATTATTTTTATAAAATGGATTTTATAGTTAGTTGTTAATTGAGATTAACTGTATTTATTATATTTCGTGTTGACAAAATTAAAAAATAGTATATAATAGAGTGTAAATTTATTTTGGGAGGAATAATGATAATAAGATTTGTCAAAATGTTATTGAGATGTGTCTTTTGTTGGCGCGAAAAATACGCTACAAAAGAGCAAATCAAAAATGCCCAAGCAATAGTAGCATTTTCATTTGGTGCAAGAAGGTGTGGACCTGGACACAGTAATGCATTTTTAATTAAAATTGCTTCTTGTCTATCTAGAAAATATGAATTGCCCATTATTGCACAATCTAATATAGGCGATCATATATCTAATTCTGTTTACACAATAAGGGAAAGTAGAATACCGGGACAGTATCTTGATACATATGAAGTGGCTTTTCAGATATATGAATTGTGTAAAGAGCATGGTTTTAAAGAAGTACTTGTTTTGGCGCACCCAGATCATGCATGGAGATGTAAAAAAACTCTTGAAAAGCTGGGGTTAAATACTTGTGTGATTGACACAAGTGCTTGTCCATATGATAGTTTATCTACTCAAGAATGGACAAGGAATAGGTTGTTATTCATTCCAAGAGAAATTTTCGCAAGAGTTTTATATCTCTTGCAGGGAAAAATATAAGTGTCGAGTTCAGCTCGACACTTTTAAATTTAAATTTATTTACTTTAATTTATTTTTTAAGATATTTTCTATTATCTCGGGATTTGCCTTTCCTTTGCTTTCTTTCATGGCAATTCCTATGAAGTATTTCATTAGATTTTCTTTTCCAGATTTATACTCTTCTACTTGATTTTTATTATTATCGATAATTTTTTGAGCTAATTGTTTAAGGACGCTCTCATCATTTATTTGACTAAAATCATTTTCTTTTATAATTACTTCTGGATCAGATCCATTATCAAACATAAGTTTTAAAACTTTTTGCGCATTTGAACTGTTTATTGTGTTTTTGTAAATAAAGGAAATAAATTTTGCAAAATCATACGGGGTTATTTTTATTTCAGAAATATTCATATTTTCTTTGTTTATTAGTTTGAATAATTCTGAAGTTATCCAACCATTAATAAGTTTTGTGATTTTTTGTTTTTCTTTTTTGTATTCTTTTTCTGATATTAGTGTTTTAAATTCTGATACTGTATTTTCAAAATACGAAGAAATTTCTATTGTATTAGATAATACTTCTGCTTCATTTTTTGTTAGAATATATTCACTGACAAATCTTTTTATTTTTTCATCTGGTAATTCTGGAATTTCAATTGATAATTTTTGGATTTTTTGTTTTGAAACTATAAGTGGATTTAAATCTGGTTCCGGAAAATATCTATAATCATTTGATTCTTCTTTTTCGCGTTGAAGTTCTGTAATTTGTTTTGCATCTATATAACCTCGTGTTGTTTGTATTTTTGGCCTTTCGTCTTTTTCCCATAATTCTGTTTGCCTTTTTATTTCATACTCAATGGCTTTTTCTACCGATCTAAAGGAGTTTAGATTTTTAATTTCTGTTTTTGGATAAAGCTTTGTGTCGCCAATTGGACGCATTGAAATATTTACATCACATCTTAGATTTCCTTTTTCCATGTCAGCGTCTGAAACATTTAAATATCTACAAATTTGTCTCAATTTTTGTAGAAATAATTTTGCTTGTTGAGGGGATCTAAAATCAGGATTTGTCACAATTTCTGCAAGTGGAGTTCCAGCGCGATTAAAATCAACAAGAGTTTCTCCGTCAACATGCATGCTTTTTGCACTATCATTTTCTATGTGCAATCTTTCAATTCCAATTTTTGTTTTTTTATCATTTTCTTCTATTACAAGGAATCCATTTTCAGATAATGGATATTCAAATTGTGAAATTTGATAACCACTTGGCAGATCAGGATAAAAATAATTTTTTCTTTCAAAAACACTATTAGAGTTTATTTTTAAATTTAATGCGAGCGCTAATTTTATTGCACAATCTACAACTTGTTCATTTAAAGAGGGTAGCGTTCCTGGGTGTCCTAAACAAATTGGACATACAGCGCTATTTGGTTTGGTGTTATCTGGAGTATTTGAACAAGCACAAAACATTTTGCTTTTTGTTTTGAGCTGTGTGTGTATTTCTAATCCTATTATTGGTTCTAATTTCATAATTACATTTTATTAACGGTTTCTATTCCAAGCAAATTTAATCCATTTTTAATTACTTGTGATACACAATAAACTAAAGCAATTTTCGCTTTTGTCGAATTTTTGTCATCTGTTATTACTTTAACATTATTATAAAACTCATTAAAATCTTTTGCCAGATCAATTAAATAATTTGCTAAAATATTTGGTTTATATTCTTCTCCCGATTTTATAATTATTTTTTTAAAATTACTTAAATCTTTTATAAGTTTTGTTTCTTGACTGTCTTGCAATAATTTATAATTAATTTTTGTGTCTGGTATTAATTTCTGTTCTTTTTTTGCTTTTTTTAAAATACTCAAACATCTTACATAAGTATATTGTAAATAGGGAGAAGTATCTCCATCAAAGGCAAGTACTCTGCTCCAATTAAAAACTATATTTTTATTTCTATCATTTGATAAATCACCAAAAATTACAGCACCAATTCCTATTTTTTTGGCAATATTAGAATCATCTTTTGCAATAGAATTTTTCTCTTGCATTATTTTTTTAGCTAAATCAATTGATTTATTTATTACATCTTCTAAGAGTATTATGTTTCCCTCGCGAGTTGACATTGTGTTATCAGAAAAACTAAACATCCCAAAATTTATATGAAAAAATCTATTTTTATTCAATTTCATTAAATCTAAAATTTTAAACAATTGCTTGAAATGTAATTCTTGTTCACTTCCTACTACATATAAAAGTTTGTAAGGTTTATAATTTTTTAATCTATAAAGAGCAGCTGATAAATCACGCAGGTGATACGAACTTGTTTCATTTGATTTTACTAGGAAAAATGGTGGCATTTTAAATTTTTCTAAATCAACTATAAGAGCACCTTCAGAAATTTTTGTGTTTAGTAATTTTTTAGCAATTTTTAAAGTTTTTTCGGATTGAGAAACATAAGAAGCTTCTCCATCGTATGAATCAAATTGTATATTTAATATTTTATATATTTTTTTAAATTCCTCTAAAGATAGTGATCTGAAAAGTTTCCATAATTCTAAATTTTTTCTATCTTTTTTTTCTAGTTTTTGAAATTCGTTTCTCGCCAAATCATCTAAGTTTAAGTTTAGCTTTGATTCTTTGTGAAATTTAACATATAAATTAAATAGATGTTTTATTGGGTCTTTTTTTAATTCTTTTGAATTGCTCCAAGTTTTATATGCATAAATTAATTTTCCAAATTGCGTCCCCCAGTCGCCCAGGTGGTTTACTCTTATTACTTTGTATCCAAGTGTTTTGTGGATTTTGTATAATGAATTTCCTATTACTGTGCTTCTCAAGTGTCCAATATTAAGAGGTTTTGCAATATTTGGAGAAGAAAAATCAATTACAATTGTTTTGTTTTTGCCAATATTTTGAACTCCGTAATTATTTTTTTCTTTAAAAATGTCACATATAATTTTCCTTGAAATACTTGCGTAATCAATGAAAAAATTTATATAAGGACCAATAATTTTTATTTCTTTTATAAAACTCGGTTTTTTTATTTTCGAAACTATTTTATTTGCAATTTCCGGAGCTGGCTTATTTAATTTTTTCGAAAGCTCAAAGCATGGAAAAGCATAATCACCCATTTCATGCTTGGGAGGAATTTCGATTTCAGGGTTTTTGATTTCCGTTGAATTTTCTATTAATTTTTTTATTTTGTATTCGAACATCGTTTATTAGTTTTTAAACTATATTAATGTTTGTATGTGATTTAACATTTGATCAACCTTTTTTTCCCAAGTGTGATCTTTTATAATTTTTATCCTGTTATCTATTTTTTCTTGTGAGTCATTATTTAATTCTTCTTGTATGGCTATATTAAATTTTTCAAAATCATTTGCAACGCTTACAACATCTTTGAATTGTTCAATTCCAGGAGCATCGGTTGTTACAACCGGAATTCCACATGCTAAATATTCATAAACTTTCATTGGGCAGGTATATTTTATAAAATCATTTAACATGTGCGGGATTATTCCAACATCAAATTGGTTTATATAATCAGGAGCCTCTCCATATGTTTTTTTACCTAATAAATATATATTTGAGTAATTTTTTAGTAGTTTTTCATGGTCTTTGTTCCAAATAGGCCCTATTAAAACAATTGATTTATCGAGATTTTTTTTAGCAATGTATTCTATTAAATCAAAATTTATTCTATTTTCTTGAATTATTCCTATGTAGCCAATGATTGGACGATGAATTTTTGCTATATCATTGTTTATTAATTTATTTTTCATCATATAATGAGCTAAATCAACTCCTTGGGTTATGTGATAAATATTGTCTTTTCTTGGGGTAAAAATTTCCTCTCCACTTTTTGATAAAACAAAAATTATGTTTGCTTTTTCTTTAATTGTTTTATAATTTTTTTCTAATTTTTTCTTGAATTTTAGGTAGCTTGAATGTTCGCACCAATTATCTACAGTATCAAAAACAGAAACAGAATGCTCGACCTCGTCAAAGTAATCAGCATTTAATGGGTAATATGACCAAAGTATTACATTTTTATATCCATGTTTTTTTAGGAATTTATTAATGTTTTGTAGAGTTTTTTTGGTAGAAAAAATATTAGAAATAGTTGAATAAACCGTAATTTTTTCCTCTGGTTGGTAAATTTTTGTAAGACGAGATTTTTTTATTATATTTCCTTTTGTGTTCCCTAAAATATTTACTTTATAATTTTTAATTGCTCTTTTTATTGTATGTGGCAAATAATCGACTGTTAGAATTTTGTCAATTTTCGGATTATTTTTAAGTTGTTTTAAAACTTGAAAATTTCTATTACTTGTCCCACTGTCCCATTCGCTGTAGCTGGACATTGAAAACATCACTATATCAAATTTTTGTTCTTGTTTTTGTGTTTTACGCATTTAATTCTTGTATTAATTTGTGTGTAATTTTTTGCCATGTAAAATTTTCAATCACTCTTTTATAGGCCTTTTCTCCTAGTTGATTTTTAAAATCTTCATCAGTTATTAATTTTTTTATAGCATTTTTTAGTTCTTCTAAATTTTCATTATTTATGAGTATGCCACTTTCATTGTCAATTACGGCTTCTTTTGCACCACCAGAGTTTGCAGCAATAGCTGGTTTTTTAAACAATGCAGCTTCGAGATAAACAATTCCAAATCCCTCTGTATCATTTTTTGTTTCGCGACTTATCATTGCAAATATATCACAGATTGAGTAAAAATATGGTAATTCATCGTCATTGATTTCGCCAAGAAATATTATATTTTTATTATTTTTTGTTAGATTTTTTAGGTATTCTAAATTATTCCCAGTTCCGACAATTAAATATATTAAATTATTAAATTCATTTTTTAATTCACTTATTGCTCTTATTATAAATTCGTGATTTTTTCTTTTTACGACGCGTCCTACTGTTAAAATTATTTTTTTACCATCTAAATTATATTTTTTTATTATTTTTAATTTTTTCTCTTGATTTATATTATTGAAATTCTCGTTTATTCCAGGATAGATTATTTTTATCGGAGTTTTTGTTTTAATTATTGATTTAGTTGATTCACTGTTTGCAAAAATAGTTTTTGCATTATCTAAAATTTTTTTAGTTAAAAATTTTTTAAAAAATTTATTTTGCGCAAGTTTTATATCAAGTCCATGAATAAAAATACAATAATTTATTTTTAGTGATTTTTTTATAAAATATGCAAATTTTCCTATTGGTAAAATATTTCCTACAAGAATATGCTCTATTTTTTCTTGCTTTATTATGTTTTTTATTTCTTTCAATGTGTTGAAAAAATGAAATATTCCAAAGTTTAGATTTTTTCTTATTATGTTTTTTGATTCCTCTCCTTTTACATTTGTAAGAATAACTAATTCATTGTCAGGGAAATTTTTGAAAATATTGTAATAATAATTTGATACTCCACCACGATTTGGTAAAAAGTCAAGTGTTATTAAAAGTGTTTTCATAAATAAAAATAATATGCATTTATTGGTTAATTATAGCATAAATACATATTTTTCGGAATTTGTTATTTAAAAGTTGGAACGAGCTTTTCTGAGGAAATTTTTGTATTCTGGGTCATTAGACATTATTTCTTCTAGTTTTTGTCTTAAATATTCTGCTTTGGCTTTTTTTTCTGCCATGGATTTCCATGTTAAATATCTTTCTATCTTTGGAGAAATTCTTAATGTAAATTTAACATTTACTTTTTCTTTAATTAAAGATCCAGATTCTAGGAGATTTAAAAAGTCCGGAATAATGGATTTATAGCTTGATTTGTCTTTTTCATTTTTTGAATAAAATTTTAAAAAGAAATTTTCTCCCAAGTTTGGATCTTTTCTTATGTATTCAAGTTGTTCTGGGATTGCGTTTCCTTTTTCCATTAAATATAGTACGGGTTTTTTATATGCTAAAGCAGTCGCAATAACATAAATTGCATCAGGAGAAATTTTTGTTCCTTCTATTATTACTGCTTCTATTTGATCGTAACTTATACTTTTTCTTGCTTCATTTTCTCCGCGAGAAAGTTTTTTTTCTAAATTACTAACCAAGTTTACACCATTTTTAATTAAAAATTTGTGTATTTCAATATATCTGTTTTCCCAATATTTGTCTTTCAGTTTGTCTAAATTTGTAAAATAATATATTTTCATACGAGTTTAATCTTTTATTATTTCATTTACAAAAAACTCATCCATTATTTCTTTTTTTAGCATTTCTCTGATTTGAGATTTATTTTTTGTTTGTCCTAATATCCAAGAAAGTTTTGCACTTAGGCATTCTGGAGTTATATTACTTATTGTTATTATGGTGTGTTTGAAAAAATCTTTTGCAAAACCAATTTGATTATAAAAAATTATAATTTTATTATTTTTTTGTCCTAATTTATAAAGATCTATTAATTTACTTCTTTCTGTAATTTGATTTTTCCATGCTTCAAAAATGATTGCATGGATTTCATTATTTTTTTCTAATAATTTTTCCAATAATTTTACACCTGGAATTGTTTTGAAAAACACAAAATCCCTATCAAATTTAAAGTAATATTCACTTTCTTTGGCTTTATAAGTTTTGTCTTCTATGGATAATCCAAAGTCAATTCTTGCAATGTATTGTTTATTCACGGAATCAAATATATTAAGTCCAGAAAGCCCAACTCTTTTTAATCTACTGGGACATATAATTCTACTTCCATATATAACGCTTACTCTTGCTACTTTGCTCTCAACAAGTTGAAATGCGTTTATTAAATTTGCTTTAAATGATAAATCGGGAATTATGTGAGTTTGTTTTTCTATTGTGTTTGCTCCTGTTATTATAATTGGTTTTTCTGGCGCTTGAATTTGCCAAAAAATTGTATTTGCAAGCATTGGAATTGAATCAACTTCGTGAAGAATAATTATTCCATCATATTTCGATAAATTTTCTGATATGGTTTTAAGAAGTTCCGCGATGTTCTCCCTGGAAAGTAAATCTTTATTTTTATCTATTATAGTATAATCAATTTCAGCCATTATTGATAATTCTGGAATTAATTTTAGCCAATCATAAATATCCTCGTATTTTTCTACAAATTTAAGACCGGCTTTTTTATCGTAAAGCCCAGTTCCTCCATAAAATATTAGAAATACCTTTTTCATTTGTTAATTTTTCTTAAATAATAGGTATGCTATTGAGAAGTTCATGGTTATTGTAAATATTGGACCCAACCAGAAAAATTTAAATACATTTATATGTATAAGATACCAGTCAAAATAAAATCCTAAAATAAAAGAAATTGCAGTTCCGAGCACAACAATTGAAATTCTTTTTTTATTAATACCTTGTGAGTTAATATATTTTTTTATTAGAATGTAATATGCATATAATAAAATTATTAAGAACAAAATTCCATATAGTAGATGTAGTATTGCGTTTGGCGTGTATGATATTTGATTATTTTTTGTATAAATTTTTGAGACCATTATATTGGTAAACAAAATATACAGAGTTAATATAGAAAATATTATTATTAATATTTTAAACAGTATCAAAGATTTATTTTTTGTAGTGTGTAGAAAGTATATTGAGAATATGAAGAAATTTATCAAAATCAACGCGCCAGTTGTGTATGTTAAATTTCCTAATGTTTTATAGATGCTATTATTTTTTACGACTGCTATAAGGCCTATGTTTATTGACCACAGCAATGTACTAACACAAAGCAAACCAAAATATTTAGTAGATTTTTCTCCTCCCCCATATTTTGTAAATATTACTATACCAATAGTAAGATTGATTAATCCTACTATAATTAGTATCCCAAATTTTAACCATTGAATGTTCATATATTTAAAATTAATTTTAAATCGCTTTTTATATAAAACCGACGGCTTATAAATTAAGGACGGCTTATATTTTTAATTTACTCTTTATAAAATTTATTGTCAAGAGTTTTTGTAATAAATAAAAACAGAATTTCATTAGATTGTTTAATTGTTAATAATATTTGTTTTCTGATTGTGTCTAAAATGGTATAATAGTTATATGAAAGAAGCATTATTATACATAAAAAATAAGGATAAAAGTGTTAATTGTGAACTTTGTTCGCATTTTTGTAAAATAAATAAAAATTGTACAGGAATATGCGGAGTGAGAAGAAATATTGACGGTAAATTATATGCCCTAAATTACAATAGGATTATTGCAAACAATGTAGATCCCATTGAAAAAAAACCATTTTTTCATTTTTTGCCAGAATCGAAAACTTATTCAATTGCAACGATTGGATGCAATTTTCAGTGTTCAAACTGTCAGAATTGGCAGATTTCACAAATCCAAAGATTGGAAAAGTTAGATAATGAATTTCCTGGAGAGTTAATGACTTCAGAGCAAATTATTAAAGAAGCAATTAAATCAAAAAGTAAATCAATTTCTTACACATATACTGAACCAACTGTTTTTTTAGAATCCGCATATCCTATAATGAAACTCGCACATAAAAATAATTTAAAAAATGTTTGGATATCCAATGGATTTATGAGTCGCAAATGTTTGGACTTAATAATTCCATACTTAGATGCAATAAATGTTGATTTGAAATTTTTTAGCAATGATCAATATAAAAAAATAGCAAAAGCATCTCTTGATCCTGTTTTGGAAAATTTAATTTATTTAAAAAAGAAAAAAGTTTTTATTGAAGTTACAACACTTTTAATTCCAGGAGAAACAAATGTGAAAAGTCAGATTCAGAATATTGCAAAGTTTATAAAAGAAAATTTAGGCGCTGATACTCCATGGCACATTTCAAGATTTTCTCCTGAAATTTCGTATCAATTATTATCTCGCAAGCAAACTTCAAGCGAAGAATTGCAAAACGCCTATATTATAGGTAAAAAGATTGGATTAAATTATGTTTATTTGGGTAATGTGGCAATTGATTTGAGGGAAAATACATATTGTCCAGAATGTGAGGCATTGAACATAGAAAGACAGGGATATATAATAACAAGAAGTGATAAAAACGGACATTGTCAAAATTGTAATTATTATTTAAATATAATTAATAAGTGATTTTTTATTATTTAAATATTTATGAAAATAAAAAATAATAAAATATATGAAAATAAATTCAGGGGTGTTTTATTTTTAATTACTATTTTGTTTTTTGTTTTTTGTCTCAGGTCTTCATCACAAGAATACGACGCTGTTTTTAATCCTAATTTTATTATTTCAGATTTTGAATTAGAAGATTATTCCTCGATGGATGTTTATGAAATACAGAGTTTTTTAAATAGACAAAATGGAATACTAAAAAATTACATTATTAAAGATCCTAATTCTGGAAAATTGATTTCAGCGTCTGAAATAATTTATAATGCAGCAAATCAGTATAAAATTAATCCCCAGTATTTGATAGTTTTAATTCAGAAAGAACAGAGTTTAATTACAGATCCGAATCCTACACAAAGACAGCTTGATTGGGCTACTGGTTTTGCAATTTGTGATAATTGCTCCAAGGATGATCCATATTTACAAAAATATAAAGGTTTTTATAATCAAGTTTTTTATGCTGCTCAAAGAAATAGATTTTATATTGAGAACAATGATTTAATTTGGCTTTTTCAGATTAATCAAGAATACAATATTGACGGTAAAAAAATTACGCCATTAAATCAAGCAACTGTAAATTTATATAATTACACTCCACACTATAACGGTAATTATAATTTTTGGAAAATTTGGCAAAAATGGTTTACTAAAAAATATCCAAATGGAACGATTGTAAAGGCATATGATTCTCCAAGTGTTTGGTTAATTGAAGATGGACACAAAAAACCATTTGTGACATGGGCGTCGTTTATAAGTAGATATAATAAATCTGATATAATAAATGTTTCTTATAGTGATTTAGAAAAATATGCTGTAGGAGATTCAATAAAATTTGAAAATTATGCATATTTAAGGACGCCAGACGGCGATTTTTATATGGTAGATAATAACAAACTTAGAAAATTTCAATCTCGTGAGATTGCAAGATATTTTGGTGTGAATCCAGAGGAGGCAATAAGTATATCTTATGATGATTGTAATTATTATCCCAAAGGACAAGATATTACAATAAATAGTCTATATCCAAATGGAATAGTTTTACAAGACATTAATGATCAAAAAATTTATTACGCAAAAGATGGTAAAAAGTCCTTTGTTTTAAATAGTGATTTAGCAAAATTAAATTATCCTAATCAATATATTTCTAAAGTTAGTAGTGAAGAAATACAAAAATTAGAAAGCATAGATGATACAATAATAAGAGATGGAGTTTTAGTGAGATCTGAAAATAATAGCGCTGTTTATTTTGTATCTGATGGAGTCAGGAAGCCAATAATAAGTGCTGAAATTTTTGAGCAATTAGGATTTTCATGGAGCGATGTTGTAGTTGTGTCAGATGAAATATTAAATTTAAATAAAATTGGTGATTCAATAAATATAATTTTAGAAAATATTAATGAAGATGAACTCTTGCCAGCACAAGAATCACATCCACTATAAAAATATGAAAGAAGTTTATACAATTTTTTCTCCACACAATCCTCTGCTTATATCAAAAATAGGCGGTAAGCATTCTGACAAATTAAAAAAATCCATAACAGCATGGGAGCATATTAGGCAAAAAATTTACAATATAGACCCGCAAAAAATTATTATAATAATGCCAGAATATTCCAAGTTTAATAATATTTCAATAAATCAATGCGAATCATATAGTATTAATTTTAAAGATTTTGGAGACTTATCCGCAGGATTTGAAGTGATGGGAGATATGGATTTTTCTACAAAATTAAAATATTTTTTAAGGAAAAATGATTTTCCAGTTTCAATTTTTTCAGATTCGGAAATAAATTATAAATCATTTGTTCCGTTTTATTTTTTAAATCAATATCATGTTTTTTCAAAAGGACCTGATAAAGACATAAAACAAGAATCTAAGAATACAGAATTTATTATAATTAATTGTTCTGCTAGTGATCTATCGTATCATTTAAAATTTGGAAAATTATTATTTGATTTTATTAAAAAATCAGATGAAAAGATTGTTGTAATAGCATGTGGGGATTTTGCAAAGGAAATAAAAAAAGAAGACAGAAAATCAATAGAAGAATTATTAAAGTTATTTGTAGATTCAATAAAAAATAAAAAATATAATGATTTTTTGAAATATACCAATCAATTTGAAAATGGTAATTACCTAGGAATAAAACCATTTGCCGTTATATCTAATCATTTATTAGAACAAAAATTAACGCCAAATATATTATCTATTGATATAGAATTTAAAGAAATTTATTTAACTTGTGAGTTTGAATAATTTTTTCCTGATGGACAATTTTTTGGAAAATCCATGCCAGAGTATTTTTTTATGTAATGCAACCAGCTTTTTATATGAATTCTAGACAATTTATTTGTAAATATAGAAATAAATATATTTTTATTAGCGGACATTTTTTGGTGCAAATGAATTGCTGTAACTTCGCCCATGTAATACACTGAATATCCAGCTTCCCAGACACGACGACACAAATCCATATCATCTAAGTACATAAATATTTTTTCATCATAGCCATTTATTTTATTAAAAACATGCATTTTTATTATAAAACAAGCGCCCTGGAGCCAATCAACTTCAAAATTTTTAGTCCTATCCTTGTCTTTTAATAAAAATTTATAAAGCCATTTTTGGCCGATTTTTGTTTTCCCTAAAAATGTTCTTCTGAATAATGGATAATAAATATTTGGAAATGTGAAACTTGTTTCTTGAGTAGATCCATCTGCATTTATAAGACGAGGTCCAATAATGCCAATATTATCATTTGATTTCAGGGTTTCGTAAAGTTTTTCTATTGTAAATTGCTCTATTCTTATATCTGGATTTAATATCATTATATATTTGCCCCTTGCGGATTTTGCAGCTAAATTGTTCGCAGCACAGAATCCAATATTTTTTCCTGATTGAATAAATTTTACATTTGGAAATTCTTGCACAATGCTTTCTATGTCATCACGAGAATCATTATCAATAACTATAATTTCTGTATCAAAGTTAAAATTATAATTAGCCAATTTTTTTAATTGGTATTTTATAAGTTGTGATGATTTATAATTTAAAATTATTATAGATAATTCCATGTTATTTATACCATTTATATAATTCTTTACTTGTAATACGCACAATATTTTTAAATATGTATTTTCTTTTATTTTTCATTTTAGAGAATAATTTTTTATTTTTAAATAAAAATTTAAAACTTTCATGTTCAAAAAATAATACATAAATAAATTTTTTGAATTCATAAAAAAATAATTGAAAAAAACATTTGATAAAATTTACAAAAAATTCATTTTTTATAAGTAAATAAACATGATTTCTATAAGAATATTTATTTATCCAAGATGGTTTCGCTTTTCTGTTTTTTATAGTACTTGTTCCAGTTTTAATAGATCTGTCGTGATAGCAAATTGCGTTGGGTAAAAAATAACATTTATATCCAGCAAGTCTTAGGCGAAATGCCAAATCGACATCTTCTTTATAGCTAAAAAAATCTTCATCAAAATATTCATTATTAATTTTAACATCTTCGAGGGCTTTTTTTAGATAAATAGGACAAGCGCCAGATGAACCAAATACTTCTTTTATTTTATTAAACTCTGGAGCGTCTTCTTTTGACTGACCAATATCTACAACTTGATGATTTTTAAAAACTTGAAATCCACAAGTATCAATTATATTTGTTTTACCAGTTTTATCTGAATTATAAGGATCGTTATCGTCAAATTTCCATTGAAATAATTTTGGAGCAATTGTTCCAATATTTGTTTCTTTGGTGCTATTTAAAAAATTGAAGATATTTTCTAAAAAATTTGGCTCTAGTATCATATCTTGATTTAAGCACATTATGTAATCTGATTTACTCCATGCAAATAATTTATTATGCGCAGGAGCAAAACCAATATTTTCTCTATTTTTTAGCACTTTAAATTGTGGAAAGTTTTTTTCTATAATTTCAACTGTATTATCGTTAGAATTATTATCAAAAATATTTACATCATAATCTGTGAAAGTTTGTTGTAATATAGAATTAATACAATGTTTAATGTATTTTGCTCCGTTCCAGGTAACTAAGTTGATACTTATTCTAGACATTGTGTTAAAATAATTTATAATATAAATCTTCCCAATTTGGATTGAATTTTTCTATTAATTCAAGCTTCCATTTTCTATTCCATTTTTTCATTTGTTTTTCTCTTGTTATTGCTGAAAAAATATCATTTGTTGATTCATAATAAACTAACATTTTAATATTATATTTTTTTGTGAATCCTTTTATTATTCCTGATTTGTGTTCAGAAACCCTCCTTATTAAATTATTTGTTAGACCTATATACAATGTTCCATTTCTATAACTTGCAAGTATATAGACAAAATACTCTTTTTCGTATTTCATAAATCGCTTTTTTTATTAAACTTTGTATTGTTGTGTCGCACTGGATTCCCGCTTACGCGGGAATGACAATGAGTCGTTTTTATATTTTTCTATTATACAAATTATTAATATTATAAATCTAGATTCTGGCCGATGATCTAAATATGGTGAAAAAATATAAACCATTGATAATTGTTCAACTGCGCGGGAATGACAATGAGTCGTTTTTATATTTTTCTATTATACAAATTATTAATATTATAAATCCAAGTCCTAGTGGGTGATCTAAATATGGTGAAAAAATATGAACTACTGAAATAGATATAAAACAAAGCAATGATGCAATAAAAATTACATTATTACTACCAATTAATTTAACAGAATCTTTAATTATTTTCAAGCTCAAAATTATGTAAAATAATAGTCCAAAAATGCCTATTTTAAGCCAAAAACTGAGCCAACCCCATTCAAAGCTGTAAGTTGTAACTTCGCCCGTGGGATTAGAATCATTTAAATTTCTTGGATCTTTTGAAAAATAACTTATTTCATGGGCAAATCCATGACCTAATATTGGAGATTTTTTTATATCACGTAACATTGGATTAAGTAATTCCATTCTTGAATTACTACTCGCGTCAGATTCACTTACACGACCCGATAACATATCAGCAAAATTTATATGAGTATCTGGAATTTTTAATAATATAAAAACAAAAAATACTGACAAAATCAAAATTCCAAAAAGTTTTAAATAGTTTGTTACAATGTTTATAAATTTTTCTTTTTTAAGGATTAATATTATGAATAAAATTAATAACGAACTTACAATTCCAAGCCAAAAACTTCTTGAAAAACTAATTATGATTGCAGATAGATTTATAATTAATAATATATAAAAAAATATTTTTTCTTTCTTTTTTAATTTTTGAAATATTAAAATTACTGAATTTATTATAAAAGCAATCATTAAATAAATTTGACTTTGAAAAAATATTCTGTAAAAATGTTCATTCATTTTTGTAATTTCACCAAGTCGAGAATCCCTGATCCACTTATAAAGACTTGTAAAGTCCAAACACGAGAAATGTTGTGAAAATAAATAAAAAACAATAATTGTTTTTAGTGATAAAAATAGAGTCGCAGAAATGAAAATATAAAATAAATTTTTTAGAATCCTCTCTTCTTTTATAATAATTTGATAATAAATTGGTAGAATTAAGAAAAATATAAAATTATTTATGTCAAAGAAAATGTTTGAGATTTTAGCTTTATTTATTAATGCAATAATTATTCCAAATATAAGAATTAAAATATAAACAAAATAAAAACATTTATACTGACTTTTCAAAAAGTCGATTTTTTTATTTTTTACAACATAAATCATTCCGAAAATAAATGAAATTACAAAAATAAATATTCGTAATGATAGAGAAAATCCAAATAAATCTATGCTCATGAGTCGCCCAAAAGAACCCACAAATAATTCCAAAAAACTAATATAAATAATCCATTTTATATCGTAAGAAATTAAATAAATTATACAAATTGCAAGAAGTGAAAATGCGATATAATTAAATGTTGTAAATTTATGAGCAAGAAAAAAAATAGCATCTAATACAATAAGAGATAAGAAGGTTATTGAAAAGTATTTATTTTTAAGAAAGTTAAACATTATAAATATTTCTTTTTTTTAGGTAAGATTTTTAGTTTCGCAGCAACCATAACTAATCGCACGATAAACCAGTTTATTACAATAAAAAATTTTAAAATTAAAACCTGTAATTCGTTTTTATGTTTTTTGAAATACATTAATAAACTATTATTGAAAGTTTTTTGATTTTTTAATATTTTTTCTTGTTTAAAACTCTCTCCTTTGTGGTGCCTTATACTTGTAATTGGCGTAAATATAATATCAAATCCGTGTTTTTTAATTCTAGTACACAAATCAACTTCTTCAAAAAGTAACCAATAATCTTCATCTAATAATCCACCAACCTTTTCAATAATTTTTTTATTTGTAAGTAGAAATGCACCCATGACTTGGTCAACTTTTTTTTCACTATTGTAATCAAAATCAAGCATGTAATATTTTTTTATGCTAGGAATTAAACGCGGAAAAAAATTGTGAAGTTTTAATAATACAAAAATTTGTGAAGACAGAGTTGGAAATGTTCTACAAGATGCTTGTAAACTTCCGTCACTATTTAATAATTTACATGCAATTGCTCCGATATTTTCGCATGAATCAAAAATCTCAATAAGTTTTTTTAGTGAATCTGGCTCAATAAATTCTGTGTCAGGATTTAGTAGTAGTATGTGATCATATTTTGCTAATTTATAACCAATATTATTTGCTTTTGCGAAACCTAAATTTCCACCTGATTGAACATATCTAACTTGTGGATATTTATTTTTTACCATGTCTTCGCTTCCGTCATTTGAGTCATTATCAACAACAATCACATCTAGTTCAATATTTTTATTAAACTCAAAAAGTGAAGATAATGTTTTATCAAGTAAATCTTTTACTTTGTAATTTACGATGATTATTGAAATTGACATGTTAATTATTTACAGATTACATAATGAAGATATTCCGTAGTCTTGCTAGCTATATATTTTCTGTTTTTATCCGCTCTAAAGCGACTATATTCTTTTTTAAAATTTCCATATTGTCCTCTCAAACTCATAATTTCTTTTATATCATTTAAAGTCATCAGACCTTCATTATTGTAACTTAAAAATATATATTTTACATTTGCATTTAAAATTAAATCTTTAAACGCCTTTTTTACCTCAGGCTTTGAACAATATAGAGATTTTTGACTTTGGTATTCTCTTAATCCCGTTTTCCCGTAGATTTTAGGATTGTCATATTTTGCTATAGTTTCTAATAGATGATAATTTGTTGCATATTGTCTCTGGTTGTATGGCGGATCTAAATATAAAATATCCCCATGAATTTTTTTTATCGCAATATTTATATCATCATTAAGAACCTTATGAGCATAGTCATTGATTATAATTTCAGCTGGTTTGAGTATGAGGTTATTTTGAGCTGTTTTTTTTAACTTTTTCAAAAATGCTCCATAAACAGATGCCGTATTTGCATATTTATCTATTGATTCAATTAGACTTGTAATTAAAAAATAATACTCATTATTTGATATTAATTTTTTTTGCTTCCATTTTTCTATTTTTTGTCGTATCGCATCACATTTCATTCCATTAAAATCTGAAAAATATTGTCTTTTTATTTTTGTATTTTTGGTTCCACCTAAACAATAATTTTTATAAATGAAACCCTTTGCTCCATTTAAATTTGATAGATATTTACAAACATAATCTTTTCTATTTCGAATCTTCAATTTTTTTAAAACTGGAATTTCTTTTAGTAAACTATTAAATTCTAACAATTTATGATTCCCAATATAATGTCTATTAAGAACATAACTATAATATTGAATGTCGTTTGCAATTATTTTGTATCCCCTTTTTTTAAAATAACTACCAACTACTCCAGTCCCAGCAAACAAATCACAAAAAATTTTGCAGTTTTTATCAGCTACTTTATTTATAGAATCCTCTATGAATTCTAATAATGATAATTTACTTCCTATATAATTCATTTTATTTTAAAATAAACATTACCTTAGCATGTGCTAGGTGTTGAGAGGAATTAAAACTAAAGTTAATCGGATCTAGGGGTATGTTTTGATTAAAAAAATTATCGACCGATTCTTTTATTAATGAATACTCTCTTTTTATTTTCCAACTATCTATCGGATTATTTTTATCGTAAATAATAATAAATAATCTGTTTTCTGATCCAAATCTTTGAGCGCCCTGAAGTCTATATAAATATTCGCACACAGAAACTGGATTGTTAATTGCATCGTCAATTGTTTTTCCATCATTAAACCACTCTTTTGGTAAATTAGTTACTTTTATATCTACTGGTTGCTCATTCCATATAACATCAACACCCCTAACCTTCTTAATAATTGGTACAACTTTATCGTTTTTACAAATTAAATCTTCTAGAAATACAGTACTCCAATGATTATACCAAGTACAAAGAGTATAAGATTCTATGGTTCCATAAAGAGAGCCTCTAATGGCGTCTATAATATCACTATATTTGAAATATTTTCTGACATAATTAGACTGTATATGGGCATCTACGGCCCCCTGAACCATTCCCCATATATGGGAATCTACATGATTCAATTCTTTAATTATTGACTCATGGTTAGCGCCAGTTTGTCTTATTTCTTCTATGCGAATTTGTTTATACAGATTTTTTATATATTCATTAATGTGTTTTGTTGATATCAACCCAGTATCGAAAGCAGATAAAATATTTTTTATCATCTGTGTTATATTGTTGGATTGTTCAATGCTAAAATTAGTACAAAATTTTTTTAGATATTCCTTTTTCAAAGATTTTAATTTAATAAAATTAACATCCTTGATACTTAATATTGCCATAATTTTATTTTTTAAAAATTAATATATATTCATGTTTAAAAATATAATAATCACTGGCAAGTGCTCGATATCTCCAAATAGCTTCTTTATTTTGCTTCCCTCTATTTCCGCTCATATTTTTCACAATAATACTTTTTAGAGTTAATCCTAATTTTTGAGCTTCGTTCATGCAATAAAATCCCAATGGAATCCATTGACTATCAGAATATTTATCTCCAATAACTATTGCTAAATATCTCTTTTCTTCTAAGAGAGATGCGGTATTTTCCAAGACTAACCTAAATTTTTTTAGAAAATCCTCTAAAGATTTTGCATTTGATAAATCATCATTAAATTGTGAAAATTTTATTATATCAAAATATGGTGGATGAAGAATAGCTAATTGAACTTTCTTTTTTTTTCGTTGTTTGAGGGATTCTATTATTTTATTAAGTGTTATTTTTTTTGTACTATCACCTTTTACTAAAATAGAAAAATTATTCTTGCCATCCAAATTATTTTTTATTTTTGAAATTAATTTTTTTTGAATATCTATTCCAATAAAATTTCTTTTTAAGCTTTCCGCCTCATAAGCAGTTGTTCCACTACCAACAAATGGATCAAAAACAATATCATTTTTTTTAGTGTATCTTAAAATTAATTGTCTTGGTATTTGTGGTACAAAATTTCCATGATATGAGTTATCATGTTTTCCACTTTTATCTCTTTCTGGAATAATCCAAAGACTATCAGTCCAAATTTCTGACTCTTTCCATTTTTTTAAATTGATATCATTAAATGACCCCATATTAAATTATAATTTTTTTACACAAATTAATTATACATTATTAATTAAATTTATATCCTTCTTTTTTTAACATTTCAATTTTTTCCTTTTCGCCTCTATTGTATCCACCAATTTTTCCATCAGATTTTATGACTCTATGACATGGAATTTTTGGATTATAATTTTTGTTCAAAATATTTCCAACTGCTCTATATGCTTTTTCATTTCCAGCGAGTTTTGCAACTTGTTTGTATGTCATAACACTGCCTTTTGGAATTTTGGAAACAATTTTATATACTTTTTCTGAAAATGAGGGCATTAGTTTATTTTATTTTTTATCGAATTTATTAACAATGTTTATATTGTAGTATCTATGTTGTTAGAATTTAAAATCCTCATCGCATCATTAAAAATTTTTTCAACATTATCTTTCGTAATGGGCAATAAAAAACTTTGTTCTTCTGTAGAAGAATCACCTATAAAATAATTCATGTCTTCTATAAATTGTTTTTTATAAATTTCCTGACTTTCTCCAGAAAAATAACTTGCAGTCAATCTCTTGATGAGTGGATAATACCACAATTCATCTAATCCACTAAAAAAATTTGGTTCGTAGTTTTTTAATTTAATTACCCAATCATTTTGTTGTTTTGCTAATGCGGAATAGTAGTCTGGAAATTCTTTTGAGACATCTACAAATTTATTAGAATCAGTGTCTAGTTTATAAAAAGCCACATAATTCATTCCACCTGATGACGCATAACTAAGATTAAAATAATCAAATCTACCACATAATTTAGTAAAATAAATTTGATTATTTTTTATAAAAAAATCTCCAAGATCTCCATTACTTCCAAAGTTAGCAGTATCACCAATTGTAAATTTACCATCTTTGCATGCAATTATTCTTTGCTCGTGACAACAATGAGCGCCACCAGTATATTCCTCTGTTATATAATAATCCGCATTATTAAAATTTAATTTTGATATACTCCATGGTACATATGTTTCTTTTTGTTGAATTATTTTGTTAGTTTTTTTGTTTATAATCTGAATATCCATTCTATCTTCAAAAATGATATTTTCATCTGTCTGTTTTCTATATGGATCTGGAATAAATTCAAACTTAACTATTTCATTGTCGCAATCTAATATTGGATATTTTTGGCTATCGTTTTCTTGGTTACTTGTATATATGTTTTCAAATTGAATAAATTTTAAATCTCCACTTTGTTTTAACAATGATTTTAATTCATTTTCCTTATTTTCTGTATCTTCCCAGTATTGGTCGTATAAAACATCAATTTCACTCTTCTCATTTTCTTGGGAAGTGTCTTGCTGTTCAACATCTAATTCTATTTTAAAATTGTCATTATTATTTTTTATTTGTTTCTCTCTAAAAATTATAATAAAAACTAACACTATCAATAAAGTTGATACTAAAAATATTCCTATAATTTTGTTTGATTTTCGCATTATTTTTTTGAAAATAATAATATTATATTTTTTGATAAACTCCTTTTTCTATAAATTTGATATATCCTCTATCTCTAAGAATTTGCAACTGCTGTCTTATTTTATCTTTTATGTGTTTGTTGTTTGGGTGTTTCTTGCTTAATGTTTTTTCAAATAAATATATTTCGTTTAAATTAAATTTTTGTTTATTTATAATGTCAATGCAATTCATTACATCTAGTAACCAACCACGTGTTTCAATTTTTCTTTCCTCTTTTAGAAATAGTGTCCTTTGCCAATTTTTTAAAACTGCATTTTTTGGTTCTATTGATCCATTTTTTATAATATATATTTTTCCACTTTGAGGTATATTGTTGAATAAAATATTACATCCAACCCAACCTGCGCGCCTAGCGGTTTGTGAAAGTGGTTTTCTTTTTTCGATAATATCAGGAGTGAAAAAATGTTTAGGGATTACAAAAAAAGTTTTAATTTTAAAATCACTCGCATTATAATTTAACAAGAAGAAGTTGGGATTATTATCGCTTTTTAATCTTTCAATCATTATGCGATAGGCTCCATCATCAATTTTAGTACCAAACTTATCTTTTTTACTTTTCAATTCATAATCTTCTCCACATTTTGAGCAAAAAAAGTCTCCAACGGGTTTATTTTCCTCATATTTATCTATACTACTAAATCCACAATTTGGGCAATACATTTCATTATCAACCCAACTTTCTGACATTTTTTTAATTTTTTGGGTTGGACTACTATATCCCTCTGCTAATTTTATATTAAATGATAGATTCATTTTTATTAAATTCTTTCACACAACTCAAGCATTCTATTACTAAATCCCCATTCATTGTCATACCAAGCAACAACTTTTAATAAATTTCCATCCATTACATTTGTAAGCGATAAATCAACTATTGATGAATATGGATTTCCGATTATGTCGCAAGATACAATTGGGTCTTTTGTTGTTGTAAGTATTCCTTTGAATTTTTTATCTTTTGACATTTTTATAAATAAATCATTTATTTTTTCCACTGTAACATTTTCTTTTAATTTTATCGTGATGTCTGATAGAGATCCGTCAATTACAGGAACTCTAATTGCAAATCCGTCAAATTTTCCTTTTAATTTTGGAATTGCACGAGTCACAGCAATTGCTGCACCAGTTGAAGTTGGGATAATGTTCATTGCCGCGGCTCTAGCGCGTCTTAGATCTTTATGAGGACCATCCATGAGGTTTTGATCAGCAGTGTAAGCATGAACAGTTGTCATAAGGGCTTTTTCTATTGTGAAGTTATCGCTTATTATTTTCATAACCGGAGCAATACAATTTGTTGTGCAAGAAGCTATATCATAAACATTTTTAGATTTTTTTATTTTTTCTTCGTTTACTCCCAAAACTATGGTTTCAACATTTTCTCCTTTTGCAGGAGCTGAAATAATAACTTTTTTTGCGCCAGCTTGCATGTGTTTTTGCGCATCTTCGTATGTTCTGAAAACCCCAGTACATTCTAAAACTACATCAACTTTTAAATCTTTCCATGGTAAAAGTGTTGGATCTTTTTGTGTGAAAACTGGATATGTAATTCCATCAACCACAATTCCTTTTTTGTTTGAACTTACTTTATTTTCAATTCTTTTTTGCGCGCTGTCGTATTTTAACAACTGCGCAAGCGTAGCAGAATCTGTTAAATCATTTATTGCTACTACTTCTATGTTTTTTTTGTTTAGTGCTATTCTAAACACAGCTCTTCCAATTCTACCAAAACCATTAATTGCTATTCTTTTTTTTGTCATATTGTTTTTTTATTTTTTTAAATTATTTATTTTTTAAAAAATTTTTATTTATATATCATCCTAAACTTGATTCAAGATGGGATTTTAAAATAAATTCAGAATGACAAGGGTAAGACAATTTACAAAAATTTTATTTAATTAAATTGTATCCTAATTCAAGCGCTTTTTCGTTTAAAACTTTCAAATTAGGATTTTTGATATACTTGTCTCCAAAAACACGATTTATTGATTTTTTCGCGTCTCCTAATTTTATAAAATCTTTTATTGTTTTCATAATTGTACCAAGTACTATCATATTCATAACGCGCAAAGAGCCAATTTCTTTTGAAAGTGTATCAAATGTAAAGCCGTAAGATTTTTTGATTTTTTTAATTGTGGGATCATTTATCAAATCAGCATTATAGATTACAATTGAATCTTTGTTTATATAATCACTTGTTCGTTTAAAAGCGCGTTCTGATAAAATTACCATAATATTTGCTTTTAAAAATTTTGGATAATAAATATTTTCAGTTCCAAATTGAATATAGCCCAAAGAAACTCCACCGCGTTGCTCCACTCCGTAATTTGGCACAAAGCTTATGTGAAAATCTTTGTTATTTAAAATATCAAGTAAAATTTTGCTAAGTGATTGAACACCTTGTCCACCCTCACCAGCTATTAAAATTTTTTTCATATTATTTATTCTCCTTTGTAAATTCTTTTATTGTGTATATTGATTTTAATTTATTCATAAACTCAATAGTTGCTTTTGCGTCAGTTCTCCAGTTTGTAGGGCAAAATGATAAAACCTCAACAAATGAAAATCCTTTTCCAGTCATTTGCCATTCAATTGCCTTTTTGATAAATCCTTTTAATTGAATTGGATTATCAACCGAGCCACGAGCAATATAAGCAGGTGATTCACTTGCACCTGATAATAATTCTGGTCCTTTTGTAAAAAATTCATCAGCGCCAGATTGCGTTGTTGCTGTAATTTGACCAGGAATAGTTGTTGGTGCTTCTTGACCGCCTGTCATGCCATAATTTGCATTATTTACAATAATAACAGTGATATTTTCATTTCTTATTCTCGCACTTATCAAATGTTGCATTCCTATTGCATACGCTCCCCCGTCTCCTAAATATGCAATTGAAACCATCTTAGGTTTTGATCTTTTTGCGCCAGTCATAACAGGAATTGTTCTGCCGTGATGAGTTTGTATTGTGTCAACATTGAAAAAATTCCAAGCCAAAAGCGAGCAACCAATATCTATTCCAAAAAGCGTGTTGCTTTGAATTCCTAATTCATCAATTGTATGTCCTAATTGTTTAAGTATTATTGGGTGACCACAACCAGGACAAAAGTTGTGAGGTTTGGAAGAATGTTTCCAACATTTTGGCCAAGATAGATTATTTTTATTTTCCATATATTTATTTATTCTTTTTAATTAATTCAATTATTTCTTCTGGAGTTATTCCAAGTGCTGGTTTATTATAAGTTTTGATAGGAATATTTAGTCCGTATAAATTTTCTTTTACAAGTTTTAATAATTGATTATTTGCTGATTCTGTTACTATAATTTGCTTAATTCCTTTGAGTTCTTTTTTTAAGGCATTAATCGGAAATGGATTTACTGTAATTGGTCTAAATAATTTTACTGATTTTTTCTTTGTGTCATACAATGCTTGTTTTGCTGATGAAGCAACATTTCCGTGAGCAATAATAAGCGTGTCTTTTTTTGATTTATTTAATTCATATACTTCGTGTTCCTCAATTTGAGATTTTATTTTATTCCATTTTTCGATTAAGGTTTTATTATTTTTAAAACATTCTTCTTCTACTGAATAAGTATTTCTCAAATTTACATATTCTGATTCTTTTTTTCCTCTTTTATTTGATTTTAAAACCATCGGAAAGCTTTTTTCTAAATTTTTTGGACGAGTTATTTCAACATTTGTTCTTGTTTTTAGAGTATAACCATCTGTTAAAACAAAAGTCGGAGTTGTATATTTCCACGCAGTGTTAAATGCTTTTATTGTGTAATCATATAATTCCTGAATTGTTGATGGACTATACACAATTCGATATCCTTCGCCATTTCCCCCAAATGCTGTCAATGTTAATTCTTGTTGGGAGTAAATAACCGAAGCAGTTGAAGGTCCGCCACGCTGACCTATAATGGCTACAATTGGAATTTGCATTGCTTCAGCCATTGAAAATGCGTCTTGCATTAAAATATTTCCAGGACCAGCGGTAGCTGTAAATGCTTTTTTTCCGGTTACAACAGCGCCTATTGTTGCAAAGCCCGCTGACATCTCATCTTCTGTTTGTAGAAAAAGCAAATTATTACGATTTTTTTCGTAAAAAGTGTCCCACTCTGCCATTATTTCTGTTGCTGGAGTTATTGGATAACCAAAAAAAGCTTGAGCTCCAGCATTTAATGCAGCGCGTACAATTATTTCATTTCCTGTTAATAGTTCTTTACTCATATTATTAAAATTTAATTAATTATCGAAAATATAATCATCATCTTCGTTTTCATTTTTTTTATTATTAATAATTAATTCTTGATCTGTTGATTCATCTTGTATTTTAATTTTTTTATTTTCTATCTCTTCTTCGATGTCGTCCTCTTCTTCGATGTCGTCATCTTCCTGTGTTGTAATTTTTATTTTAGACATTTGCTTATTATCTTTTAGTTCGGGTTTGATTTTATTTGTTTCGTTTATTGAGTAAACAATTTCATCATTATCTAATATCTCTCCCTGGTCTATTTCATTTTTTATTTTATTTTCATATTGTTTAAATTCCCTATCCATGTAAGATAATTTTTTAAACAATCGAATTAAAATTCCAATAATTAGAAATAAAGACAATAATAATGCCCAAAAATATGGTTTTTTATAGTCTATTATATTTATAGAAACTGGGTCTTCTTGATCTAGTCCATTTAATTCATTTTTTAATTTTCCAGATTCTCTTTCTGGGAATTGTAATTCTAATTGTTGTGCTGTGCTTGTTGATATTTCAGTTCCATTTTCATTTGTTTTGTGATATTCAGCAATACAAAAATTAAAACAAAAAATATTTATAAAAATAGATGCTAATACTAATTTTAATCCATTAGAGATTCTACTTTTCATTATCGTGATATAAAATATTTAATAATTTATTGTTAATGTTATTTGCGGATTTATTTTATTTATTAAAACTTATTTGGATAACATCAACATATATTTTTCTTCATCGCATTTTACAACTATACTAGGTATGTTTTTTAATATTTTTAAATCTTTTAATATTAAATTTCTAATATCTTTGTTTCTTTCCCCTATTCCACCAGAAAAAACAATTGCATCAATTTTATCAAATAAAGTGATGTAGGAAGAAATTTGTCTTTGAATACTATAAATAAACATATTTAACGCGAGTTGCGCATTTTTCTTCAAGTTTTTATTCATTTTTAAGTGCGATACATATCCGGGAATTTTATATCCACATAAAATCATTATGTCTCTTAAATCTCTAATTTTCGAAATACCAAATAATCCAGATGTATAATTTAGTATATCTTTTATTTCTTGAGTTTTTAGGCCACAACCCAAAAGATAAAAAATGATTTCATGATCAATTGTTCCAGATCTTGTCATCATCATAACTCCAGAGCTTGGTGAAAATCCCATTGATATTTCAATTGCTTTTCCATTTTTTATAGCGCAAATACTTGCTCCTCCGCCCAAATGACATGTTATGATATTTAAATTATTAACTTTTTTATTTAATTTTTTTGATACTTCCTGTAACATTCCATAATGAGAAAATCCATGAAATCCAAATTTTCTTATTCCATATTTTTTGCCAATGTCGTAATTTATAGGATAGGAATATACTTTTTCAGGCAGAGTTTTAAAAAACATTGTATCAAAAACTCCAACATGATTTATATTTTTCCATAAATTCAAAGAATGCTCCGCAGTTTTTAAATTTATTGGATTATGAAGAGGCGCAAGTGAGTTGTATTTTGAAATTTCTTTTATTGTTTTTGAATTTAATTTTACTGGTGCTTGAAATTTGTCTCCCCCATGAACAATTCTATGAATCATTTTAGTTACAATAATTTTTTTTGCATCTAGATAATTTTTTACAATAACTAGCGCTTGTTTGTGAGATGAAACATCTTTAGTTTCTTTTAGATTTTTAAATTCAATAATAGAATGATCTTGGCCTATTTTTTCTATAATGCCAAAATCAAGTTTTTTTAATTGCTCATCAAAAATTTTAAATTTTAATGATGTGCTTCCGCTGTTGATTACTAAATACATTTTATTAAATTAAATTATTAATTCGCCTTCGTCGTTTTGGTTTATGCCTAGCGCATTGGCTTCATCTGTATCAAGGTGAACTCTAAGTTGAAAACCATCCCCAATTCTAACAATTATCTGATCAAGAATAGCAGATCTTTCACCATCAAATTTTAGTTTTACAACCTGTCCATCTTTTAAATTAAATTTTTTTGCGTCATCTGGGGAAACATGTAAATGTCTTTTTGCTATTATTACGCCTTTTTCTATCTTAACTTCATTTAATTCATTTATAATTTTAATTCCAGGTGTGTTATCTATATCACCAGATAATCTTATTGGTGCTTCTATTCCCAATTTATATGCATCTGTTTTTGAAATTTCTATTTGAGTTTCTTTTCTTTCTGGACCTAAAATTCTTACATTTTCTATTGAGGTTTTTGGTCCCATTATTGTTACTGTTTCTTTTGCTGCAAAATCATCCGCCTGAGATAATTTTTTTAAAAAATTTAATTGATAACCCTCTCCATATAATTGTTCTATTAATTCTCTTGATGGATGAATGTGTCTGTTTGAATATTCAATTTTTACTTTCATAGATTTTTATTGTTAAGGTTTAATTTGATTTTTTGTTAAAAGTCCAGATTGAGCGCCAATATTTGAAACAACATTTCCACTTCTAAGCATTGATAATTTTAAAGATTTTTTTATGTCGTTATTATAAATCATTAATCCCGCTACAAAACTTGAATTAAATGCATCTCCAGCGCCAGTTGTATCTGTTGATTTATGTTTTGTGGCTTTTTCAAAATATATTTTATTTCCATCATAAACATACGCGCCAAGACGACCACAAGTTATAACGCATATTTTTACTTCCCAGGAATGAATTGTTTTCAGTAATTTTTCTACATTATCTGTTTTTATTCCGTATGTTTTTACCATATCAATTGATTCGGATTTATTTAAGCAAAAAACTTCTATATTTTTGAAATATTTTTTAAAAAATTTATAACCTAATTTTATTTGTGGAACCCCTGGATTCCATGCTATTTTTATATTTTTCTTTTCAGCAATTTCAAAAATTGTATTTATATTTTTCGTGAATAATTTTTTAGCGCCACCAAGCGATGCAATATAAAACCATTGTGAATTAATATTTTCTAATTTTTTACCAGAAATGTTTAATAATGAATTTGCACCACGATGAGTAAATAAAATATGTTCATTATGATTTTCGTTGTTAAAATTTATAATAAAAGAAAATCCCGAATGAGTTTTTGTTGATTTTGTTATATTGGTTATGTCAATTTTTTTACTTTTAAGCTCACGCACAATCGCATCGGAGAATCGATCATCTCCTAAGTTTGTAAAAATACCAGTCTTGAATCCTAAATTTGCAAAGCTTACTGCTGTATTCATTGCTCCTCCACCAAATGTCATATGAACATCATCTGAGTTTATTTTCTCGCCATATTCAAATGCTAATAATTCTGGAGCTAAAATATTTTTTTTATTTTTAATAATTACGCCTTCTTTTGTATAATACATAATATCTTGAGTTGCCCCACCAAATGTAATTATGTCAAATTGTTTTTTCATAAAATAAATAAAATCAGTTTCTTAAAACCATTATTATTATAGCAAAATATTTAAGTTTAGAAAAATTATTATTCGTATAATAAAAATAGCCACGAATTGGCTATTTTTATAAAAAATCATGAATTTTTTTATTCAATCGCTTCTCCCTCTGTGTAATCACCAAACAATGATTCATCTAAATCATATACTAATTTATTCCAATTTTTTCCATACAATTCTATTGCTTTTTCTTCTGTTTTGATCCACCTTATTAGTCCATTATCACCTACTAAATATACTTTTGGAACAGATAAT